>CAZWDD010000118.1:0-15557 GCA_964632345.1 uncultured Solibacteraceae bacterium | reverse complement strand
AGGCAAACAGTCGCACTACCAACTCGCGTCCATTGCGTGACGGGATCACCACGCTGATGCCATCCGCCAGTCGCTCGCCCTTCGCTACTGCTGCCGGCGGGCGGCGCAGGGCGCGCGCCAACTTGCCGGAAAGCAGCGCCGCGCGGTAGGCCAGTGGCCGCCGCCAGGCCCCGGGATGCCGCAATCGCCACAGAAACGTATACAGAGTTCCGCCGGGCCTCGTCTCCCATCGCACGAAATTCTTTGCCCGCCACAGGAAGTAGCGGCCGATCGCGAGAATCTGCCGCGGCCGCAACATGAAGTGGTCCAGGTTCTCGTTGAAGACGAGGATCCGCAGCGGCCAGCGACGCATGGCCGCCCATCGCATCCGCCAAAACGGCATGCGCGGTTGTTGCAGGATGGCGGCCAGCACGACGTCGCATCCGCTGACGGCGGCATCGATCCGGCGTTCGTTGTCGGCCAGGTCCTTGGCCGGATACCAGCGGATCCATCGATCCACCGTCACCCCCTCCACCGGGGGGGCGGGGAACTCCGCCACCAGCCACAGCGGCAGTTCCGGTTGAATGCACGCCATCTTCTCCAACAGCTCCGGGATCAGGTCGTCTGACCCGGAAGCGAAGACGAGCTTGATCCGCTTGCTCACTGCGTCAGATCAACTCGTCCAGATTGCCCGCGAAGCGCCCGCCTTGCCAGTCCGCCCACCACTGCGCTGCCTGCATGCAGAACGCAGTCGAGACCGGATTCATAAACGGTAGGGGTTCGCCGTTGCGCGTGCCGAAGCCGTATCCACCATCGATCATGGGAGGCCCGCCGAATCGCTGATGCGAGACGCAGTGCGCCGCTTCATACGCTGCCGCGCTGCTGTCCATCTCCACGGCGCCGATGTGTGCCGCTAGCATCCGTACCCGAAGCAGTTGCGCGCAGACGTCGGATCGTTCGAACTTCGGTCCGATCGCGCGCAGGTAGTGCGCCACCCTCCCGATGCCCACGCCCAGCGCCGCGCGGACCTCTGTCCTGGCTGTTCGCGACAGCAGCGCTTCGAGAAAGTAACAGTAGGCGTGCAGGCGGTCCATCACCTTGAGTTCATCCGGATTGCCCGGCAGGAAACTGTCATGGGTGTCGAGCGAATAGCGCAGCGCCTTCTCAAACCAGGATTCGAAGGCTTCCCCGGGGAACAGCTTTGCCAGGTTCGCCCACGCCAGCGCCGACTTCAGTTGCAGGCAGCCGGGCTCGCGGGACCATCGCCTCTCATACGGCCAGGGCTGCTTCGAAGGCAGGTCGAGAATTGGGTGTAACTCGCCAGCCGGGGACCAGAAATCCCGTCCCATCGCCAGGCCCAGGTCCCGCGCTGTGGACAGGTAGTCCAGCCGTCCTGTTGCGCGCCACGCCGCCAGCAGGCCCCGTACAATGATTCCGCAATCGAAAAAATAGGACGGAGGTACGGGTTGGCCGACTTCAAACGGCATCGCCTGCCATTCGGAGTGCCATGCCTCGCGCACCAGCCAGTCGGCCGCGCGCAGAGCATTGGGAATGTCGCCGGTCCACACCAGCGCGCTGACGGCGTAGCCGGTGATTTCGGTGGAGAGCGGCAGATTGCGTTCCTCGGCTAGTAGATGGTAGCGAGCAACGCCTCCGCTGGCCTCCTGAATCCCGGATTGTTGAAACCACCGGAGTGCGTGGCGGGTCTGTTCTGTAAACACCGTGGGCTGCAAATCGGACATTGTAGCAGCAGTAGAATGTTGGGCATGTGGCAACGTTCGGTTCGCACGCTTTTCCTGCTGTCGGCCGCCCTTGCCGCCGAGGAGGTGCCGGTTGGGGTCGTCTCCGGCTACATCAGCGACATCCAGCCCAAGAGTTTTCTGCTGAAGACAACCACCGGCAGGGAGTTCCGTTGCTCCTATGACTACCGGACATGGTTTGAACAGAGCCGCGTGCGGGTCCCGGTCCGCAGTTTTCAACCCGAGGACCTGGTCGAAATCATAGCCGACCGCCGGCTGGTCGATGGTGTGCCCTGCTACGCGCGGACGGTCCGGCTGGCTGAACTGGCCAAACCCAAGGACGCGGGCCGGATGCGGATAACCTACCGTTCAGTGACGGAGAATATCATTCCTCGGGGTGAGTATGAATGGGCTGGGATTGTCAGCGAATTAAGCGAGGAGACCCTCGTGCTGCGCACTCGTGCAGCCGGCCACAAGACGATCGTCCTCCGCCGTGATACCCGATTCCTCGAAGATGGCGTCGTCTCCGAGTGGGCGCGCCTTCGCCGCAACACCCGGGTGACCATTCGCGCCGGTCGCAGTCTGGAAGGAAACATCGAGGCGTACCAGATTATCTGGGGCGCGGTGACCCCCCATTGATTCCGTGACATTGTTAAAAACCCGCCAGGCGGCGTACCCTGCCCGGGATGAACTCGCGTCGCTGTTATACTGAAAGTTTGCGTAATGACGAACCTCCGCATAAAGCACTTCCTGTTGTGGGTCGCCAGCGCGGCCATCGCCCTTCCGGCTGAATTTTATAGTGGGCAGGCCGCCCGGCTCCTGATCGGTCAAAGGAACTTCACGGCCCAGGAACCCGCGGCTGCGATCGATGTTCTTGGCGGCGTCGGCGGACTTGCATTCGCCAACAACATGCTCTTCGTGGCCGATTCCAATCAGGTCGGTTCCGAGCCGTTCAATCATCGCGTCCTCATCTTCCGGAATCTCGACCAGATTGCCCTGCCGGTCAATGCCCTCGTTCCACAGGGCACTCGTTGTCCGGCCTGCCGCGGCGAAGCCAGCACCGTCCTCGGTCAATCCGATTTCAATACGAACGAACTCAGGCCGGCCTCGTCGTCCAACCTGCGGAACCCGACCGCCGTGGCTTCCGATGGGCAGCGCCTTGCCGTAGCCGACACCGCGAACAACCGCGTGCTGATCTGGAATTCGATTCCCTCCAACAATGCGCAACCAGCCGATCTGGTGCTCGGCCAGGAGACGTTCACCGCCTTCACCGCCCCGCCCCGTGGAATTCCGGGCCAGCGCATGCGCGGGCCGCAGGGAGTCTGGATTCAGGACAACCGACTCTTTGTCGCCGATAGCGGCAATAGCCGGATCTTGATCTGGAACAACTTTCCCACTCAGAACTTCCAGCCCGCCGACGTTGTCCTCGGGCAGGCCGACTTCAATACTTATGTCGAGCTCGATCTGGCCCGTGTTGCCATCGACCCGAAACAGGACAATCTAGTCAATCCTGTCTCGGTGACCTCAGACGGACAGCGCCTCATCGTCTCCGACCTCGGCCAGAATCGGGTGCTGATCTGGAATTCCATACCCACGCGCAACGCGCAGCCGGCCGATTTGGTCCTTGGCCAGGCGGATTTCACTTCTGCTGTCGCCAATAACAGTCCCAAGGTTTGCGAGTCGAATGGAATCGGGCCCGACGGCAATCCCGGCTACCCAGCCATCTGCAACGCGACGCTCGACTTCCCCCGCTACGCCCTTAGCGACGGCACCCGCCTTTTCATCGCCGATGGCGGCAACGACCGCGTCCTGGTTTACAACAACTTTCCGACTCGTAACGGCCAGGGTGCCGATGTCGTCCTTGGGCAGGCATCGAGCGAAATCAATCGCTCTTCCGATAGCGCCTTCCCTCAGTTCCGCGCTTCGGCCGACCTCCTGCGGACGCCGATGTCTCTTGCCTGGGATGGAACGAATCTCTACGTCAGCGACACCTACAATCGCCGCATCGTTGTCTTCTCGATGCACGACCAGCCGCTGCCCTTTACAGCCGTCCGGAATCTGGCCAGCCGTGATGTTTTTGCCACGGCATCTATTATTTTTGACGGCAACCTAACTCAGGGCGATCAGGTCACGATAACCGTGGGCGGCCGGGACTATAGGTACACGCTTATCCGCGACGATACCTACGCCAATGTCCTGCTCCAGTTCGCCGAACGAATCAATAGCGACCCTGACGCGCTGGTAACCGCCTCGGTCATCACCGATCTTCGGGCGCTCCTGCTGACAGCCCGTGAGGGGGGCGCCGCCGGTAATGAAATCGACTTTTCCACGGCAAAGTCCCCGGATACATCAACCATCGTGCTCACTACCAGTGGCGCTACTCTCACCGGCGGGCAGGATGCGGCGCTTGTGGCCCCGGGTACACTCGTGGTCCTCTACGGGGACGGGCTTGCGACTGAGACGGTGTCGGCGCCCGAAGACGCCACCGAACTACCCCGCGAATTGGGCGGAATCCGTCTCTATTTCGATGGCATCGAAGCTCCTCTTTTGATGGTCTCGCCTACGCAGATCAACGCCCAATTGCCCTGGGAAGTTGCCGACGCAACCAGCGTAAACGCCTACGTACGGATGGAGCGCCCTGACGGCGCCATCACTACTTCGCCCGTTGCCGTCCCCATCATCCGGCAGAACCCGGGCATTTTTGCCTTCGAGGGAGTCGATCCCCGGCCCGGCATACTCACCCATTTCTCGGATCGTGCCACTGGAACCGTTTCCGTCGACGGTTCGATCAACCCCGGCGACGTCGCGACCGTGGTGATTGAGGACCGGGAGTATTCCTACACTGTCAAGACCGATGATACCCTCGCTATCGTTAGGGATGAGCTGATCAAACTGATCAACGAGGCCGAAGGGGAAAAGGTGGAAGCTTTCTCGGCCGGTGTCTTTACCCGTATCCGCCTTCGGGCAAAGGAAGCTGGCGCGGCTGGCAATGGCCTGGTGTATTCCGCAAAGACCAACGAGGGTGGGCAGGTCATCATGACGGCCACTACTCCGGCGCTATGCTGCGCCAATGAGCAGGGCGCGCTGATTACGGAAGACAATCCGGCGCTGCCAGGTGAAACCATCGTCGTTACCGCGACCGGTCTTGGTGCTCTGAAGGATGAAGCGAATCAGACTTTGATCCAAACGGGCGCTGCCTTTACCGGCAGCTCGATCAACGAGCCTGCCGAGTTCGTGTCGTCCCTGGCCGGGGGCAAGACGGCCAACGTGCTGTACGCGGCTCTCAAGCCTGGCGCCATCGGAATTTATGAGGTCCATTTGGAGCTTAACTCCGATCTCCCGACAAACTCCAAGACACAGGTGACGATCGCTCAGGACATCTACGTCTCCAACGTTGTGACCTTCCCCTTGAAGAATCCCAACGATACACCCGCAGAGCCGTAAAATGCTCACGCGCCGCCGCTTCCTGGCTTCCTCTGCGGCGGCTGCTGCACCCAGGCCGCGCCCGAATGTCCTTGTCTTCATGACGGACCAGGAGACGGCTTTGCTGCCTGGCCCGGCCGAACTCCCGAACCGGCGGCGCTTAGCGGCTGGAGCAGCGCATTTCCGTCATGCGTTCGCCAACACGCCGCAGTGCTCCCCGGCCCGCGCCAGCCTGCTGACAGGGCTAGAACCGCATCGTGCCGGTGTGCGTACCAATGTGGATGGCAGTTCCCTCGGGGACCCGCTCTCTCCTTCCGTGCCGAATGTGGGAAAGGTCTTCCGGGAGGCCGGTTGGACGACGGGTTACTTCGGCAAGTGGCACCTGACGAAAGGCTCCAGCGCGGACCTCACCGCATTCGGCTTCGACCATCGTTTCGATGGCAAGGATGACGCCGTATCCGCCGCCGCTTCGGCCTGGATCCGGCAGCAGAAGGGCCCGTGGCTGGCCTGGGTCAGCGTTCTCAATCCCCACGATATCTACCGCATCCGGCAGGAACTGGAGCGCACCTCAATCCGCCCCGGCGTTGCTCCGCCGCCCACGCTGCTCAACTCGCTCGATGCCAAGCCGGCCGAGCAGCGGCAGTATGTCGAAAAGGACCAGGGCGCCATTACCGCTGATTTTGATCAGGATCATTGGCTGAAATATCGTAGCTACTACCTGACCCTGGTGGAGCGTACCGATGCTCTTCTGGGTCAGGTGTTGGACGCCGTTGGGGATCTATCGAATACTATCGTCGTCTACACTTCCGACCACGGCGACAACCTGGGCGCGCACGGGCTTCCCTTCAAGGGGCCGTTTCTTTACGAACCCCTGATCCGTGTGCCGCTGCTGATCCGTGCTCCCGGACGCATCAGGGCGCGCCTCCGCGACGAGCTCGTCACCCACGCCGACATAGCGCCCACCATTGCCGGACTCGCCGGTGTCTCCTGGCCGGCCCCGGTCGATGGTGCCGATCTAACCCGCGCACAGCGGCGGGATGCTGTGTTCTTGGAATATTTCGGCAAGCAGAAGTGGGTGAATCCTATTCGTGCCATTCGGACACGCCGGTGGAAACTGAACGCCTATCGCAGCGGAAGCCGCGAACTCTATGACATTGCCGCCGACCCCGGTGAGACGCGCGACCTTTCGAAATCCCCTGCCCATACCGAAATTCTGCGCCGGCTCGAGGCCCGCCTCGACCGCTGGTGGCGGCCGGCGGATTAACTACGCTTCCGGTGGCTGCGGCCGGTAGCCGTTTTGTTCCAGCAGGGCCCGAGCCGCCTCCGCCCGCTCCACCGGGACGTAGAAGAACGCGCCCGTTCGCTTGGCGGCAAACAGAAACCCGCCCCGGTATTCATCCGGCTCGACGTTGTAATCCCAGCCGGCGTTCGTCAGTACCTCTTCCAACGCCTGCGCATCGCTCAGCCGTTTGCCGATGTAGATCAGTTCCAGTTCCTGGTCGCCGAAGAATTCGCCATCCTGCCGCATGCCGCGGCTACTTCCCCAGCGCCGCGCGCATACGGGCGCGGAAGGCGCCGGCCGCTTCCGGGTCGTTGCGGTTGATGTAGTCGCCATACCGCTTGGCCACGGTCTCCAGGTTGCGATAGGCGCCAGGGTTGCGGAACGCGGTCCGGAGTTCTTCCAGGAATGGCTCGATGCGGATGTAGACCAGGAACATTTCCCCACCGCTCTGGAAGTAGAGTTCCTCGTTCAGAACGCCGCTGGTAACGAAACTGGCCACCATCTCGTAGTAGCTGGAAACCTGCCGGAAAAATGCGTTGGCGTCGCTGCCGGGCGGACACAGCTCCCGGAACTCGCCCAGCGTCTCCGGGCCGAAGTGCTCCATGTACCACTTGCGGGCTGTCCGCATGCGCTCCTCGCGCCGCAATTCATAGAGGCGGAGGATCAGATTCGCGTCGTCGTAGGTGGAAGGCGTCGGCATACTCGAAACCTTCAGGGTACCGCACTCGCATCAGGGGAAGAACCGTCGCAGTGGACGTACCTGCTCCCACACCATCGCCGCAAACTGCCGCTCCACTCGAAAGCCCATCGATTCGTACAGGCCGATCGCGTTGCGGTTCGACGCCGTCACCGTAAGGCTAACGCGCCGGCATCCCATCGCTCGGAGACTGTTCATGGACCGCCCCAGCATCTCCCGTCCAATGCCCCCGCCCCGGCTGTTGGGCGCCACACAGATCTGCGTGATGTGTCCGGCATCGTAGGCCACCAAACTTGCAAGGCAGACGCCGCACAGCCTGCCCGTATCCCGCCGCCAGGTCAACCACGAAGAGTGCGCCGCAAAGGTCCCGCATCCCGGATACTGCACGATGTTCTGCAGGAAGCGTCGCGCGCCACCCGTGGAACGGTACTGGTCGTTGATGTTGCCGTCAATGTGGCCTTCATAGGCGTTTGCGATCAGCCCCGCCGCGTCTTCCTGGTAGCGCTCGCTCCAATGGTCAACCTCTAGGGTAGTGGTCTCCATCGGTTGCCACTCGGCCGTCCGTTGCAGATCGCACACCATGAAGCACCGTTCGAACGTCCGCAGGTCGCCCGCGTGTACCGTCGGCGCCGGACGCGGGTGTCCCAACAGCAATACCTGGGACTCGATTCTTCTAACGCCCGCCGTCCTGTAAAGGGACTCCACAGTGGCGTTCAGCAGCATGTCTTCCAGCGCCGGCGTCGCGAACGCGCGGTGTACGTACAGGTCCCCAATCAGGCCTTTGTCCTCGTCGATCACGGTGTACGTGTATCCGGCGATCCGCCCGCCATGCAGCAGTGCGCGGCCGTTCAGCGACTGGGTGTCGGTAAACCGCTTTACCAGTGCCGCCGATGCCGTGAAGTCCCACGACAGGTTCGCCCGCCAGCATTCCGTTTCGTCCGCCAACACGTCATCTAGCGACCCCGGAGCGATATGCCGCAGGTCGATCACTTCGGTCACAGGCGTTTCGGGCCAAGCGGCCATACTGGCCACAGTATAAAAAATCGCGGGGCGCCTCCGCTGCCCCGCGACGGTTTGTGTGCCTTACCTAGTCGCGCAGGAATTGCTTGATGGCCCGCATTGCCTGCCGGGTCCGGTGGGGGTTCTCAATGAAGGAGAACCGCACATGCCCTTCGCCCATCGGGCCGAACCCGATACCCGGGCTCACCGCCACCAGGGCTTTCTCCATCAGTTCCTTGGCGAATTCCAGCGAGGTCATGTGCGCGAAGCGCTCCGGAATCTTCGCCCACAGGAACATTGAGCCCTGCGGCGAGGTCACAGGCCAGCCGGCTGCATTCAATCCTTCCACCAGCACGTCGCGCCGTTCCTGATACATCTCCCGGATCTTCACCGTCTCCTCCTCGCACTCGCGCAACGCGATGATCGAGGCGATCTGAATGGGCTGGAAGGTCCCGTAGTCGAGGTAGCTCTTGATCCGGGAAAGCGCGTAGATGATCTGCGCGTTACCCAGGCAAAAGCCCACTCGCCATCCCGCCATGTTGTAGCTCTTCGACATGGAGAAGATCTCGACGGCGATATCCTTGGCGCCGGGCACCTCCAGAATGGAGGGCGGCCGGTAGCCGTCAAATCCAAGATCGGCGTAAGCGAAGTCGTGTACCACCCAGGAACCGTTGGCCCGGGCCATCGCCACGATCTCCTTCATGAAGTTCAGGTCCACGCAGGTCGTCGTCGGATTGTGCGGGAACGAGATCAGCACGACCTTCGGCTTCTTGGGGCCGTTCTTGTACAGATCCTCCAACCCCTGCAGAAACGTGGCCGGGTCCGGCATCGGCAACATGATCGCTTCGCCTTCGGCCATAATCACGCCGTACTGGTGAATCGGATACGCGGGATTCGGAGAGACGACGGCGTCGCCCGGGGCAATAATCGCAAACAACAGATGGGCAATCGCGTCCTTGGCGCCGATCGTGACAATCGCTTCCTTCTCCGGGTCGAGTTCGACGCCGTAGTTGCGCTGATAGCGCTTGACGATTTCCACTCGCAGTTGCGGAATGCCCCGCGACATCGAATACCGGTGGTTCTTCTGCTGCCGCGCCGCTTCAATCAGCTTCTCGACGATGATGTCCGGCGTGGCGCCATCGGGGTTGCCCATGCCGAAATCCACCACATCCTGCCCGGCTGCTCGTGCCTTTGCCTTCATCTCGTTGATGACGGCGAAGACGTACGGTGGCAGCTTGGCAATGCGGTAGAACTGTTCGTTTTCAGACATGGATATACTGTTTTTCCTCAATTCAGGGTTGCTGGGGGCCGTCGCGCGTTTATGCGTTTACCGCTTCGGCGATCGGCTCTTTGAATTTGCATTCCTTGTTCGGGCACTGTGCGAACGCGCCCGCTTTCAGGAATTTTTCGATCAGGTGCGAACTGCCGCATTCCGGGCATTTCCGGTCGATCGGCTTGCCCCACGCCACAAAATCGCACTTCGGGTACCGGTTGCAGCCGTAGAACGTCTTGCCGCGTTTGGACCGGCGCTCGATGATGTCGCCTTCGTGGCACTCCGGACATTTCACGCCTACCGTCTTCTGCTTCACGTACTTGCAGGTCGGGTAGTCCGAGCACGCCGTAAACTCGCCGAACCGGCCCGACTTCATCACCAGATTCTTTCCGCACTGCGGGCAGGCTTCCTCAAGCACCGTGTCCGGCTTCTTCTCCGCCTGGCCGAGTTGCCGCGTGGTCTTGCAGTCCGGATACCCAGTGCACGCCATGAACTGGCCGAACCGGCCCTTCTTCAGCACCATCGGGCGCCCGCAGTTGGGGCAGTACTCGTCCTCGCCCTGTTCGCCCAGGTCTTCGCTGGCGGTCGTCGGCAGTTCGCGCGTGCTGGTGCACTCCGGGTAGCCCGTGCAGGCAATAAAGCTGCCGTGCCGGCCCCACTTGATCACCATCGCCTTGCCGCACTTGTCGCAGATGAAGTCAGTCGGCTTCTCCATCCGCTTGATGTCGGTCATCTGGACGGCTGCGCGTTCCAGGTCGGCCGAGAACTTCTCGTAGAACTCGCCCATGGCGTCGCGCCAATCCATTTTGCCGTCTTCGATCTCGTCGAGTTCGCCCTCCAGCCGTGCCGTGTAGAGCACGTCGAAGATGTCGCCGAACGACTCCAGCAGCAGGTCCGTTACAACCGTTCCGAGTTCGGTCGGTGCGAACTTGCCGCCTTCCTTCTTCACGTATTCGCGCTCCTGAATCGTGGAGAGAATCGAGGCGTATGTCGAGGGCCGTCCCACGCCTTTCGCCTCCAGTTCCTTGACCAGCGTCGCTTCCGTGAATCGCGGCGGGGGCTCGGTGAAGTGCTGTTCCGGTTCGATCGACTTAAACCGCAACTCCTCGCCCTTGGCTACCGCGGGCAACTTCCGTGCCGCCTCGTCGTCTTCCTCGTCTTTGGTGTCCTTGCCTTCTTCGTACACCTTCAGGAAGCCGTCGAACTTTTCTACTGAACCCGTCGCTCGGAAAAGGTAAGCGGCCTTCGATTTTCCCGCTACCGCCACGTCGATCGTCGTCTGGTCAAACAGCGCCGACATCATCTGCGACGCGACGAACCGCATCCAGATCAGCCGGTACAGCTTCAACTCATCTTCCTGCAGATACTGCGCCAGGCTTTCCGGCGTTCGGAAAGCGCTTGTCGGGCGGATGGCTTCGTGTGCGTCCTGCGCGTCCTTTTTCCCCTTGTAGGCGTTTGCCTTTTCCGGCAGGTATGGCGCGCCATACTTTTCGCCGATAAAGTTTCGGACCTCGCCAAGAGCATCTTCCGATACGCGCACCGAGTCGGTACGCATGTAGGTGATCAGGCCAACAGCGCCCTCCTCACCAAGTTCGATACCCTCATACAACCGCTGCGCCAGCACCATCGTCCGCTTCACGCTGAAGCGCAGTTTCCGTGCCGCCTCCTGCTGCAGCGTCGAGGTGATGAACGGCGGCACCGGATTGCGCTTTTTCTCCTTCGTGCCGACCGCCTGCACGGTATACGCCGCGCCATCCACGTCGGTAACGATTCCCTTTGCCCGCGCCTCATTTCCGATCTCCGGACTCTCTCCGTTGATCTTCGCCAGTCGAGCCTTCAATACCGGCGCCTTCTTGGCGTTCAGCGCGACGTCAATCGTCCAGTACTCTTCCTTATTAAATGCCTGGATCTCCCGCTCACGGTCGACAATCAGCCGCAATGCTACCGTCTGGACTCGTCCGGCCGATAGTCCGCGCCGGACCTTGTCCCACAACAGCGGAGAGATTTTGTACCCCACTAATCGGTCCAGCACCCGGCGCGCCTGTTGCGCATCCACCAGTGCCGTGTTGACCTGCAGTGGCTTGTCGAACGCCTTCTTCACCGCGTTCGCCGTGATCTCGTTGAACATGACCCGGAAGATCTTCGGAGCCTTGTCGCCCTTCCCCTGCAGCTCTTCCTGCAGGTGATAGCAGATCGCCTCGCCTTCCCGGTCAGGGTCAGCTGCCAGGTAGATGTTGTCGACGCCCTTGGCCGCCGCTCGCAACTCCCCGATCAGTTTCTTCTTGCCCTCGATGACCTCGTAGGTCGGCTCAAAGCCGCGCTCGACATTTACCGCCAGGTCGCTCTTCGGCAGGTCCTTGATATGACCCAGCGACGCCTTGACGACAAAGCCCTTGCCCAGATATTTTCCGATGGTTTTCGCCTTCGCCGGCGATTCGACGATGACGAGAGATTTCGACATAGTGACTCTTTCCAGTTTAACCGCTTGAAAAGAAAGGATGCCTACCAGGCCTTCACAAACTGCTTTCCCGGGAGTTGGCGCACCAATCCTAGAAGCTCCAGTTCAAAAAGCACGGCGACGATCTCAGACGAGGAATAGTTTTCCAGACAAACCAACAAGTCGTCAATATGCGTTGGCCGGTCTACCGTCAACTTCCTTAGCAGTTGGTCCCCCAAAACCGAGTTCGGACCCAGCGGCAGGGTCCCCTGCTTCGCGCCGTCCCCCGTTCCGTTCCGGTTCGCGGCGCCACTCCCGTTGTCGATCCGGCGACGGATGTCCGGCGCTAGTTCGTTAATGACGTCCTGCGCCGTTGTTACAAGCTTTGCGCCCTGTCTTATCAATAGGTTAGGGCCCCATGAGGCTTGGCTGGTAATGTTGCCGGGCACCGCAAATACGTCCCGCCCCTGGTCCATCGCCAGCCGCGCCGTGATCGCCGACCCCGAGTACTGTGCTCCCTCAACTACCAGTACTCCTGAACTCATTCCACTCACAATCCGGTTGCGGATCGGAAAATTTTGCGGATAGGCCGGAGCGCCCATCGGAAACTCGGAAATCGCCAAACCCTTGGTTGAGATTTCTTCATGAAGCTTTCGGTTTTCCGTCGGGTAGATCATATCCACTCCGCATCCGAAGACTGCAGTGGTTCTTCCCCCGACGGCGAGCGCCGCCCGGTGCGCGGCCGTATCAATCCCTCGCGCCATGCCGCTGATGATGTTCAACCCCGCCGCCGCCAGATCCCCACCCAGTTTCTCCGCCACGGCCACCCCATAAGGGGTCGGTTTTCGCGTCCCCACCACCGCGATGCCGGGATAGTTCAGCAGTTCCAGATTCCCTCGGGCAAACAGCATCAGCGGCGGGTCCAGGACCTCCTTCATCGCCTCGGGGTAGAGCGGGTCGTGGATGGTCACCAGCACGGCCCCGCGGGCGCGTAACTTCGACTGCTGATCGACGGCATCGTCAAACGTACAGCCTGACGCGATCGACCGCGCCGGTCCGGCCGGCACCCCGGCTGCCTCCAGATCCGAAACGCTTGCGCGAAACATCAGCTGCGGCGACTGAAACCGGTCCAGAATTTGTACGACCCGCCGTGTTCCCAGTCCCGGGACCAGCCGCAGCGCC
Source organism: uncultured Solibacteraceae bacterium (assembly GCA_964632345.1). Taxonomy (GTDB): domain Bacteria; phylum Acidobacteriota; class Terriglobia; order Bryobacterales; family Bryobacteraceae. The sequence continues at coordinate 2,546 of CAZWDD010000118.1, read as the reverse complement.
AGCCAGTGCAGTTCGTCCTCAGGTGTCAGTCGGGTCGCGGAAGCGGTGTGAGTGGCGGTCTGCATGGGTTCTTCTTCAGCTAGTGTCGCTGAGAGCCGAATCTTCTCAGCCAAGCCTGAGTGCCGAAGCCAGTTCCCTGTCGCCGTTTACCCGCCATATCTTGGCGTCCAACATGTAGTGCGTGAATGCCAGCCCCCAGGTTGCGGCCACCGCCATGTCCCGCACCGGTGCGTAGGCCACCGGCAGCACGGAAAGAAGCAAATTCAATGCGACCGCCACCCCAAAATAAACCCACACGCCACCGGTCAGTTTCGCAGCAAGGCCATGTTTGGACAACGCCTCCGGTCCGCTGTAGCGGTTCCGGTTGTGGAACCAGAGTAACCGGTGATATTGCAGGCTGTGAAACAGTCCCAGCGTGATGCCTGCCCGGAGGATGCCATCCGGCCCATGCTCCGCGGCGTGACGGAAAGCCAGCCACTGCAGAGGGACGATCGCCAGCAGTAGCGCCAACTTGGGAACGTTCAGATTTTCGCCCCGCGTGTACTTCTGGACTTGCCGGCCCAGCCACACCAAAGTCAACGTCAGGTACACCGCCAGCGCCCCGCGCCAGGCCATCCCTGTCCAGGGTTGCATCCATCCACGTGTCGCAATTACAAATCCTGCCAGCGGCACCCATAGGGAAGCCAGTAGGAACCACCGGTCCAGCCGCAGGTCCCCCCGGTCCCGTTCCCTATTCTTTGCTTTGTACAGCATCACGAACCCGTAGTGCTGCTTCACGATATGGAAGTGCTGCCAGCAGACCGCAAACAGGAAAAAGTACGAAAGATATCCCAGCAACCCCACCGCCGGTCCCAGCAGCGTGAACGGAACGATAATCCAGAGAAAGCCCCCCAATTCCCGCCGCGCCTGCCGGTCAAAGTAGGTCCGAGTCACGGTCGCTACCACGTGTGGACCGTCGACCCCGATCATCCACACCATGTGAATCGGCAGCACCGGGAACCCGCTCCACATCAGGGCCAGCGCCAGATACCCGACCAGCGCGGAGCCGATGAACCACGTCAGGTCCTCCCGCTGCGAGATGATCCAGGCGGGGCCGGTTCCGACACCGCCATCGGCCGTTCTGGGCGCGGTGATAGTAGCACTCATCTCCAAGTACTATCGGCGCTGCTCCGCACAAGGTTTATACCGATACAATCGGTTTCATGCCTCACGTCGTCGATGCCCCCAAACTGCCCTGGGAACAGCGCACCATCACCCCGACCGGTGACCCCGTCTTCCGCAAGAACCTCTACGCCGACCCCGATACCGGAATGGAGGTCCGCCTGGTGCGTTATCCCGCCGGAGTTCTGAATCCGGCCCACACGCATCCCTGCGCGCACGGCATGTATATATTGGAGGGCACGCTGGTCACCGGCTCCGGCCGCTACTCGCCGGGCCAGTTCGTCTGGTTTCCCGAGGGAGAAACGATGATCCACGGCGCCGCGGCGGAAGGCGACGTCACGGTGGTGTTCATCACCAACAAGCCCTTCGAAATTCACTACAAATAACCCCCTGCCGTCTGCGATAGAATCCCGGCATGCAACGCAGGCTATTCCTTGGCGCCGCCGCCGCGCTTGCCGCGGCCCCCTCCCGCAGAATCGGCAAGGTCGAGACCGTCTTCAAGACCCCGGGCCCTCACCCGAACGGCCTGCAAGCCACTGCCGAGGGCCTGTGGATCATCGACCAGCAGAACAATATGGCCTACCTTGTCAGCTATAGCGATGGCAAGGTGTTGCGCTCCTTCCTTACCGAGGCGGATCGCGCCAGCGGCATCACGCACGACGACCAGGCGCTCTGGCTGGCCTCCACGTACTCGCGCGAGTTGATCCGCACCGACCCGAACACCGGCAAGGCGATCTCCAAACACTTCACTCCCGGCGCCGGCGTCATCTACAAAATGGCCGGCGATCCTCCGGCACGCCGCAGCCCGCTGGCGCATACCGTGCCGCACCCGCCCACCCCCGCGCCCGCAAAGCCCGCCACGCCGCCCCCCCACAATACCTCCCGCACCCGGGCCCACCGCCGCGCGTGGGGCGGCGGCAAGCGCTGGGTGGCGGTTCCGCCGTCCCGGACCATCTACCGGATCGACCCTGCTTCCTGGACCGTCGAAACCAAGTTCGCCACCACGGCCAACCGCCCCCACGGACTCGGCTGGGAGGGCCGATTCCTGTGGGCGGCCGATTCCAATATGAACGGATTCTTCAAACACGATCCCGATACCGGCGCCGTTGTCGAGAAGATCATCCTCGCCGACAACGATCCGCAACCGCACGGCATGACCATCTGGAACGGCGTGATGTGGTACTGCGACGATGTCGGCATCGTCTGCCGCTTCACGCTCTAAACGCCGGCCATCTCCGCCGCGAACTGCAGCGCCATCGCGCCGCCCCGCGGGTCTTTGCCCATAATCGCCTCGCGCGCATGGTAGTCCGCCAGGGACCTCTGCTTACCGGTTGATTCGCACACATCGATCACCGTGCCGTCCTCTCCGGTTCGCCGCTGCACTG
>CAZWDD010000117.1:0-15797 GCA_964632345.1 uncultured Solibacteraceae bacterium | reverse complement strand
CTACGCCATTGCCGGTGTGTTCGCCAGCAGCGAGTACAAAGAGTACCCACTGGCCCCGGCCGCCGACGTCGCCGCCTACAACGACGCACAGAAGCGCATTAAGGCGATCGAAAAGGAGATTGACCAATTTCTCTCGGCGCAGCGCGAACAACTCGCTCTCATCTTCGCGCGCCAGAGCGCCGCGTTCCTGCTCGAGCAGCCGGGGGTTGATCCCGGTGTCGCTCAGCAGTGGAAGCAATATTTGGCCAAGCCCGAAGAGGATCACCCGTTCCTACAACCATGGCTGCGCGCCTCCACTACTCCGGAAAAGGTCGCCGCGGCGCGCGCCTTTCAGCGGACGCTCCTCGACGTAATCGAACAGAAGCGTCAGATCGATGACGCCAACCGCCAGGCTGTCATCCGCGGTGTCAACTTCAACGTCAAGCGGCGGAAGATCATCCTGCCCTTCAACTACGATTCTGACGCCGACTTCAACCCCGGTGCCGATGTGCCGACGCAATCCCTGGACCGGGAGCGATTTCAGCTGTGGCACAAGTTCATTGGCCGCAGCGGGGCCGTCTACCGGCTCGAGGGCGACGAGGTGGAGAAGCGGCTGACGGGTGAGTGGAAGCGGCACCTGGAAAATCTGCGTGCGGAACTGAAGAGGGAAAAAGAGTCCGCGCCCAATCCATATGGATACTTCCATGGATTGGGAGAACATGAAGACCCGGTCGACTTGCATCTCAACCGGCGCGGGAATCCGATGGACCTTGGCCCGTTGGTACCGCGGCAGTTCCTCCCCTGTCTTTCGGCGACGGAACCCGCCCCCTTGCGCGAAGGCAGCGGCCGGCTTCAACTCGCCCGAGCAATCGTCGAACACCCGATCGCCGCCCGCGTCATGGCCAACCGCATCTGGGCGTGGTTGTTCGGGGCGGGCGTCGTGCGCACGCCATCCAACTTCGGCCTGATGGGCGAGAGGCCCGCCAACCGAACCCTGCTCGATTTCCTCGCCGCCCGCTTCCGCCAGCAGCGATTCTCAATCAAGGCGCTGATCCGGGAGATTGTACTCTCGGAAACCTATCTGCAGTCGAGCGCCACGGCGAGCGCCGGAACATCTCTCGATCCAGACAATCGCCTATTCTGGCGGGCGAACCGTAAACGCCTCGATGCGGAGGCCATTCGGGACTCCATTCTCGCCGTCAGCGGAGAGCTGGATGGCTCGATGTTTGGCGAGTCGTCCGACCTTGCCGACGGCAATATTCGCCGGACAGTCTACGTAAAGGTCGGCCGCTATCAGCAGAATGAGACCCTGGCGCTGTTTGATTTCCCCAGCACCTCGGTTCATGTGGAGCAGCGCGGCGTCACCAACGTTCCGCTGCAAAAATTATTCTTCCTGAACTCCGGCTTCATCCGCCTCCGCGCCGAAGCCCTCGCAGCCCGGCTGGAGAAACAGGCGCCTGCAGTGCAGGACCGCATCACAGCAGTCTACGATCTGCTCTTTCATCGCAACCCGTCCGCCGCGGAGAGAGCGGCCGCGATGGGCTTTCTCTCCAGCGATACCTGGCCACGTTACGCACAAGTTCTTCTCAGTTCCAATGAGTTTCTTTATGTCGATTGACCGCCGCTACTTTCTCTCCCGCCTGGCCAGCGGCCTCGGTTCGGTTGCATTGGCCAGGCAGTTACAGGGCGCCGACGACCCGTTTTCCGCCAAGCAACCCCACTTTGCTCCGAAGGCCAAACACATCATCTATCTGGTAATGAATGGCGGAATGTCCCAGGTCGACACCTTTGACCCGAAACCGTCGCTCGACCGCTATCACGGCAGAGCCATGCCCGGCGAGCAGCCGAAAACCGAGCGCATCACCGGCTCGCTGATGCGCTCCCCATTCGCGTTCCGCAAGCATGGACAGAGTGGAATTGAGGTCAGCGAAATCTTTCCGAACATCGCGCGGAATATCGATAAGTTCACGGTTATCCGTTCGATGCACACCGACGTGCCGAACCACGAACCGTCGCTATTCATGATGAACTGTGGGGCCATTCAGCCAGGGCGCCCGTCGATGGGCTCCTGGCTGACATATGGACTCGGCACGGAGAACCGGAACCTGCCCGGCTACGTCGTCCTGTGCCCGGGCACACCGGTGGTTGGCCCTCCGCTTTGGGAGTCGGCCTTCCTCCCGGCCGTGTTCCAGGGCACGTTCATCAAGGCCACCGAAAGGGACCCGAAGAAGCTCGTCCAGTTTCTCGACCGCGCCGGAAGCAATGCAGAGGCGCAACGCCGTCAACTGGACCTCTTGAAGGAGCTGAACAACGGGCACCTTGCGGCGCGCGCGGGAGACTCGAATCTGGAGGCGGCGATCCAATCGATGGAAACCGCATTCCGGATGCAGACAGAGGTCCCTGAGGTCTTCGACGTGATGAAGGAACCGGAGACCGTACGCGCCCGTTACGGGGACTCCGATTTTGGCCGCGGCTGCCTGATGGCGCTGCGCCTTGTGGAGAAAGGCGTCCGCATGGTGCAGATCTACTATGGCAACAGTCAGCCCTGGGATTCACACGAGGACATTCAGGCCCACCGCGCTAACGCCCGGCGGGCGGACCCGGCTGTCGCCGCCCTGGTCGAGGACCTGGCATCGCGGGGCTTGCTCGATGAGACACTCGTGATCTTCGGAACCGAGTTTGGCAGAACTCCAGCGGTGGAGAACTCCTCACTCGTGAAGTTGCAAAACGGACGCGATCACAACTCCGCCGGCTATTCAATCCTGCTTGCCGGAGGCGGCGTGAAGGCGGGCTACGTCCATGGAGCCACTGACGAATTCGGGTACCGCGCCGTAGAAAAACCGGTTCATCCGCACGACCTCAACGCCACGTTGATGCACCTGATGGGCTTGGACCACACTAAGTTGACGTACTTTTATAGTGGCCGGCACTTCCGGCTCACTGACGTCCACGGGGAATTGGTGAGGGATATCCTGGCCTAGCGTACTGCAGTCCGACCAGCGGGGGCTGGCGAAAAACAGAAAGGGCGCCGGAGTCCGGCGCCCTTGGGCTGTCTATTCTGGATCGGTACGACGCTTCTTGCGGTTACGCTTGCGAGCGAGGGCTTCCTTAACCCGCTTCTTTTCACCGGGCTTCAGGTAGAAGGAGTGACGTTTGATCTCTTTGATAATGTCTTCCTGCTGTACCTTCCGCTTAAAGCGGCGCAGGGCATTTTCGAGAGTTTCACCGTCCTGGACGATTACTTCGGCCATTGAATATTCACCTCCTTCGCTCTTGGGGCTGCCCCGGCAACGGGGTGCAAGCTCTCAGTTTACCAGACGAGGGGCCATGGCCGCTGCGAGCAGTTCCAGATTACGGGCAAAGGTTGTGGTGCGGATGATCTTCTGCCGTGGCGGCTGGGAACCATCGAACAGTTCGATGCGGTCGTTCTCCTTGACTGGAATCGGCCGGCCGTTGAGGGTCAACACCATGTCCCGTGCCGCGAAGACAGAGACGATCCTGTCGGCCTTCCCGATGACGCCATCCTCCACCCATGCACCACGCGAGTCGAGGCTACGGACCAGTTCGGCCACGCGTCCCACCGAGGGAGGCCGATCCGCGACCCAAGGCGACAGTCCGTGTAGACGGTCCGGGCGGGGCTCCCGCCGCATCCGCAACTCCTCATACTCCGCCCGGAGCGCCGGTAACTTCGCAGCGCTGGTCAGTACGGCATAGTGAGTAATGACGCTCCGCCCGTCGTAGCTGATCTCATAGCCATCGATCCTCGCCGAGCCCAATCCCTTCGCCTGAATCTGGGTCCCCTTGGTGATGTACAGTGGGCGGTTCGTGCGTAGTTCATAAAACCGCGCCACCTGCTGCGTCCCGGGCAGCACCGATCGTTCCAGCCACGCGAGCGCGGGGCCGACAGCGTCCAGATACTTCCGCTCGCCCGTCTCCCGGTAGAGGACCATCAGGATGCGAAGGATGCCTTGCGTCTCCCCGCCCGTCACCGACGGCGGCTCGAAAATCCGCGCCCACGCCGGATGCATATTGGCATCGTACTGCTGCGCCCAAGCGGGCTGTGGCTCCGGCAACTGCGCCAGCAGGATGAATCCGCCGCCGCGTTCAGCCGCGGCCCGGTATCGAGAGTCCCCATAGACCCGCGCCGCCTCCAGAAACAGGTCGATCATGTCCACGATCGAATTGTCGTTAAAGGTATAGTGTCCCCGATAAACTTCCCCGGGCCACTTCCGCGGCCAATCCGGTGGGTAGGATGCCTTACGGACAGGATGCTTTGCCGCCTCCGGCGGACCCGTGAACCGCTGCGGCCAGGCGCCATTCGGATACTGCGCCGCCAGCAACTTATCCAACGCATAGACAACCGCACCGTGGATGGACTCATCCTGAAACTTCAACTCCCGGTCCACTCGCAGCAACAGCCGCGTCATCGCCTGCGTCACGTTATCGTCGAGGGTTGTCGGCGGCGCCGTTTGTCCTTTGCAGTTGCCGTCGGCCCTATACGGATATCGGTTCCGCTTCGCCTGGTCAAACTCAATGATGTAGTCCCATCCGCCGCTGCACAACTGGCCAGCCACTCCGGCACGTGCCGCCTTCACAGCCCCCTCCAGGAAGTAGCGATCTCCGGTCGCCCACCATGCCTCCAGCAGAGCCATCCCGGCTGCCGGAGTCCCTTCGCGTTGCGTCTCTACCTGCGTCGGCCCCTCGCCGTGTTCGCTCCGGCCATAGCCAAGGTCATCGGTATAGGTGAAGTGATAGCCGCCATGCAACGACACCTTCTCCACGTAGAACGTCGCAGCCCGCTTCATCGCCGCGAGAGTTTCTTCGCGGGTCTGCGCAGTCAACGGAACGGCCATCAGCAGGCAAAGCACCCACCAGATTCGCATGTCTGAATTGTAGCGAGCCACAGAGCCCGCTACGAGCCTAACGGCCCGCGGCAAGGCTCTTGTGAATCTCCTGCAGGCTCCACACCCGGATCGGATCCCGGCGACGGCTGGCGGCTGCCTGCACGGCCGCGCGCGCCGCACTCATCGTCGTGATGCAGGGCACACGATACTGAATGGCCGCGCGCCGAATGGCCTTTTCGTCGCTGAAGCTGTGCACGCCATTGGTCGTGTATATGGCCAACTTCAGCCTTCCGGCCTTCAGCAGATCGACCGCATTGGGCCGGCCCTCATTCACCTTGAAGACCGTCAGGCACTCCAACCCGGCCGCCTTCAGCGCTGCCGCCGATCCACGGGTTGCCGCCAGTTGATAGCCAAGATCCGCGAATCGCTTCGCCACTTCCACGGCCTCAGTCTTGTGCCGGTCACTGACGCTGATAAACACGGTCCCGTCAGCGGGCAGAGGCGATCCCGCACTCAACTGGGCCTTCGCAAAGGCTTCGCCGAAGTTCTCGCCAACGCCCATCACTTCGCCGGTCGAGCGCATCTCCGGGCCCAACACCGGGTCCACGCCGTGGAACTTGTTGAACGGGAACACAGGAGACTTCACGAAGAATTGGGGAACATCTAACACACCACTGGTCTTGCCCTGGGTCATGTGGGCGAACTCGGTGAGCTTGCGGCCCAGCATCAACCCGACCGCGATCTTCGGCAGAGGCACACCTGTTGCCTTCGCCACGAACGGGACGGTCCGCGATGCCCGCGGGTTCACCTCAATCACGAACACATCACCGTCTTTGATCGCGAACTGTACGTTCATCAGCCCGATCACGTGCAGCGCCCGCGCCATCTTCACGGTGTAGTCCTGAATGGTCTGCAACTCCCGTGCCCCAATGCCGAACGGGGGCAGCACGCAGGAACTATCGCCGGAGTGAATGCCGGCCTCTTCGATGTGCTCCATGATGCCGGCGATCAGCACGTTTTCGCCATCGCTCAGGCAGTCGACGTCCACTTCCACCGCGTCCTCAAGGAACCGGTCAATCAACACCGGACGGTCCTGCGAGAATACCACCGCCTCCCGCATGTACTTCCGTACCGTGTCTTCGTCGTAGGCAATCGTCATGGCGCGCCCGCCCAGCACATAACTGGGCCGCACCAGCACCGGATAGCCTAACCTGCCCGCAACCTCGCAGGCTTCTTCCACGCTGGTCGCAGTGCCGTTCGGCGGGCAGGGAATATTCAGATCCTGCAGCAGTTTTCCGAAAAGCTTGCGATCCTCCGCCAGGTCGATGTTCTTGGGGTCGGTCCCGATAATCGGCACCCCGGCCCGCTGCAGCGGCAGTGCCAGATTCAACGGAGTCTGGCCACCGAACTGAACGATCACGCCTGCAGGCTTCTCCGTGTCGTAGATATTCAGCACCTCTTCGAGCGTCAGCGGCTCAAAGTAGAGGCGGTCGCTGGTGTCGTAATCGGTCGAGACTGTTTCCGGGTTGCAGTTGACCATGATCGACTCATGATCGAAATCCTGCAGCGCGAAGCTCGCGTGGCAGCAGCAGTAATCGAATTCAATTCCCTGCCCAATCCGGTTGGGCCCGGCGCCGAGAATCATCACCTTCCGGCGTTCTCCCGGCTCTGCTTCACACTCGCTCTCGTAGCTCGAATACAGATACGGCGTGAAGCTCTCGAACTCCGCCGCGCAGGTGTCCACGCGATTGAACACGGCTGTTATGCCGAGTTCCTTCCGCTTGGCGCGCACCGTCAAGGCATCGGTCTTCCACAGCTTCGCCAGAGTGACGTCGCTGACGCCCGAACGCTTGGCCTCGCGCATTGCCTCGGCGGTAATCGTATCGAGAGACTCGCCCGCCAACTCGGCGTTCAGCTCAATGCCCTCGCGCACCTGCTGCAGGAACCACGGATCGATATTGGTCAGTTCGCGGACCTGCTCCACCGTCCAGCCACGCTCAAACGCGAAAAGGATGTAGCTCAACCGTTCCGCGGTTGGAGTGATGAGCTTAGCGGGGATGAGCGATTCGTCCAGCGGCTCTTCCTTGGTGGCCGACTTGCCCGTCTCCAACGACCGGATGGCCTTCGCCAGCGACTGCTTGAACGTCCGCCCGATCGACATCACTTCCCCGACCGACTTCATCTGCGTGCCCAGCACCGGATCCGCGCCCGGGAACTTCTCAAACTGCCAGCGCGGAATCTTGGTTACCACGTAGTCGATCGTCGGTTCAAAGCAGGCCGGGGTGAGCCGCGTGATGTCGTTCTTGATTTCGTCGAGCCGGTAACCAACCGCGAGTTTCGCGGCGATCTTCGCAATCGGGAAGCCTGTCGCCTTCGACGCCAGCGCGGAGGACCGCGATACGCGCGGGTTCATCTCCACCACTACCATCCGCCCATCCTTCGGGTTGATGGCAAACTGTACGTTTGACCCGCCGGTATCGACGCCGATCTCACGCAGGCAGGCCAGCGACCCGTCGCGCATCATCTGGTATTCCTTGTCGGAGAGCGTCTGCGCCGGGGCGACCGTAATCGAGTCGCCCGTATGCACACCCATCGGATCGAAATTCTCAATCGAGCAGACGATGATGGCGTTGTCAGCCAGGTCGCGCATCACCTCCATCTCGTACTCTTTCCAGCCGAGGACGGACTCCTCCACCAGCACTTCGCCCACCGGGGAAAGATCCAGACCGCGTGAGAGGATCTCTTCCAACTCTTCCCGGTTGTAAGCAATACCGCCGCCGGTTCCGCCCATCGTGAAGCTCGGCCGCAGAATCAGCGGATAGCCGACACGCTCGGCGAAGTCGAACCCGCCCTTCATGTCGGTGATCAACTGCGATGTAGGCGTCTCGAGGCCGATCTTCCGCATCGCATCCTTGAAGAGGAGCCGGTCCTCCGCCTTCTTGATGCTATCGATCTTGGCGCCGATCAGTTCCACTCCGTACTCATCGAGTACGCCAGCCTCTGCCAGTGCAACGGATAAGTTCAGGCCGGTTTGTCCGCCGACGGTAGAGAGCAAGGCATCCGGGCGTTCCTTTTTGATGATCTCGGTCAGATAAGGAACGCTGAGCGGCTCAACGTAGGTACGATCCGCCAGTTCCGGATCGGTCATGATCGTAGCCGGATTCGAGTTCACCAGCACAACTTCGAACCCGTCGCTCCGCAATGCCTTGCAGGCCTGCGTGCCCGAGTAGTCAAACTCGCACGCCTGGCCGATAATGATCGGTCCCGATCCGATGATCAGGATGCGGTGAATGTCAGTACGGCGTGGCATGAATTACTTTTTGTGCTCCTGCATCAGGCGGATAAAGTCGTCGAACAGATAGAGCGAATCGTGCGGTCCCGGCGCCGCCTCCGGGTGATACTGCACGCAGAAGACAGGTTCGGACTTGTGCCGCAGCCCCTCCACCGTCATGTCGTTCAAGTTCACGTGGGTGACCTCCGCCACGTGCTCGGAGATGGAGTCCGGGTCAACGGCGAACCCGTGATTCTGGGCCGTGATCTCCACCTTATTGGTCTTCTTGTTGAGCACAGGATGATTCCCGCCCCGGTGGCCGAACTTCAACTTGTAGGTACGGCCGCCCATTGCCAGGCCAAGCACCTGATGTCCGAGGCAGATGCCGAATAGCGGGGTACGCCCGAACAGTTTCCGTGCTTCGTTGGCCTGCGCCTCCAGCGGCTCCGGATCGCCGGGGCCATTGGAAAGAAATACACCGTCCGGCCGTAGCGAGAGCACGTCCTCCGCAGAGGTCGTCGAAGGCACCACCGTTACGCGGCATCCGCTGGTGACGAGTCGGCGCAGAATATTGCGCTTGATGCCGAAGTCGTAGGCCACCACATGATACGCCGCCTCGCTGGCGCCGCGAATCCGTTCGCTGGGCGAGCAGGGCTCCACCGGAGAGGTCCATGTGTACGAACTGCCCGTCGATACGCGTGTCGCCAGGTCCAAACCGGCCATGGAGGGAATGCTCCGCGCCTTCTCGATCAGCCCCTTCACGTCGGTGGAGATCGATGACAGCACGCCGCGCATCACGCCTCGAGTCCGCAAGTGGCGCACCAGTTTCCGCGTGTCGATGGAGTCGATGATCGGTATGTTGTGCAGCTTCAGGAAAGCATCGGCCGCCTGATCGCTGCGCCAGTTGGAGACCACCGGCGAAAAGTCCCGCACCGCCAAGCCTTCAATATGCGGCTTGCCTGCTTCCATATCATCGTCGTTGGCGCCATAGTTGCCGATCTGCGGATAGGTCAGGACGACGATCTGACCGGAATACGAAGGATCTGTGAAAATTTCCTGATAACCGGTGAGAGAAGTATTAAAAACAACCTCGCCGGATCTCTCCGTAAGCGCACCAAATGCCCGGCCCTCGAAGACTGTACCGTCTTCCAAGGCAAGGATCGCTGGATTCAAGGTGGGGTTTCCTCCGAACGGTGGATTCTTCTTATTGAATCAAAACACGCAGTACCGCGGCAACATACGAACACACTTTCGGCCGCATTTCGGGGCTAGAAGTAGCCTTCGCGTTTTCGGTCCTCCATGGCGGCGGCGGAAACCTGATCGTCGGCACGCGTTCCGCGCTCGCTCTGCCGGCTGGCCGCCACGTCGATCAGGATCTCCTCCATGGTGGTTGCTTCTGAAACCACCGCTCCGGTGCAGGTCATATCGCCGATCGTCCGGAAGCGCACACGGATCCGTTCGGGCGCCTCTCCCGGCTTTAAACCGACACAGTCTGCGTGCGCCAGCCAAACACCGTCCCGCCGCACGCACTCCCGTTCGTGGGTGAAGTAGAGGGTCGGCACCTCAATCTTCTCCCGCTCGATGTACATCCAGACGTCCATTTCCGTCCAATTGCTGATCGGGAACACCCGGAAATGCTCCTCCGGCTGCTTCCGGCTGTTGAACAACGCCCACAGTTCGGGCCGCTGATTCTTCGGGTCCCACTGCCCGAACCCGTCCCGCACGGAGAGGAACCGCTCCTTGGCGCGCGCCTTCTCTTCATCGCGCCGCGCCCCGCCAATCGCCGCGTCGAACCGAAACTCGCGGATCGCGTCCAGCAGCGTTACGCTCTGCAGCGCGTTCCGGCTCGACCCTGGCCCTGTTTGCTCCCGCACACGTCCCAACCGGATGGACTCTTCCACGGCCCGCACCAGAAGCGTGCCCCCGATACGGTCCGCCCACCAGTCGCGGTAGGCGATCGTCTCCGGGAAGTTGTGTCCCGTATCGATGTGCAGAAGCGGGAACGGCAGCGGGGCGGGCCAGAACGCCTTCCGGGCCAGATGGGAAATCACGATGGAGTCCTTCCCACCGGAGAACAACAGGACGGGCCGCTCAAAATCCGCCGCCACCTCGCGCAGTACGAATATCGCCTCCGCCTCAAGAGCATCCAGATGCTGCATTGCACGATACGTCAAGCTACTTCCCTCCAATCACTCACCGCTTTGCACAGATATGCGGACTCTTCTTCAATGGCGTGGAGAAAGATCCACTCATTCTCCACCAGATTCCGAACCCCCGCATTGGCCCGCAGCACCGCATCAATCCGCGCCCGCGGCGCCTCCAGAAACACCTGCAGCCGCAGCGGCTCATGCACCCATTTTTGCCCGTCGTGCAGCGACTGCAAAGGCAAGCCGGTCCGCAGGTCCCCCCCGTTGCCTTCCCACACTCCGAACCGTCCCACCACGTTGTGCAGCACTTTGTTGCCGCTTCCGAAAACGCGGTTGTTCACCGTGGACCCGTAGTACTGCAAGTTGATCCAACTGGCCACCACGACGGGCGCGGTCAGGATCAGCGTCAGCACACTGTTATCCTCGTCGGCACGCCAGTCATACTCATGCAGGAAGGCCCGGCCGCCCAGGTCCAGCCCCACTGTCCGCTCCCGGCGCGCCGCCACGAAGGCAGCGTTCCCCGCCAGTCCCCACTCCGGCCGCACCTCGCTCCAGTCCGCGCTGCGCCGCCGCACTTCCCGATCCACCTCGCCGGCAGCCAACATTTCCGAATCCGCCAGCAGGCGTCGCGCACGTTCCCGCCGTGCCTGTGCTGCGGCCGCTCGCAGCCAGCCTTCCACCGCCGCGCGCTTAGCGGCCGGAATCCGGACGGCGTCAAAGAGGATCACGTCGTCGGTTGTCGTGACATGCAACCCGGCAAGGAACACGCTGTCATCCGGGATTTCGACGCCCCGCAGACGTAGTCCTTCGCGCACATCCGGATCGTTGAAAAGCGCCGCGGCGAACCGCGCGTTCACGTCCCCTTTGTGCCCCCCGCATGCGCCACAGTCAAGCGCAGCCCCATAGGGATTGTTCTCCGTCCTGCTTCCGTGCCCACACAAAAGAACCACAGGAGCCAACTGATCCACCTGCAGGCTCATATTGCGAAGCGCGCCAGCGGCCAACTCCACCCGCTCACGTAACGGAATGTGCCAGGTGAAATCGATCGCCTCGGGAGCCTTTTCCCGTCCAGCGAACTTCCTGAGCATCCCGAGCCCGAAGAGCCCACCCGCCACTTCGACCGCCGAGAAGCAGCCGGTCGCCGAATTCGCCAGGTAGTCCCAGGCCGCTCCGATTGCCTTTCCTAACCGCGCCGCGCCCCCTTCGATCTTCTGCTGCCGCAACTGATGCCGCGGCTTCAGTAGCACCGGGCATAGCGCGTCGGCATCCAACTCCACAGCCATCCCGAAGAAGCCCGCGAACCCCGCCGTACCAATTCGGCCCGATTGGGCTTCCAGCGCCCGGCGAAACACCTCGCTGCGCACATCAATGCAGAACACCGCCTGCATTTCCAGCCGGCCCTGCGGCTCCGGCGCCGGGACGTTCTGAACCTGCAATACCAGACGGGAGCGGAACGCCTGTTCGGCCGCCAGTTGGGCCAGGTACTTAGCCGGCGTGAAGGCGCCAGCATTGCCGCCGACACGCACCTGTCCACGCCAACCGGGATACGCCGCAGCCAGGGCCGCGTCGTAAGCCAGCCGGATGGCTAGCATCTGCCGAGTCACCGCGCGCGTTTCTGCACCCCAGTCCTGATAGGCAGCGTAGGCACTCCATCCGAAGATGCTCATGAGCTCCCGGTGCAGCAGGTCTACCCACCCCTCGCCGGGAACGCCCAGACCGTGCAACACGGCCGCCAGCGCGCGGTCGGCATCTTCCGGAAGGCCCGCCACGTAGGCCCGAAAACCTGTCAGGCCAGCCGCTTCGGGATTGGCATCGAGCACCGCAGCCCGCCGCCAGGCCGTGTAAAGAGGCAGATTCCGCCAGGGCATCGACCAACTCGCCTGTCCCCGGTCAAAGTAGGACGAGCACCATTTGCTCATTTCCTCCACCACGAATGCCGCCCATCCGGTTCCATGCGTCTGATCCAACCAGTCGGCCACGGTCAACACACGCTCCGTTCCGCTCTCCCACCGGAGTTCCGCATCCAACCAGGCCACCGGGTCGGCCATTCCAAGATCCATTCCCTGCATGGCCATGACAGCACGGATGTCTTCGGCGCGGATCTCCGCCCGCTGGAGCTTGTCCCGGTAGTAGACGCCGTCCATCAGGATCGCGCCATGGGCCACGCGGTCCATCAACTGCGCGCCGTCGGCGAAAGGGCTCCCGCTCAACCCGACGAACGGGTTCACGGCCACATAGCTCTCCAGGGGCCATAGCGGAGGAACACGTGCACATGCCACTTCCACGGCATCCAGCACCTCCAGATTGGCTTCCGCCGGCAATGGCAGCGTAGTCGACATTTAGCGAACCTCCCGGTTGCACTCTACCGGCCACACCGACATCGTCATCCGGTTGGCCAGGGTGTTGAAGTAGAAACCATTGCGAGCATGGACGTAGAACCGCTGCCCGAATTCCGTCCGGCCCAGGGCGTCAAGCCGTGTCTGTGCAATCGCGAAGGCCGTGAAGAGCACCAGCAGTGCGGCGCCGGCGAGTTCAGCATGCCGGTTGCCGGCCGGCACCATCCAGGAAGCAAAGTGGTCCAGGGCGAAGTATCCCGCCGCCGCAGCCACGCCAAGCGCCACTCCCACCATGGCCGGCAGCAGCCATCGCTCCCGCGGCAGTACCGTCCAATAGCTCCAAAGCATCTGCGCCAGAGCCAGCGTGAAGATCCCCGTCAGCACCGGCTGCACCAGCGGCGAGACCCGCAGCGCCAACGAGGCCGTGAGCGTCAGCCCAATCGCGGCCAGCAGCCCGGCCGCCATGGCCCAGCTCTTTGGCTGCGGGCACGCCACGTCCCCGGCTCCCTCCACCGCGCTACCGGCCGACAGGAAGGCAAACGCCTTGTACAGGGAGTGCGCTACCAGGTGAACCAACGCGAGATGGAAGGCTCCCAAACCGCACTCCAGCATCATGAAACCCATCTGACCCACCGTGGAAAATGCCAGCCGCCGCTTCACGCTCGCCTGCGTCAACATAACCGTCGCAGCAAACAGCGCCGTAAAGCCGCCAACAACCGTCAGCATCGTCATCGCCGGCTCGCTCAGCACAACCACCGGTTGCAGGCGCAGCAGAAGAATCCCACCGGCGTTAATGATGCCGGCATGCATGAGTGCTGACACGGGAGTGGGTGTTTCCATTGTGTCCGGCAGCCAGGTATGAAAAGGGAATTGAGCAGATTTCAACATCGCCGCCAGCGCCGCCAACACCCCTGCCCAGATCACCCCGGCCGGGGCGTCCGCCCCGCTCAGACCGCTCGCACCAGACTCCAGAGCGCGGAAGTCGAGCGACCCGAACTGGCGGTACAGCAAAATCAACGCACCGAGCAGTGCGCCATCCCCTGCCCGGCTGATGAGGAACTTCTTCCGCGCCGCCAAGACGGCGCCGGGCCGGTCCCGGTAGAACTGCAGTAACTGATGCAGCCCCAGGCTCGTCGCACACCAGGCGGCCGCGAAGATCCAAAGATTCGGTGCCGCAATGAGCACAAGGACGCTCATTCCGGTCGCCCACAGCCACCGCATGAATCGTGGCTGTCCGGCATCGCCCTGCAGATAGCGGCGGGCGAACCGGGCGACCATCGTCAGTAGAAATGCGGCCAAAAGCAGCAGGACCATCGTCAGGCGGTCTGGGAAGAGCGCGAGGAGAGTCGAATCAGTTACGCCCATATCTGTTGCAGGTTAGCCCAGCGGCCATTCTTCACTCAAATAGATGTTTTATATAGAACCGTTCTATATAATAGAAGCTTAATGTTCCTGAACTACCACCACCTCCGCTACTTCCGCGCAATTGTTCAGGAGGGTGGATTAACGAAGGCAGCGGCGCGGCTAAACGTGGCGCAGTCGGCGCTCTCCATCCAACTCCGCCAGTTGGAGGAGAACCTCGGCCATCCGCTTTTTGAACGGAAGAACCGCGCACTCGTTCTCACCGAGGCTGGACAGATCGCATTGCGCTACGCCGACTCGATCTTCCGCACCGGGGAGGAGATGATCGACACTCTCCAGCACCGTTCCCGCAAGACGCGCCAGGTTCTTCGTATCGGCGCCGTTGCAACCTTGTCGCGGAACTTTCAATGGGAGTTCCTGCAGCCGCTCCGAAACCGGCGGGACGTAGAGGTAGTGCTGCGCTCCGGTTCGCTGCGCGACCTGATGATGCAGCTTCGCAATCATTCCGTTGACGCCGTACTCTCCAACCAGGCGCTGCCGCGCGATGCCGAAACCGGTCACCATAGCCACCTGCTGGCCGAGCAGGAGGTCAGCCTGGTTGCCCGTCCGTCGGCGGGAATGAAGCCGTTTCAGTTCCCGGACGGCTTCCGCAAAACACCCGTGGTGCTCCCCGGGCTGGAAAGCGACATCCGCGCCACCTTTGACCTCTTAATGGACAAGGAGGGGATTCGGCCGATCATCGCCGCCGAAGTGGACGACATGGCAATGCTGCGTGTCCTGTCGCTACACCTAAAGGCGATGGCGCTAGTACCGAAGGTAGTGGTTCGGGACGAACTCCGCGCCGGCCTACTGGTGGAGCGATACCGCTTCCCTGCCATCAAGGAGAGTTTCTATGCCATCACCCCCTCCCGCACTTTCCCCAATCCGCTGGTGCGGGAATTGATCCAGCACGCGACCCAGAGACGGTGACGGGAGGGCGACGCTTTCCTACACCCGGCGTGATTTCCCGGCATCCCATATAATGAAGGGTCTAACGGTTATGAGCTCCTCGGCATCCACCATGGCGCGCGCCGCGCGCCTCTACGACGCTCCTGTCGGCAAGAAGGCGGTGATGGCGCTGACCGGCGTCGTCCTGTTTGGCTTCGTTCTCGGCCACATGGCGGGCAACCTGCAGATTTTCCTTCCGCCCGGCGCGGATGGCAAATATGCGCTCGACGCTTACGGTGAAGCGCTTCACAACAATGTTCCATTATTGTGGGGGGCCAGGACCGTCCTTTTGTTGAGTGTCATCGGCCACATTGTCAGCGCGATTCAACTCGCGCAGTTGAAGAACGCGGCCCGGCCTACTCCTTACGTACGCCACACTCCGATCGGCTCCACCTACGCGTCCCGGACCATGTACTGGTCGGGGCCGATCCTGCTCGCGTTCATCATCTATCATCTGCTCCACTTCACCACCGGGCAGGCACACCCGGATTTCCAATATCTCCACGTTCATGAGAACGTCGTCAAAGGGTTCTCCGTCTGGTACGTCTCGCTCTTCTACATCGTCGCGATGGCTTTGCTGTGTATGCATCTCTACCACGGTGTGTGGTCGATGTTTCAGTCGCTCGGATTTTCACATCCCCGGTACTCACCGAAGTTGAAACTCGTCGCCAAGGCGTTTGCGGGACTTGTCGCCGCCGGCAATATTTCCATTCCTCTTTCTGTCCTTCTTGGGTTGGTCAAGTAAATGGCACTCAACGCACGCATTCCCTCCGGACCCATCGAAAAACGCTGGGACAACTGTAAGTTCGAGATGAAGCTGGTCAACCCGGCGAACAAGCGGAAGTACAACGTATTAGTGGTCGGCTCCGGC
>CAZWDD010000116.1:0-15813 GCA_964632345.1 uncultured Solibacteraceae bacterium | reverse complement strand
CATTGAATACGGACGAGGCCTCGTCAATGAGCTTTCCCCGCGTGTAGCTCGCCAGGAACGACAGATGCCGGGAGAAACGCCGCTCCACCTTCGCCAGCAGGCCGTGGAAGTTGGTGTCGCCCGCATTGTTCCGGTAGAGGCTCACCGCCGTGAATCGCGGAAACGGCTTCAGCAGTTGGGCCCGCGAAATGGTCGGGTCGCCGAGCGAGGACCAGCGCGGGATTGCGCCAAAGAACGGGTTCGGAACGCGTTCGAGGAGTGCGCCGCCCAGCCCCAGTTGAGCGACGGTGAGCTGGTTCAGGTTCACTTCCGGCATGCCCACGTGGGTAACTTTCGAGCCGCTGTAGGCCACCTCCACGGCCATGTTCGTCCCGAGTTCCCCCTGCACGGCGAAGTTCCATTGTTGCGCGTAGCCGCCGCCCAGCCGCCGGTCCACGCCGAACACCCCCTGCCCGAGTCCGGCGTCCGGCACCGGGCGGACGGCCTGAACTGAGGGACCCGCGGCGAGCACGAACGCCGGCGTCAGGTTGTCCAGCGTCCGCTGTCCCGCCGTCTGGATGAATGGGAATTGCGGGTTGATGAATGCCGTGCTGATGCCGGCCATCTGGAACCACATCAGCGCATAGCCGGATCGGATGACGGTGCGTGGCGCGGCCTGGTAGGCGAATCCGAATCGCGGGCCGAAGTTCGTCTTCTGCAAGTCGCGCGCCGAGCGTGGGAACCCGTTCCGCCCGAGAAACTCCAACTGCTGCGTCTGCAGATTGAAGACGGCGCCCTGGTCATCGGCTTCGGTCGAGGGCAGGTTCAGCGTGTAGCGTAGACCGGCATTGATGGTGAGGCGGCGCCCGGCTCTCCAGTCGTCCTGTACGAAGTACTCCTGGATGGCGGCGCGGGGGCGGAGTTTGCGTTCTTGTATGTCGATGGAAAAGGCGTTCACTTGTCCGAGCAGAAACCCGGCCAGCGGGTTGCCGGTTCCCGGGGAGCCCGGCAGGTTCGTGAATAGCGAGTTGAATTGGAAGAGCCCGGCGGGTGCGGGCGGCTGCAGTACGTCGAGCCGTTCCCAGCGGAAATCCAGACCGGCCTTGATGGCGTGGCTGCCCCGCTGCAGGTTGAAGGTTTCCACGAGTTGGGTGACATCGGTCCGGAACTGCGACGCGGTGCCGGGCGGCGATCCCAACTGTTGTAGACCATCGATCCGGATCGCCGGCAGAATGGCGCCGAAGCCTGGCGCGGGAGGGATGCCGCGCAGCGCCGGTCCGGGCGTCGCCGTCCGGTTCAGCGCGCGCCGGGTATAGCCGAAACGCTGTTCGAGCAGCAGTCGCGGGCTGAAGACGTGGACATGGTTGCCGATGGCCGAGTGTGCCTGTGTCCGGGACGGGCCGGTGGCGCCGGAGGTCAGGTTCCCGCTTCCGTCCGGCAGCGGAGACACCGGAGTCACTTCGTCGGAGGCGTAGGAGTAACGGCCGTAGGCCAGGTCGTGCGGAGAGAAGCGATGGTCCAGCCGGACGTCGAACTGGTCCTGATCGTTCGGCTCGTTCGCCACGCGGCGGTAGTTGTTCGCCGTGCCGGGCCCGGTCGGGGCGGGGAAGCGCGGCAGCAGGTCGAGCGCCGCCGTATCCATACGGGAGCGGGGAATGGTCTGCGCGGGGAAGGGGTCGCGCAGAACTGTTCCGGCGCCGGAGGAGCGGGTGGTGGCGGGATCGAAGATCGACGGACGGTTCCCGGCGACCGGCTCGGAGAAGACGCCGCCGCGTTGGAGTTCTGTGGGCACCGTCGAGACCCGCACCCGGCCCACCGCCTGCCGTGTTCCCTGGAAGTCGGCGAAGAAGAACGTCCGGTTCCTTGTCAGCGGGCCGCCGATCACGCCGCCGTACTGATTCCTGCGGAACAGCGGCCGCCCGCCACCGGTCGCGAACAGGTTGCGCGCGTTCAACGCCTCATTCCGGAGGAACCAGAAGAGCGTGCCATGCGGATCGTTCGTGCCGGACCTGGTGGTCAGGTTGATGACGCCTCCGTGGAAACGGCCGAACTCGGCCGAAGGGGCGCTGGTCACCA
This sequence comes from uncultured Solibacteraceae bacterium, assembly GCA_964632345.1. Classification (GTDB taxonomy): domain Bacteria; phylum Acidobacteriota; class Terriglobia; order Bryobacterales; family Bryobacteraceae. Next base: position 13,758 of record CAZWDD010000116.1, on the reverse strand, counting down.
CCTGGAACTCCTCAATGGCGTCCACGATGGGGAAGAACGCCACCTGCCCTGGTTCGGGTTGCAGCATCGACAGACCATCGAAGAGATACTCGTTAACGCGCGGCCGCCCTCCGTTGACCCGCGGAAGGGTGGAGCCGGGCGGCAGCGCCACGCCGGGAGTCAGGCCGGCGAGTTGGACGAAGCTACGGCCGTTCAAGGGGAGATCGACGATGGTCCGGTTGGGTACGACCTGACCGAGCATCCCCGTGTCGGCGCGGAGCAGAGGCGCCTCCGCCGTAACCGTCAGGCTGTCGGAGACTTCACCCGGTGCGAGTTCGATCTCCACGCGGATTCGCTCTCCAGCGGCGACCGCGAGCCCCGTGTGGATGGATCGTTGAAAGCCCGCCGCTTCCGCTGTCAGCCGGTAGGCGCCGGCCCGCAGACCGGCCAGCGTATACGTTCCGGTGTCACTGGATTGTGTGGGGAATGTGAGATTGGTGGGGAGATGTGTGGCTAGGATCCGCGCCGCCGGCACCACCGCGCCGCTGGCATCGCGTACCACTCCCGTAATCTCGCCTTGCGTCACCTGCGCCGATGCGGCCGCCGCCGGCCAGAGTGCCAGCAGCGTGAAGGCGGCGATCCGTTGCGTCGGAAACTTGCCGTCGTTCTCCTCGTCCGCTCGCATAGAAGACAGTGTAGCTCAAACAGTACATAGGTGTGAGGTGCGACAAGCCGGTTTCCAGTGCGTCCTCAATTGCGTTCACAGCGGTGTGGAGAGAATATTCCCTTTGTTAACAATAGGATGGTTGGCTTGGGCGCTCGAATCGGGTAGACCGCGCTGGTAGGTTCGTGGCTGGAGGTACCTATATCTATGTCTGTGCAAGGCGAGATCCGGTACGGGCTGGAAAGCCTGTATCTATTCCCCTACTTTCAGACTCGTGAAGAGTACAAGAGCGCGACCGGCGTGGAACCGCCGAAGTTCGACGGGACCAAACCACCGAAGTACTGGTTCGATCCGACGGCCAGCGAGTCGCTGCGCCGGCAGATTGTCTACGACCAGGTGGTGGCCTACGCGGCAAGCGGTTCGCCGATTGTCGACGAAAAGGGCCAGCCCTCGCTCGAAGTGATGATGCTGAGCAAGGACGAAGCGTTGAACGTGAATATTCCGCCGAAAGGGCTGGGCGTGGCGAACGTGCCCGGCGCTGACAAGCCGGAAATTCCGCCTCCGCTGCGTTCGCTGCGGGAGGACGAGGAGCTGTTCTTTCCGTTTCCGGGCGTCGTCGCGGTACGCGTAAAGGGAACGCTGGAACCGGACCGCGGTTTCACCGAAGAAGACCGCGCCATGTTGTTGGCGATCGCCCGGAAACTGGGCGTCTAAAGCCGGCTGCCTAGCCTAGCTGTTGAATCAACCCGCTGGTATCGTTCTTTGTGGCGGCAACACCGAAGTACTGTTGCAGCTCATAGGCCGTTACCAGCGGGTTTTTTTGCGTTAGCTCGGCGGAGAACTGCTCGGTTTTCCCGCCGGAAGTGACGGTGATCAGCTTGTTCCAGTAGGCGCCGCCGGGGTAGCCGACGAACTCCTCCGAGTAGCTGATGTCGAGTCCGGCGGTGCTCATGCCGAGCGCCGACATGGCTTCGGCCAGCCGCTGAACGCCGGATGCCGACGCCGCGGGTGGCGGAATTTCGGCGGCTGCGGGGGGAGTGGCAATTTCCTGACTGCCGGAACGGCCGGGGGAGAAGTCCTCCCCGCGGCTGGTGCGGCCGCTGGCATGCGCGGGAGCGGTTCTGCCGCGTGAGTTAGCGTCGGCCCGGTAGTTGGCGGGCGACATGGGGGATTGGTTGGGTACGACGAACAAGTAAACCTCCGCATGCCAATCAAGCACGCGGGGGGCCAAATCGGTTACTGCTTTGGAAGCTGCTTCTTCAACTCATCCGGAATGTCGAAGACCACCGGGATGATAACGCGGCGGTTGAACGGCTGGATCTCCAGTGTCGCCTTCAGCGTCGGCTTGGCCGAGGGGTCCTTGGGGTCATAAACCAGTTCAATCCGGGACGTTTCGCCCGGGCCCAGTTCGGACTTTTCCATTTTGAACGTCAGCCCGGCGATAGACTCCGTTTGGAAACCCAGGGTGACGGAACCGGGCATCCCGTTGGTCACCACGATCGTATCCGCAGACTTCTCAAAGCCGCGGAGCAGGAACTGCTCCTTATTCAATTTAACCTGATTCAGGACGATGTTCGGGTTCTTCAACATCTCCTCGACATTCATCCCCTCCCGCGTCCCGGGTCCCGGCTTCATCATTCCCATCGGCGTCTGCCGGCCCTGGGTCAGGTCCACGTAGTAGCACCATTGCCCGTTTTCGAGCTTCCACCGCGTGGCCATGGGCGCTGCGGCGGGAATGTTCTGGCCGCGCATCTGGATCACCGTCTGCACGGTGGTCACCACGGAGGCCTTCTGGAAGCTGTCGTCCCAGTTGATCTTGATGATCTCGAACCCCCGGATCTTGGTCTTTTCCTGGTTATAGTGCAGGTCCTTGGTGTCCTCGGCAACGTACTGTTCCGAGGCGCGGAACTTCCCGTCGACATAGGCCTGATAGAAGCCGGTCACCCGTTCGCGCAGCGCCTTTTCCACGGCGGGCGGCGCGGAGTTGAACAGGTTGGACGGCTCCTGGGCGCCGGCAAGAATGGCGGCGGCGAACGCAAGCAACGCGGGGCGGAACATCAGCATCAGTTTAACAATCCCTCTCGCAGAGTAGACGCTTCCGGCGGGGGAATCGTTTAAGACGTTTACGGACGGCGGGGGAAATCGCCGTACTTCGTCAGGTTTTGTTTGGTGGTGGCGCGCCAGCCCTCCAGTTGCGGTGCGCCGGCGCGCTGGAACCAGGCGCCGATTTCGGCCCGCAGCGCGGCGATTTCCCGGCTATAGGCAGGGTCGTCGATGCGGTTCACCGTTTCGCCGGGGTCCTTTTCCAGGTCATAAAACTCCGACGGGAACCCCTCGGCCCGCACGATGAGCTTGCGCGTGGTCGTGCGCACGCCGCGCACGTAGCTGTACTCGAAGAAGAGTTTGTCGTCCCACCGCGGCTTCTGTCCCCGGAGAAACGGCGCGTAGGAACGGCCCACGCGGCGCGGGTCCGCCGGCGCATCGAGGCCGAGATAGTCGAGCAGGGACGGGAAGAAGTCGTAGGAGGAGACCATGGCGGTGACGGTCTGCGCCGGCTTGATGGCGGCCGGGTGGTTCCAGATGAGAGGCACGCGGATCGACTCCTCATACATGTTGAACGGCCAGGTGCCGTTGCCCTTGCCCCACACGCCGTGATGGCCCGCGTTCCAGCCCTGATCGGCGGTGAAGACGACGACCGTGTTCTCCCGCCAGCCGCGTTCCTCAATCAGTTTCAGTACCCGGCCAATGTTGCGGTCAGCGGCGGTGATGAGCGCCGAGTAGCCGAGTTTGGACGCCGCCTTGCCGTGATGGGAGCCCATGGAGGGATTCTGATTGGGGTGCTTCGGCGTGTCCGGATAGCAGGAGAATCCAGAATTGGCGTAGGGGGCGCGGTCCTCGTCCGGTTGGAAGTCGAGAGGCGTGTGCGGGGCGTAGAAGGGAATCTGGAGATAGAACGGCGAACTGCCGTCGTGCTCGCGAAGGAACTCCAGGGCGAAGTCGCCGATGGCGTCCTCCTTGAAGCCCTTGTAGGGGACGGTCTGCCCGTTTTTCACGTACGTCACGTCCTTGTACGGACCGCCGCCGCCCGGCACGGTGGCCCAGTACGTGAACCCGCGCTGGGCCTGCTCATCGTTGCCCATGTGCCACTTGCCCACCATGCCGCAGCGGTAGCCGTTGCGGGCCAGCACCTCGGGGAAGATGGTGAGGCCTTCCAGCCACGGCCGCGCCGTGGGGCCGAAGGCGTCTTCCGGACGCAGCCAGTCCTGCACGCCATGCACGGAGGGCACGCAGCCGCTCATGTAAGTAAGCCGGCTGGGCGAGCAGACGGGAGTGCAGGCGAAGGCGCGGGTGAACTTCACGCCGCCGCGGGCCAGGGCGTCGATGTTCGGCGTGTGGATGTCCTTGCAGCCATAGGCCCCGGTGGCCCACGCGCTGTGGTCGTCGGTCATGAGGAAGACGACATTCGGACGCGGCTTGGGTTGCTGTGCAAGTGCGGCGAAGGAGAGCCCGAACAGGGCGCGGCGGGAGACGTTCATCCTAGGCACGCTACCACAGTAAAGCGAAAGGGCGCTTCCCAAAGGAGGCGCCCTTTCGGCACGTCGGTCGGATTTGACCTTGTGTCCGGAATTATACAGTCCCCTTCAGATCGGGGTGCTTTCAGTTTAGCCGATTTTCTCGGCGATCGACTGGCCCTGCAGGAACTGCAGCAGATAATCGGGGCCGCCGGCCTTGGAGTCCGTGCCGGACATGTTGAAGCCGCCGAAAGGATGGGCGCCGACCATCGCGCCGGTGCACTTGCGGTTGAGGTAGAGGTTGCCGACGTGGAAGTGGCGGCGGGCCTGCGCGAGCTTCGCCGGGTCGCGCGTGTAGACGGCGCCGGTGAGCCCGTAGGCGCTGTCGTTGGCGAGCTCCAACGCGTGGTCGAAATCCCGTGCGGGCGTGACGGCGAGGACCGGCCCGAAGATCTCCTCCTGGAACAGCCGCGCCGTGCGGTCAACTCCGGCGAAGATGGTGGGCCGGATGTAGAAGCCCTCGCCCGGCGGTGAGCCGCCGCCGGTGAGCAGCGTGCCTTCGCCGTGGCCGGTGGCGATGTAGTCCAGAATCGTCTTCTGTGCGCGGGCGGAGATCACCGGTCCCATCGCGTTGGCCGGGTCTTCGGCCGGGCCCTGCGTCAGCGCTTCGGCCTTCGCTTTGAGAAGTTGGAGGAACGCGTCGTAGACCGCCTCGTGCACAATGGCCCGGGAGCAGGCGGAACACTTCTGTCCCTGGAATCCGAAGGCCGATTGAATGACGCCGGTGGCGGCGGCTTCCAGGTCGCAATCCGCGTCCACAACGATCGCGTCCTTGCCCCCCATTTCCGCGACCACCCGCTTGATCCAGATGCAGCCCTCCGCCGGGCGGGCGGCGAGTTCGTTGATGCGCAGCCCCACTTCGCGGGAGCCGGTGAAGGAGACGAAGCGCGTGAGCGGATGCGTCACCAGTGTGTCGCCCACCTCGGCTCCGCTGCCGACGCACAACTGCAGCGCGCGCGGCGGGAGGCCCGCCTCCTGCAGGACCTCGACGAACTTCGCGGCGATGACCGGCGTCTCGCTCGACGGCTTCAGCACCACCGTGTTGCCGCACACCAGCGCCGCCACCGCCGTGCCGGCAAGGATGGCCAGCGGGAAGTTCCACGGCGGGATCACGATGCCGGCGCCCAGGGGGAGATAGACGAGTTCGTTGGTCTCGCCGGGCAATTGCAGAATCGGCTCGGGCCGCGCGTAGCGCAGCATCTGGAGCGCGTAGTATTCGCAGAAGTCGATGGCCTCTGCCGTATCCGCCTCGGCCTCGGCGAACGATTTGCCGGATTCCAGAATCAGCCAGGCATTGAACTCCGGCTTCCGCTGCCGCAGAATGGCGGCGGCGTTGACGAGGATCTCAACGCGCCTTTCCACGGGCGCAAAGGCCCAATCGGAGCGGAAGAAATCGTGCGCATCGGCGACGGCCAGAACGGCCTGCTCCCGGCTCGCCATGGCGTGGCGGCCGATGATTTCCGAAGGGCGGGACGGGTTCACCGACTCCAACCAGCGGCCGGATTCGACATCCCGCCCCGCGATCCAGTTCAGGTAGGTGCGCCCCAGTTGGGCGCGCACCGCGGCGATGGCCTCCCGTTGCCGCTGCCGGTTGGCAGGGTGGGAGAAATCGGCGTACGCCTCGTTGGCGTAGGCCGGGAGCGCCGGCAGCGTCATCGCTTTAGCCTTCGACGAGTTTGCGGCCCCGCTCGAACATGTCGGCGGCTTCGTCGGCCATCTGCTTGCCCTTGGAGTAGAGCTCGCGTCCGCGGTCCATCAGGTCATGGCCCCGTTCGCCAAGGGCATCGCGGCCTTCATTGGCTTTGTCGAGCAGTTTCGCGCGCGTCTCCTCCCCGCTTGCGGGGGCGTAGAGCAACGCGATGGCGGCACCGATCGCCGCACCGGCCAGAAACCAAACTACCTTGTCGCTACTTTCTTGTGCCATAGGGATATCTCCTGCCTTCAGTATCCCACCGCAAGGCGCGGGTTAGTTCGCCGGCGCCGCCGCACCCGGTTCGGCCAGGAAGATGCGGAACTCGTTCTTCAGCGTCTGCCGCGCGCGGATCCAGCCATAGGCCGGCGTGCCATCGAGCGAGCCCCGCTCAATGGCCTTCCGCAGCCCTTCGGCATACGGGCTGTTGCCGAACTCAATGCCGCGGGCGATCACTTGCCGGTTCCACGGCGGGTGCTGGTTGCGCTGGTTCTCCATCCAGTCCCCAACCCAGGGGTTCTGCGCCGACGGAAAGATGTAGCCGATTTGAACGGAGAAATCCGGATGGGACATCACAAAGAACTGCTGCTGGCGGGAGGGGTCGAGCCGGATGGGCGTATAGCTGCCGGTGCCATGCGCGACGGGCATCACGCGATCCCGCAGCGCCGGGTCCTTGGCGGAGATGCGCAGCCGGGAACGGCCGGGCTCGACGAAGGGCGGCCCGAACGTCGCGTGCTGCATCCATTGAAAGGGCCGGTCCAGATCCAGCAGGTTTTCCACCCACTCCTCAACATTGACGTGGCGCTTGCCGGCCGGCAGCGTGACGCGCCGCCAGACACGGTAGTGCGTCTGCACCAGGTCGGCCCCGTACTCGAAGATGGCGGCCTCGCCCGTTACCTCGGCCCTGCTCTTGCGCCACTCCACAACCGGCGCCTCGCCATGATTACCGAGCCCCCGCCTCGCTTCGTCGTCCGAAGAAACAGGGCCGTAGAACGGGAAGCAGAGCAGGTGGCCCAGGTAGCCGGAGGAGAGGCGGCTGTGCGGGTCGTTGCCGTAGAGGGCGGTGTGTTTCGAGTTGGCGGGGTTGAACTCGTGCGGGTCGATGGTGGGGTAATGCGGAACGCGCATGGGATTCACGTCGCGCTTCGGGTCGCCCGTCGTCTGTCGAACTTCGGCGATATGTCCGCCGCCCTTGAGTAGCGCGACGCGTATGAGCCCGTTTGAAAGCACCCACGCCTCTCGCCCGTAGACTTTCTCTTCGGTCAGATGAGGCGCCTGCGCGGCCAGCGGCAGCGCGGCGAGCAGGAACAGCGTCCGCATTTACAAAACTCCGTGTCGTTTCAGAAAGTCGAAGATCTTCGGGTAAAGCGCGTCGAGCGTCTCCTTGGGGAAACCGTGCGGGCCGTTGGGAACCGGAATCATCTCGGCGCGGGCGCCGGCGTTGGTCAGGGCGCGCGTCAGGTTAACGCCGTGGGAGTAGGGAACCGTGGCGTCGGCGTCGCCGTGGATGGTGAGGATCGGCGGCAGGTCCTTGCGGATATAGGTGAGCGGTGACACGCGGCGGGCAAGCGCCAGGCGGTCCGGCCCGTCGGGCACCCAGGTGGTGGCGTACTTGCGTTCGTTCGGGCCGTGGAGCTGGTCATCCACGTCGGTGATGCCGTAGAAGTTGACCACGGCGCGGACCTTCACGGGCTTGCCCAGCTTCGCGCTCTTCGGCGTCATGCCGACCATCAACGCCAGATGCCCCCCCGCGCTGCCCCCGGTGACGGCCACCCGTTTCGGATCGGCACCGTACTTGCGCGCGTTATCCAGGAAGAAATTGGCAGCCTTCAACGCGTCCTCCACCGCCGCCGGCGCGGTGGCCACAGCAGCCAGGCGATACTCCACATTGGCGACCACGAATCCCTTTTCCAGATAGCGCTTCACGAACGCCGCCACCATCCCGGCTTTGGCGCCGCTGGTCCACCCGCCGCCATGCATCACGATCATCGCCGGGTGCGGGCCGGGGCCGGCGGGTTTGTAGACGTCCATCACAGTCTGCGGATGGGTGTCATAGGGTACGTTTTCCTCTACCGTGACGCCGGCCGGTAGGGCCACTGCGGGAGGCGCGGATTGCCCCGCGAGCGTCAGAGCGGCAATAACCAGAAGAGCGAGAAACCGCACGACAGGCATAACGTCATTTAACCTGATAGTGTCAGAGAAATGAAGAAGCTTGCGTGGATTTTCCTGGTGATGGCCCCTCTGTGGGCGGATGGAAAGGGCGTGATCGAGAGCAAGCGGTCGGCGCGGGAGGTGCCTTTAACGGCCGATCCCGGCGCGAAGCACTGGAAGAATGTGCCGCCGGTGATCGCCGAAAACGGACCGTTGGGCGACCCGGTGCCCGGCCACCGGACCGAGATCCGGTCGCTGTGGACCGACAAGAATCTCTATGTCCTGTTTACCTGCCCGTACGAGCAGTTGAACCTCAAGCCGGATCCCGACATCACGAAAGACACCTGGCGGCTCTGGGAGTGGGACGTCGCCGAGGTGTTCGTGGGCGCCGAGATGGACAAGATCTGGCACTACCGGGAGTATCAGGTATCGCCGCAGGGTGAATGGGTCGACCTCGATATTGACCGCAAGAACCCGCTGCCGCAGGGCGGCATGCTGTGGAACTCCGGCTACAAGGTGAAGGCCCGGATCGATGAAGCGAAAAAGATCTGGTACGGCGAGTTCCAGATTCCAATGGAAAGCATCAACGGGGCCGTGGTGAAGGAGGGCGCCGAGATGCGGATCAACTTCTACCGCATTCAGGGGAAGAAGCCGGATTCCTACCGGATGATCGCGTGGCAGCCGACCGGCGCGCGGAACTACCACGTGCCCGAGTCCTTCGGGCGGCTGCGGCTGGCGGCAAAATGAGGGGCGACAGCGGACTGCGGATCTCCCACGTCGGCCTGCGCGGCATTGTGGGCCGCGGCTTAACGGCCGGGCACATCCTCGATTTCGCCGCTGCCTTCGGAACGTTCATCGAGCCGGGCCGGCCGGTGGTGCTGGGGCGCGATCCGCGCGCCAGCGGCCGCATGGCACGTGAGGGCGTCGTCAGCGCCCTGATGGCCTGCGGACATGACGTCATCGACCTCGGTGTGGTCTCCACGCCCGTCGTGCAGCACGCGCTGCAGCGGCTCGACGCGGCCGGCGGCATCGCGATCAGCGCCAGCCACAACGCCGCCGAGTGGAATGCGCTGCGCTTTCTGGGGCCCCGCGGAACCTACCTTTCCACGGCCGAGGCCGGCGAACTGCTCGACATCTACCACCTGCGCAAGTTCCGCTTCGTCGAGTGGCACGAGTTGGGAGCGCTGCGCGAGGACCACGGCGCCATTGACCGCTACATCGACGATCTTGCCGCCGTGTTCGACATGGAGGCCCTGCGCCGCTACCGCGTCGTGGTGGACTGCTGCAACGGCACCTCGGCGCTGATCCTGCGGCGGATGGTGGAGCGCTACGGACTCGATCTGATCCTGGTCAACGAACGCGTGGAGGGCGTGCAGTTCGCGCATGAGCCCACCACTTCCGCTCGCATGGTGGAACTGCAGTTGGGGCCGCTGATGCAGCCGCTTGGCGCGCACGCCGGCTTCCTGTTCGACGTTGATAGCGACCGCGTTGCCATGGCCGACGAGCAGGGTCGCGGCGTGTCGGAGGAGATGATGCTGCCGCTGCTGGCCGATCATCAGTTGTCGCGCGGGCCGGGCAAGATTGTCATCACCAACCTGTCGAGTTCGGCGCTGCTGGAGGAAGTGGCGGCGCGGCACGGCGGGCGCGTCATGCGCGTGCCCGTAGGCCGGCAGGCCGCCATGGACGCCTTGGCCGCTTACCGGCCGGAGCAGATCGCCGTGGCAGGCGAGGGGACGGGCGCCGTCATGATGCCGGAGTTCCGCTTCATCTACGACGGCATCGCCTCCATGCTGGCCGTGCTGACGATGATGAAGGAGCGCGGCCGCGCGCTCGGCGAACTGCTCGCCGGCTACCCGCGCTATTCCATCCTGAAGGGCGAGGTGCGGCTGGAATCCCCGCGCGTACCGGAACTGCTGATGGATCTGATGGCCTCCTTCCCGGACGGGCGGATCGACCGCAGCGACGGCCTGCGCGTCAGCTGGCCCGAGCGCTGGTTTCACGTCCGCGTCAGCCACACCGAGCCCATCATCCGGGTCATCTGCGAGCAACGCGGCGAGGCCCCGGTGGAGCTGTTTGAAACGCTGATGGACAAGGCAAGGAGCTATAGCTGATGCCGCGGGAACACTTGTTGAAGATCGGCGTTTCGGGCGTGCGCGGGGTGGTGCCGGAGTTTCTCACGCCCGCGCTGGCGCTGCATTTCGCGCAGGCCTTCGGAACCTATGTCGGGCGCGGGCGCGTGGTGGTGGGGCGCGACACGCGGCTGAGCGGGCCCATGCTGCAGCACGCCGTGCAGTGCGGCCTGCTGGCGGCCGGCTGCGACGTGGTCGATGTCGGCATCCTGCCCACGCCGACGATTCAGATCTATGTCGAGCACATCCGCGCGCGGGGCGGCATCGGGCTGACGGCGTCCCACAACCCGGCCGAGTACAACGCCCTGAAGCTGTTCAACAAAGAGGGCCAGTTCTTCAATCACTACCAGCGGAACGAACTGCTCGACCTCTACCACCAGAGCGACTTCGCCCAGGCGGCGAACGCCGAAATCGGCTACGTGACGCGCGACGAGGGCACCGCGAAGGCGATCCACATCGACCGCGTACTGGCCAAGGTGGACGTGGAGCGGATCCGCCGCCGCAAGTTCCGCGTGGCGCTCGATGCCGTGAACGGCGCCGGTTCCGTGATGACGCCGGGGTTCCTGGTGGACTCGCTTCATTGCCGGATGGACGCGATCTCGATCGACCCGACGAAGGTGTTTCCGCGCGTCGCCGAGCCGCGTCCGGACACGCTTGGCGAGTTGGCCGAACTGGTACGGAAGACGGGCGCCGAGGTGGGCTTCGCCCAGGACCCGGACGCTGACCGGCTGGCGATCGTTGACGAGACGGGCCGCGTCCTCGACAACGACGACGTCCTGGCGCTGGCCGTGCTGCGGGCGCTTGCTGTGGTGCCCGGCGATGTGGTGGTGAACCTGACGACGTCATCGGCGATTGATGATATTGCGTTGGGCTTCGGTCGCAAGGTCTACCGCACGCCGGTGGGCGAAGCGAATGTCGTCGAGACCATGCAGGCCGTAAAGGCGGCCATCGGCGGTGAAGGCTCGGCCGGCGGCGTGATCTTCCCCGCCGTGCAGTTGTGCCGGGACTCCTATACCGCGATGGCGTTCCTGCTCGACCTGATGGCGGAGACGGGCAAGACCGTATCGGAACTGGTCGCGGCTCTGCCGCAGTACGTGCGGAAGTCCGGCAAGGTGCCCTTCGAGCACGGTCGGCTCGGCGGCCTGATGCAGACGCTGGAGGAGGGCTTCCCGGAGGCGGAGGCGGACCGTTCGGACGGGCTGAAACTGCTCTGGCACGATCGCTGGCTACACGTGCGCGCGTCGAATACCGAGCCTCTGCTCCGCCTGTTCGTCGAGGCAAAAACCGAGGACGCGGCGGAGAAGCTCTACGGGACCGCATGGGCGCTGCTTACGGGTTGATCGCGCTGCTCCTGATCGCCGGCTGCGCGCCGAGATGCCCCGCGTCCGCTCCCGCGCCGGTCTCTGTCGCGAGCGGGCCCCGGTACATTGACTTGCAACCCGGCTGGCAAATCCGCGTGGTGGCCGCCACCGGTGGATCGGGCGCGCCTCTGCGTCATGCGGAAACAGTGGAAGACGGCCAGACGATTACGGTGAAGTCCGGCGGCCCGGCCCCTGGCTTTGAGACGGCTGCCTACGTCGTGGAACCGGCCGGCTCCGGTGTGCGGATCCGTCTGCGTGAGGTGACGGTGCAGCGGGGCGGGGATGTGATGCGCACCGCGAAGCCGGCCGGCTGGAGGTTGCGCCCGCCAGGCCGCATGCGACGCGTCCGGTTGCTCTACACGCTGCGGGCCAGTGCGGCGCATCACAACATGGCGCTGCTGGCGGCGCGGGACGAGTTGCGGCTGGAGCAGTTGACGCAGCGGGTCGAAGCGTCGCCCGAAACGGAATGCCGCAGCGTTCCAGGCGCCTTCTGCTCCTGGATTCCGGCAGGTGTTGCGGTGCGCCCGGAAACATCCGCCGGTCAGCCTGTGCGCTGATCAGCGGGGAGGCGTTCCGCTGTCCTCGGGCGGCGCGGCCACGTCCGGCTCCGCCACTTTATACTCCACCTCATCCGGCAGCGTGCGGCCGAAACGCCGCATCTCCAGATCGATGTTCTGCCCGCGTTCGAGTGACTCGACGCGCTTCTTCTTGTCCGCAAGCTCCTTGGAAAGGTTCTGCTGCTGTTCGTTCAGCGCCCGGATGCGGGCCAACTGGGTGCGGAGGGCGCCGATTCCATGCGGCCCCTGCAAGGCAACGATCGTATAAACCGAAAGCAGGCTCGTGGCCGCGATGGCCGTCACCTTTTTCCAGTTCACCTTTTTCTCTTCGTAACCCGACACAATCCCTCACCTTTGTTTATAATCTGCTTTTGCTTCAAATTCCAAGTTCTCATGACAGATAAAGTAATTGTTCTCTCCACCTGCTCCTCGCGCGACGAGGCTAAACGCATTGCCAGGGGCTTAGTGGAGGAACGGTTGGCCGCCTGCGTTAACATCGTCGGCGGCGTTGCCAGCATTTACCAATGGCAGGGCAAGGTTGAGGAGAGCGAGGAAGTACTGCTGGTGGTAAAGAGCCGCCGGGACCTGCTGGGGCGGCTGCAGGAGCGCCTGGCGGGTATGCACAGTTACGAGGTTCCGGAAGCGATCGCGATCCCGGTGGTCGATGGCTTGCCGGCGTATCTGGAATGGTTGGACCGCGAATTACAATCGCCGGAAATTTCATAAGGGGGTCGAGCGATGCAGCCGACCAAATCACGTCATCTTGTCATTGTTTTCGCCGTTACACTGGCGATTCTTTCCTATATCGACCGAGTGGCGATGTCGACCGCGGCGCCGTACATCTCCAAGGACCTCAACTTCAGCAAGACCGAAATGGGCTACATCTTCGGCGCCTTCGGCCTGGCCTACGCCCTCTTTGAAATTCCCGGCGGATGGATGGGTGACTGGATGGGCGCGCGCAAGGTGCTCATGCGCATCGTGATCTGGTGGAGTTTCTTCACCGTGGCAACCGGCTGGATGTGGAACTTCACATCCATGTGGGTGGTGCGCTTTCTGTTCGGCGCGGGCGAGGCTGGCTGCTTCCCGAACCTGACGAAGACCTACACCACGTGGCTGCCGAAGGATGAACAGGTGCGCGCGCAGGGCATCACGTGGCTGGCGGCGCGGTGGGGCGGCGCGTTCACCGGACCGCTCGTCATCGCCGTCTTCAGCATCATGGACTGGCGCCAGGGCTTTGCGCTGTTCGGGGTGATCGGCATCGTCTGGGCCGTGTTCTTCTACAAGTGGTACCGCGACAACCCGGCCGACCACCCGTCCGTGAACCCCGCCGAACTGTCCTACATTCAGGCCTCCGCCCAGAAGGCCGAAAGCCACGGCAACGTGCCGTGGGGCAAGCTCATCTCCAGCGGTAGCGTCTGGGGCCTCTGGATTCAGTACTTCCTTCTCTCTTACCCCTGGTATTTCTTCATCACCTGGCTGCCCACCTACCTGCAGGAGCACTGGCACCTCAGCGGCGCCGAAGCATCCAAGCTGCAGATCTTCCCCCTGTTCTTCGGCGGCATCGGCGCTATCTTCTCCGGCTTTGTCTCGCCCCGGCTGGCCAACCGCCTTGCCAGCACCAACAAGGCGCGCCGCATTATGTCCACCGTCGGTTT
>CAZWDD010000115.1:0-15829 GCA_964632345.1 uncultured Solibacteraceae bacterium | reverse complement strand
GCCGCCGTGGTGCCGGACGAGAAGTCGTTCCCCTACACCATCCGCGTCGTCTCCGACATTCTGGAATCGAACGGCTCCTCCTCGATGGCCTCCGTCTGCGGCGGTTCGCTCGCAATGATGGATGCCGGTGTCCCGGTGGACCGCGCCGTGGCCGGTATCGCCATGGGTCTCGTCAAGGAAGGCGATGCCTATGCCATCCTCACCGATATCGCCGGCGCGGAAGATCACTACGGCGACATGGACTTCAAGGTGGCCGGTTCCAAGGAAGGCATCACTGCCCTCCAGATGGACCTCAAGGTTCCCAACGTCCCCATCACGCTGATGCGCGAAGCCCTCGAACAGGCCAAGCGCGCCCGCCTGCACATCCTCGGCAAGATGAATGAAGTGATCGCCGAACCGCGCGGTTCGCTGTCGCTCTACGCCCCGCGCATCACCACCATCACCATCCCGGTGGACAAGATCCGCGAACTCATCGGCCCCGGCGGCAAGATGATCCGCAGCATCACCGACAGCACCGGCGTCAAGATCGATGTCAACGACGACGGCCAGGTGAACATCTACGCCACCGACGGCCACGCCGGCGAACGCGCCCTCCAGATGGTGCAGGACATCTGCGCCGTCGCCGAGCCCGGCAAAACCTACCTCGGTAAGGTGGTCCGGATCGTTGATTTCGGCGCTTTCGTCGAAATCTTCCCCGGCACCGACGGTCTGCTGCACATCTCCGAAATCTCGGAAAATCGCGTGAAGACGGTTCGCGACGAACTGAACGAAGGCGACCAGATTATGGTGAAAGTGCTTGCGCTCGAAGGCAACAAAATCAAGCTGAGCCGCAAGGCCATCCTCAAGGAACAGCGCGAGAAGCTGGCCCAGCAGCAGGGCAACTAAGCCACTGCAAACTGAACACGCAACGCCGCTCGTCCCCTTCCCGGGGCGGGCGGCGTCTCTGTTCTGTCACCTTTTTCCACCCGTCGGCATCTCATATTCGATGCCCGAGTTTCTCATCCCCATCCTGACCATCGCTGGCTACTACGCCGTCATGCGCTGGGTGTTGCCGCGTTTCGGCGTCTCTACTTGAATGGCGAATGCCTGCGACGTCGAGTCTCGACGTCCCCACCCGAAGTCGGAACCGAAAGCGAACTGACGCCCCGCGCTCCCTTCTGAAACTCAATCTCCCAATGCGAGTCGCTGCCCAGGAACAGTCGCGCCCGCGCTCCCGCTGACTTGTCCGTATCGCCCGGCCCCAGCCCGACGGCCATCGGATACCATCCTCCCCCGGCCATGATCTGCTCCGGTTCGCTCCACGCCCCCGGTCTGTCCAGATGGCGTAGGAAACTTATGTAGATCCCCTCCGGCGGCCATCCCGGTGCGCAGCAGGCGCGATTCAGCAGCATTACATACTCGCCCAGTTCCCGGTTGTAGTGGACCGATGGACCCCAGAACGCATCCGCGAACTCGCTCTCCCACGGCGTCCGAACCGGGACGATCGGCGTCACGTTTCCTCCCAACCCTGCCGATCGCCACGTCCCTTCGCGATACTTCCACACCTTCCCGGCAGGCGCGAAGCGGTCCGCATACCGCATTCGCGCGACAGCCACCCCCTGTTCGCCCGCCTCGCCCCCGTAGGCCGAAAAGAAAAAGTAGAAGTACTCCCCGCGCCGGTCCGGAATCACCGAAAAATCGCCGTGTCCGCCCGCAAAGTAGCCGTTCTTCGCATCGCACTTGGCCGGGTTGCCATCGGTGAGTATGTACCCCAGGTCCTGAAACGTGCGGCCATTATCCTTTGAAACCGCCGCCCCGATCACCGGCACCGCCATCCAATGATCGCCATCGGTCGGACATGCTCCAAAAGTTTCATGGTGATACCAGGCAAACAACGTGCCGTCCTCGTCGCGATGCGTCGCTTCAATCCACCATCCGCGCAGGTCGGAGTTGAGCAGATGCGCCGCGCGCACACGCCGCATCCCCGCCAGTTCCGTTCCCTCGGCCCGCAGCGGCAGCCCGTCGGAGTTGTAGACGTAGCGGATCCCATCCGCCCAGTGGATCGGGCTGTTGGAATCGGCAATGCCAGGCAGGTACATGCTCTCGGCCGGGATGACGGTGGCCTTCTGGGCGGTGGCCGCCGTGGCGAACACCGAAACAAGCACTACCAATCGAATTCGCATCTACCTGAGAGTTGCATTCGGCGAGCAAAAGGTTACCCTGATAGCTTCACGCTACCCAGCGGATTTACCCATGCAACTCACCTATCTCGATTGGGCCGTCGTCGCCGCTTACTTCCTCATCAACATCGGCATCGGCTTCTACTACAAGAAGCGCGCCGGTTCGAGCGTCGATGAGTTCTTCCTTTCCGGCCGCGACGTTCCCTGGTGGCTGGCGGGAACCTCCATGGTCGCCACCACCTTCGCCGCCGATACGCCCCTCGCCGTCACCGGCATGGTGGCCCGCAACGGCATCGCCGGCAACTGGCTGTGGTGGAACTTCGTCGCTGGCGGTATGTTGGTGGTCTTCTTCTACGCCCGCCTCTGGCGCCGCTCCGGTGTCATGACTGATATCGAGTTCTCCGAAATTCGCTACTCCGGCAAGCCCGCCGCGTTCCTCCGCGGCTTCCGCGCGCTCTACTTCGGCATCCCCATCAACTGCATCGTACTCGGCTGGGTGAACCTGGCGATGGTCAAGATTCTCATGATGGTGCTCTCCGTCGACAAGGTCACCGCGATTCTCATCGTCCTCTTCCTCATCGGCATCACCTCCTGGATCTCCACGCTTGCCGGCCTGTGGGGCGTGCTCGTCACCGACGTCGTCCAGTTCTTCATCAAGATGGCCATGGTCATCGTGCTGGCCTATTGCGCAGTCGAAGCTGCCGGCGGCATGGACGCCATGCTGGAAAAACTGGCCGCGCTCGACATCGCCCGCGGCGCGACTCCGGGCGGCAAGAACTCCCTGCTCTCCTTTGTCCCGGATCTCGACTCCCCGTGGATGCCGATGATCACCTTCCTCGTCTACATCTCCCTCAACTGGTGGGCCACCTGGTATCCCGGCGCCGAACCCGGCGGCGGCGGTTACGTCGCCCAACGCATGTTTTCCGCCCGCGATGAGCGCCACTCCCTGCTGGCCACGCTCTGGTTCAACATTGCCCACTACGCCATCCGCCCCTGGCCCTGGATCCTTACCGCCCTCGCCAGCGTCGTGCTCTACCCCGGCCTCGCTGATCCGGAAACCGGCTACATCAAGGTGATGATCGACCACATGCCGCCCTCTCTCCGCGGCCTCATGCTCGCCGGCTTTGCCGCCGCCTACATGTCCACCATCGCCACCCAGCTCAACTGGGGCGCCAGCTACCTCATCAATGACTTCTACCGCCGTTTCCTCAAGCCCAACGAAACCGCCCGCCACTACGTCTTCATGTCGCAGGCGGCAACCGTCGCCATTACGCTCATCTCCGCCGGCGTCACTTTCTATATGGACTCCATCTCCGGCGCCTGGAAACTGTTGATCGTCACCGGCGCCGGCACCGGCGGCGTCCTGCTGCTGCGCTGGTACTGGTGGCGCGTCAACGCCTGGAGCGAAGTGGCCGCCATGGCCACCGCCTTCGTCGTCAGCGTTTCCATGCAGGTCATCTGGAAGTTCGATTCCGATAACCCCGTCGAGTTCGCCTGGCTCATGATTGTGACCGTCGCCATCACCTCGGCCGCCTGGCTCGCCGCGACGTACCTCACCGCGCCCGAGTCCCAGGAGACGCTCGTCAGCTTCTACCGACGTACGCGCCCCTCGCGCACGGGTTGGGGTCCGGTGGCCGCCGCCGCGCCCGATGTGAAGCCGGCCGGCGATGGACTCAATAACCTCGGCTGCTGGCTCGCCGGTTGCGTCATGATCTATATGTCGCTGTTCGGCCTCGGCAAGCTGCTGTTCCGCGAAACGGCGCTCGGCGCCGGCATGCTGGCCCTCGCCGCTCTCGCCGGCTACTACATCTACCGCGACCTCACCCGGCGCGGTTGGAGTAGCATTGCAGAATGATCTCCCGACGCGCTCTGCTCGCCTCGTCCGCCGGCGCCGCGGCCGCCGCCCAGCGCGGGCGAAAGCCCAACTTCCTGTTCCTCATCTCCGACGACCACGCCGGCTACGTGCTCGGCGCCGATGGCAACCGCAAAGCCATCACGCCGCATCTCGATCAACTCGCCGCCAGCGGCGTCCGCTTCGCCCGTCACTACTGCAACCAGCCCGTCTGCACCCCCTCCCGCCAGTCCCTGCTTACCGGCCAGATGCCATCGGCCGCCGGCGTCACCACCCTCCGCACCTCGCTCGACCCCGCCAAGCCCACCCTCGCCAAACAGTTCAAGGGCGCCGGCTACCGCACCGCCGTCTTCGGCAAAATGCACCTCAACCGGCCCAGCGCCCCCGGCCTCTATGGTTTCGACGAGATGATGACCGAGCAGGACATCGCCAAGGCCTGGAACGCCCAGCCCGTCAAACGCGAACTGCCCGCCGGCGTCCGCCGCAAGCCCCGCTGGCAGCCTTTCAAGGACCCTGCCCGCATCTGGCTCAACGCCGAAAAACTCCCCTTCCCCCGCTACTACGAGGAGATGCGCGGCACCTTCACCGCTAACCGCGCCATCGACTGGCTCACCCGCCACAAGGACGACGCCGAGCCCTTCGCCCTTTGGGTCAGTTTCCCCGAACCCCATTCGCCCTACGACTTTCCCATCGACGCCAAGGATCAGTTCGACCCCGCCTCCTTCGAAGTCCCCAAGGTCGGACCCGAGGATGGCCCCCAGATCCCGCTCATCTTCCGCGACCTCTCGCCCGCAGAAAAACAGGGCATTGCCGCCGCCTACTATACTTCGGTCTCGTGTCTCGATCGCAACATCGGCGACGTGCTGAAGGCGCTCGACAAACTCGGCCTGGCCGACAACACCTGCGTCGTCTATCTGGCCGATCACGGCTACTGCATCGGCCAGCACGGCCGTTTTGAAAAACACTGCGGCTATGAGCCCGCCCTCCGCGTGCCGCTCATCGTCCGCTATCCGGACCGCATCCGCAAGGGCGCTGTCGTCAACGACTTCACCGAACATGTCGACGTCTCGGCCACCATTACGGATCTGATGGGCCTCGACCCGTTGCCCGTCCAGCATGGCCAGTCCCTGCGCCCGTATCTGGAGGGCCGCAAGCCCCGCGCCCCACGCCGCCGCTTCTTCAGCCAGTATCTGGAGAACGAAGAAGTTTTCGCCGCCGACAGCCGATGGAAATACATCTTCTGTTCCGGCCGCCGCAAGCGCACCGACGGCTATGAAACGGATAATCCCACCCCAGGTCGCTACATCCGGCTCTATGACCGCAAATCCGATCCCGGCGAATTCGTCAACGTCGCGGCCAAACACCCCGATGTCGTCGCCGACATGCAGAAGTTCATCCTGGATCGCTACCGCGCCACTCACCCCGATGCCGCCGCCGAGCCGAAGAACCTCGGCGCCCCCGAGGCGCTGGAATACTACGTCCGCCCGCGCGATGCCTAGCCCGAGGCGCGTGCCATGACCTGCCGCATCTGTGGCGCCGCGACGCTGCCTGCCGGCGCCAAACAAGGCACGCACTGCCGCCGCGAATTCCGCTACCAGCGCTGTCCCGCCTGCGCCTTCACATTCGTCGCCAATCCCTGGACCGACTACGCGAGCATCTACAACGAGGCCTACTACCGCGGCCAGGGGCCCGATCCCTGGATCGACTACGTCTTTGAACTCGAACACCCCGCCCGCACCGTCCGCATTCACGAATGGCGCGGCATTACCCGGCTCGTCAACTCGCTGCGGCCCGTCAATGCGCAGACGAAGTGGATCGACTTCGGCTGTGGAAACGGCGGCCTGGTTCGCCATGTCCGCACCGCCGCCGGGTGCCAGATGCTGGGCTTTGAGGAAGGCTGGGTGGCCGGCTATGCCCGCGGCTTCGGCATCCCGATCCTGAACGAAAGCGAACTCGCCGCGCACGCCGGCACTTGCGATGTGGTCACGGCCATTGAAGTCATCGAGCATGTCGAGGACCCCGTCGCCGTGCTGCGCCGCATCCGGACGCTGCTCAAGCCCGGCGGACTGCTCTTCCTCACCACCGGCAACGCCGCGCCCTACCGGGACCTCTTCCTGGAATGGGGCTACAACGTCCCGGAAATTCACATCAGCTTCTTCGAGCCCGCCACGCTGCGGACGGCGCTCGAAAAAGCCGGATTTCGCGCCGATTTCCGCGGATTCCTCCCCGGCTTCGACGACATCCTGCGCTACAAGATCCTGAAAAACCTCAAGCAGCGCGAGGCCGGCGGTTGGGAGTCCCTGCTGCCGTGGACTCTCCTGACACGCCTCGCCGACCGGTCCCGCCAGGTTACCGCGCACCCCATCGGCTGGGCGGAGTAACCCGCGCGACGCTAGCATAGAAAATATGCTGCTTCGTCGCGGATTTCTGCAGTTGGGGGTAATGGGACTCTGGGGCGCCGCGCGCGAACTGCGCTGCGATGTCGCCGTTATTGGCGCCGGCACGGGCGGCGTCGCCGCGGCACTGGCCGCCCTGCGCGCCGGCATGCGCGTCGTCATGACGGAAGAGACCTCCTGGCCCGGTGGCCAGTTGACGTCGCAGATGGTCCCCCCCGATGAGCATCCCTGGATCGAGCAGTTCGGTGGCACCCGCCTCTACCGCGAATACCGCGAGCGCATCCGCGCCTACTACCGCGACCATTACCCGCTCACCCCCGCCGCCCGCGCCCGTTGGAATCTCAACCCCGGCGATGGCTCCGTCTCCCGCATCACGCACGAGCCGCACGTCTCCAAGGCCGTCCTTGATGCCATGCTCGCCCGTTACATCTCCGGCGGCCAGTTGACGCTCCTCTACGAAACTGTACCCGTCAAGGCCGATACCGCCGGCGACCGCATTCGCGCCGTCACCGTCCGCCACAAGTCGGGTCTCGAAAAGACCATCACCGCGCCGTACTTCATCGACGCCACCGAGCAGGGCGACCTTCTCCCCCTCGCCCGCGTCGAGTTCGTCACCGGCTTTGAATCCAACCGCGAAACCGGCGAGCCCAGCGCCCCAGCCGAGGCACAGCCCGACAATCAGCAGGCCTTCACCGTCTGCTTCGCTGTCGACCACGTCGCCGGCCAGGATCACGTCATCGACAAGCCCGCCGAGTACGCCTTCTGGCGCGACTACGTCCCGGCCATGAAACCCGCCTGGCCCGGCAAGCTCCTCAGTTGGTCGATGAGTAACCCCATCACGCTCGAAGAGCGCAAGGTGATGTTCGATCCCACTGCCGAGCACAACCCGCCCAACGCCCTCAACCTCTTCATCTACCGCCGCATTGCCAATACGCGTAACTTCACGCCCGGCGCCTACCCCGGCGATATCTCGCTCATCAACTGGCCGCAGAACGACTACTGGCTCGGCAACCTGCATGGCGTTCCCCCTGCCGAAGCGGCTAAGCATTTGGCCCGCGCAAAGCAGTTGAGCCTCTCGCTGCTCTACTGGATGCAGACCGAGGCACCCCGCCCCGATGGAGGCCAGGGCTGGAAGGGGCTGCGGCTGCGCGGCGACCTGGCCGGCACCGAGGATGGCCTCGCCATGTATCCCTACATCCGCGAATCGCGGCGCATCCGCGCCGAAGTCACCGTTGTCGAGCAGCACGTCGGCACCGAGGCGCGCATGAAGCTCACCGGGAAAAGCCGCGAGGACGTCACCGCCGAAAGCTACCCCGATAGCGTCGGCGTCGGCAGCTATCGCATCGACCTCCACCCATCGAGCGGCGGCGACAACTACATCGACGTCAGTTCGCTACCCTTCCAGATTCCGCTCGGCGCGCTGCTGCCACGCCGCGTCGAAAACCTGCTGGCCGGCGCCAAGAACCTCGGCGTCACGCACGTCACCAACGGCTGCTACCGGCTCCACCCCGTCGAATGGAACATCGGCGAAGCGGCCGGTGCCGTCGCGGCCGAAGCGGTCCGCACCGGCCATCCGCCTCGCCACATCCGGGCCAACAAGGCGCTGCTCGCCTCGCTGCAGAGCCGCCTGGTCAACGAAGGTTTCGAACTCGCCTGGCCGCGCGTCACGCCGCGCTAGTGCCGTTGCGGAACTCGCGGAACAGCACCACCAGCACGGTCACCACCGTCAGCGGCATCGCGAACCAGAGCATCGCGCTGCTGAACAGCGGTAGTGCCTCGTGCCCGGTCGCGTCCAGTGTCAGATAGATCGTGTAGGCAATGTAGTAACCGAAAAAGGTGTATCCCTCCCACCGCGCGATCTCATGTTTCCGCACAAAAAGCGGCAGGCAGGCGATACTCGCCGCCAGCATCACCGGGTAGTCGAAAGCCAGGGCTGCCTTGGCGACCGGCACGCCGCCCGGCGCGAACGTCGCCGTCAGCCCCAGCACACAAAGCACGTTGAAAATGTTGCTGCCCACCACGTTGCCGACGGCAATCTCCCGCTCCCCGCGCCGCGCCGCGATGATCGACGTCGCCAACTCCGGCAGCGACGTGCCCACCGCGATAATCGTCAGCCCGATCACCAGTTCGCCAACCCCCAGCGCGCGCGCCATGGCCACGCCCCCGTTCACCAGCCACTGCCCGCCCAATACCAGCATCGCCACACCCAGCGCCACAAATCCAGCGTCTTTCCACGGCTGCCTGTGCACCGGCTCGGCGTCTTCGTCCGCCTCCTCTGCCGCCGCCGCCACCGTCTTCCGGCTCAGTTGGATCACCACGAAGACATAGACAATCAGCAGGCCGAACAGCGCCAGCCCCTCCCCGCGGCTGATCACGCCGTCCATGGAAAACACATACGCCAGAATCGCCGCTCCGATCATGATCGGCACGTCCGTTCGCACAATCTGCCGTGCGATCACCAGCGGCGCCACCATCGCGGAACTGCCCAGAATCAACAGAATGTTGGCGATATTGCTGCCGACCACATTCCCCACCGCCACGTCGCTCTGCCCGATCAGGGCCGACTGCAGGCTGACGGCCAGTTCCGGTGCGCTCGTGGCAAAGGCCACAACCGTCAGCCCCACCACCAGCCGCGAAATACCGACGCTCACAGCCAGATTCGCCGCCCCGCGTACCAAAAACTCCCCGCCGTAGTACAGCAGGCCCAGACCAACCAGAAAGAGAAAAAGTGTCATGCAACGCCGCGGCGCCCGACCCGCCGCGATTCTCTTCCCAGCTTATCAGACCGTCTGTTTCGCCCGGAATTCGCGGTAGACAATCACGCCCACCGTAATCACCGTCAGCGGAATCACGAACCACAGCATCACGCTGTTGTAGAGCGGCAGCGCCGCGTGATGGGCCGCGTTCATCAGCAGGTAGATGGTGTAGGCGACGTAGTAGCCGAGAAACACACCACCCTCCCACCGCGCAATCTCATGGCCCGTCACGAAGATCGGCAGGCATGCCACGCACGCCGCGATCATCACCGGAAAGTCGAACGCCAGCGCCGCGTCCGGCACCGGCACGCCGCCGGGCGCGAAGATCGCTGTCATCGCGAGCACCGCCAGCAGGTTGAAGATGTTGCTCCCCACAACATTTCCGACGGCGATCTCCCGTTCCCCGCGCCGCGCCGCGATGATCGACGTCGCCAGCTCGGGCAGGGAAGTGCCCACCGCAATCACCGTCAGCCCGATCACCAGCTCGCTGATGCCGAAAATCCGCGCCATCGCCACCGCTCCATCCACCAGCCACTGCCCGCCCACCACCAGCATCGCCACGCCCAGCGCCACGAAGAACAGGTCCTTCCATGGCTGCTTCCGCACCGATTCCTCGCTTTCGGCGGCCGTCTGCTCCTTCCGGCTGGACCAGACGGCGTACACCAGATACGCCGCCAGCACGCCTGTCATCAAGAACCCCTCGGCCCGGCTAACGGCGCCGTCGATCGCCACTGCGTACGTCACCCCCGCCGCCGCAATCATCATCGGCACATCGATCCGCACAATCTGCCGCGCCACAATCAGCGGCGCCAGCAACGCCGATGCTCCCAGGATCAACAGAATATTCGAGATATTGCTGCCCACCACATTCCCCACGGCAACATCGCTCTGCCCGGCCAGCGCTGATTGCAGACTCACGGCCAACTCCGGCGCGCTCGTCGCAAACGCCACCACCGTCAACCCCACCACCACGCGCGAAATCCCCATGCTCGTCGCCAGGCTCGCCGCGCCGCGCACCAGATACTCGCCGCCCAGAAACAACAGTCCAAGTCCAATTAAAAAAAGTACAAGAGTCATAAGGATCCCGATATCTCCGTTGTCGCCATCGCGCGGCGATACACCACGCGGAATACGGCCAGCAGCGGCACCGAAAGAAACATCCCCGTCACGCCGCCGATCTGCTCTCCGGCCAGTACACCAAAGAGTACGAGAAGTGGATGCATTTCGATCCCGGAACTGTACAGCCACGGCTGCAAAACGTAATCCTGGAACAGCCGGTAGACCAGGAAAAACACGATCAGCCCCGCGATATGCTCATACCCGCTGAAGGCCGCCACCGTCGTCGCAATCACCATTCCCGACAGTGGTCCCACCACCGGCACGAACTCCAGCAATCCGCAGATAGCCGCCAGCAGCACCGCATACGGCACGCCCGCCATCCCGAACGCCACCACGTGCGAAACGAACGTCGCCAGCGCCAGCAGGAATACCGCCCGCATGTACAGCCCAAGCAGCCGGTCCACATCGGTGACAATGTGCTGCGCCAGTTCCTGATGATGATCGCGCGTGAACAGCCCAACGATCGCCGCCCGCATATCGTTCAGCGACAGCTCGATCAAAAACGCCAGTATCGGAACCAACACCGCGAACAGCAGCGCCGGCAGATGCGAGATCAGCCCTTTGCCCAGCGCCGAAAGCGCCGGCAGCAGCATCTCCTGCCCTGTCTCCAGTTGTGCGCTCAGCGCCTCGGCGATCTGCGCCCGGTAGGGCGTCAATATCGACGGCAGATACTGCTCCAACAGCGTATCCCGTCGCGCCAGATACTGCGGCAGCCGTCCAGCCAGTTGCGTCGCCTCCTCGGCCAGCCGCGTGCCGATCACCAGCGATGCGCCGATCACCACCGCGACCCCGCCCAGGTACACCACCGCCGCCGCTGTGATGCCCGGCGCGCGTGGCGGCAGCAACCGGCGCACCAGTTCCACCAGAGGATGCAGCAGGTACGCCGCCAGCAGCGCAATCCGCGCCAGCCACGCCAGTGCAATCACCAGCACGACCAGGAAGACAGTCCACGTGACACGGGCGGCGCGAGGGACTATTCCGAGCATAGATATCTCTTGAACGTAGCACCGGAACTATACTGGGAGCGAACCCTATGGCGGACTGGATGCGCGAGCGGCTGGCGGAACTGCGGGACCTTGAGACCCGTTTGCGCGCCGGCGGCGGCCCCGCCAAGATCGAAAAACAGCATCGCGACGGCAAGTGGACCGCCCGCGAGCGCCTCGCCGCGCTGCTCGATCCCGGCGCGCCTTTCATCGAAATCGGCCTCCTCCTCGCCTACGATCTCCACGACGGACAGGCCCCCGCCGCCGGGGTCGTCACCGTCGTCGGCCGCATTCAGGGCCGCCCCGCCGTCGTCGTCGCCAACGATGCCACCGTCAAGGCCGGCGCCTGGTGGCCGGAGACCATCGCCAAGATCCTCCGCGCCCAGGAGATCGCCATGCGGAACCGCATCCCGATCGTCTACCTGGTCGATTCCGCCGGCGTCAACCTCCCCCTCCAGGACGGAATTTTTCCCGGACAATATGGCGCCGCCCGCATCTTCTATTACAACTCTCTGATGCGCCGCCAACTCCGCGTCCCGCAGATCGCCGCCGTCATGGGCATGTGCATCGCCGGCGGCGCCTACCTGCCCGCCTTAAGCGATGTCATCTACATGGTGGAAGGCACCAGCTTCATGGGCCTCGGCGGTCCCAATCTCGTCAAAGGCGCCACCGGCCAGGTCAACTCCGCCGAGGATCTCGGCGGCGCCCGCATGCACACCGCCGAAAGCGGCGTCGCCCATTTCCGCGCCGCCGATGACGCCGATTGCCTCCGTCAGATCCGCGAACGCTTCCGCGCCATGCCCGCGCCCGCCGCCCTGCCGCCCGACCCCGGCCCGGCTGCCCCACCCGAGCAGATCTACTCCATCCTGCCCGCCGACCACCGCCTGCCCTACTCCATGGAATCGCTGCTCGGCTGCCTGCTCGACGCCGATGGCTTCACCGAATTCCAATCCGACTTCGCCCCCGAAATGCTCTGCGCCGAGGCCCGCCTCGCCGGCCGCCCCGTCGCCGTCATCGCCAATCGCCGCGGCTTCCTCAAAACCCCCGCCGGCCCCCGCATCGGCGGCATCGTCTATACCGAATCGGCCCGCAAGGTGAACTACTTCGTCGAAAACGCTGAACGCGCCGGGACCCCGATTCTCTACATCCAGGACGTCAGCGGCTTCATGGTCGGCCTCGATGCCGAAAAGGGCGGCATCATCCGCGCTGGCGCCGAAATGGTCGAGTCCATGGCCTGCGCCACGGTGCCCAAAATCGTCTTGACCGTCAACCACGCCTCCGGCGCCGGCTACTACGCCATGGCCGGCCAGGGCTTCGACCCCCACTTCACCTTCGCCTGGCCCACCGCGCGCATCGGCGTCATGGAAGGCGAGTCGGCCGTGCAGGCCGTCCACGGCCCCGAACTCGAACGGCTGAAACAGGCCGGCCAACCCGTTCCCGACGATCTCCAACGCCGCATCGAAAGGACCCGCGCCGATTACGAACGCTGGCTCGACGCTCGCCACGCCGCCGCCCGCGGCCACTGCGACGCCGTCATCGATCCCGCCGAAACCCGCCAACATCTCGCCCTCGCCCTCGATATCTGCGGCCATCGCGGCCACCTTGTATTGGAGCGCCTATGATTCGCATCGCCAACGGACAGGGCTTCTGGGGAGACTGGCTGGAAGCTCCCGTGCGCCTTGTCGAAGACGGACCCATCGACTATCTCATCCTCGACTATCTCGCCGAGGTCACCATGTCGATCGTCCAGAAGCAGAAGCAGGCCGACCCCAATCTCGGCTATGCCCGCGACTTCCCGCCCCTCATCGGCCGCATCGCCGCCTGCATGAAAGAGCGCGGCGTCCGCGTCGTCGCCAATGCCGGCGGCGTCAACCCCATCGCCTGCGCGCGCGAAGTCAAGCGCCTCGCCCCCGCGCTGAAGGTAGCGGTGGTCCTCGGCGACGATATCTACGAACGCATCGATGACCTCCTCGCCCGCGGCATCGCGCTGCAGAACATGGAGACCGGCGAACCCCTCGCCGCCATCCGCGGCCGCATCTCCTCCGCCAATGCCTATATCGGCGCCTTCCCGCTCGCCGAAGCCCTCGCCACCGGCGCCGACGTCGTCATCGCCGGCCGCTCCACCGACACGGCGCTCGCCCTCGCCCCCATGGTCCACGCCTTCGGCTGGCGCCCTGATCAGTTCCACCTGCTCGCCGCCGGCACCATCGCCGGCCACATCGTCGAATGCGGCGCCCAATGCACCGGCGGCAACTGCATTGCGGACTGGCAATCGATCCCCGATTTCGCCAACATCGGCTATCCCATCATCGAAGCCGAACCCGATGGCTCCTTCGTCATCACCAAGCACCGCGGCACCGGCGGCCGCGTCTCCCTCGATACCGTCAAGGAGCAGTTACTCTACGAACTCGGTGACCCCGCCAGCTATATCACGCCCGATTGCATCGCCGATTTCACCAGCATCCGGCTGCGGCCCGATGGAGACGACCGCGTCCGCGTCACCGGCATCCGCGGCGCCCCGGCCACGCCGTTTCTCAAGGTGTCGATCAGCTATCTCCACGGCTACAAGGCCCTCGGCACGATCGTCTACAGTTGGCCTGACGCGCTCGAAAAAGCCCGCGCCGCCGACGCCATTGTCCGCGCCCGCCTTGCCGCCCTCGGTCTCTCCTTCGAGGAGATTCACAGCGAATACTTCGGCGCCAACGCCTGCCACGGCCCAGCCGCCCCACAAAATCCCCAGCCCGCCGAAGTCATGCTCCGCATGGGCGTCCGCGGGCAGGACCGCAAAGCCGTCGACCGCTTCACCCGCGAGTTGATCCCGCTCGTGCTCAACGGCCCCCCCACCGCCACCGGCTACGGCGACGGCCGCCCGTCCGTGCGCGAAGTGGTCGCCTACTGGCCCGCGCTCATCCCTCGCCAGGAGATTCAAACCCGCGTGGAGGTGGTGGAATGAAGATCCCGCTTTCCCGCATCGCCCACGGGCGCAGCGGCGACAAGGGCGACACGTCGAACATCGGCATCATCGCTTACAACGAAAAGCACTTCCCCCTGCTCGTCCGCGAGGTCACGCCCGAACGCGTCAAGGCCCACTTCGGCTCGCTCATCGAAGGCCGCGTCGAACGCTTTGAACTGCCCAACCTCGGCGCGCTGAACTTCCTCTGCCACGGCGCCCTCGGCGGCGGCGGCACGCTGTCGCTCCGCATCGACGCGCAGGGCAAGACGATGGCCGCCGCGCTGCTCGGCATGGAGATTGAGGTCGATGAGTCAGAACTTACAGATTAACCAGGAAGGCCGCGTCCGCCGCATCACCATGACGCGCGCTGAAAAGCGCAACGCCCTCAGCGTCGAAATGTGCCGCGAACTCCTCGATGCCTTTGACGATGCTGCTGCCGACCCCGCCACCGGCTGCATCCTCCTCGACGCCCAGGGCAACGTCTTCTGCTCCGGCATGGATCTCGACGAAGGCGTCGAACTCGGCCCTCGCGGCGGCCTCGATATCCACGAGCAACTCTTCACCGTCTGCACCCGGCTTTCGAAGCCGATCGTTGCGGCCGTGCAGGGCCCCGCGCTCGCCGGCGGCGTCGGCCTGCTCTGCAATGCCCACGTCGTCGTCGCCGCCATGGGCGCCAACTTCGGCATCACCGAACTCCGCATCGGCATGTTCCCCTTCGTCATCTTCCGCGCCGTCGCCGCCGCCATCGGCGAACGCCGCGCGCTGGAGCTCTCCCTCACCGCCCGCGTCTTCCAGACCGATGAAGCCCTTCGTATCGGCCTCATCCATCAGGTGGCCCCCGCCTTCGAACTCGATGACCGCGCCTCCGCCCTCGCCCACACCATCGCCGGCCACAGCCCCCACGTCACCCGCTTCGGCATGGACTACGTCAACCAGGCCCGCGAGTTAAACGCCGCCGATGCCGGCGCCATTGCGCGCACCCTCCGCACCCAGGTCTTCCAGCATCCCGATTACGCCGAAGGCGTCGCCGCCTTTAAGGAAAAGCGCCGCCCCGCCTGGCCCTCCATCCACGGAGACGCCCGCGAGTGAAGCCGTTCGCGCTGCTGCTCCTCGGCCTTGTCCTCCACGCCGAAGACGTGCGCCTCCCCGGCCTCCAGCGCCCCGTCGAAATCCTGCGGGATCGCTGGGGCGTCCCCCACATCTACGCCGCCAATCAGGACGACCTCTTCTTCGCCCAGGGTTACCTGGCCGCCCGCGACCGCCTCTTTCAACTCGACCTCTGGCGCCGCCAGGCCACCGGCAAACTTGCCGAAGTCCTCGGCCCGGCGTTCGTCGAGCGGGACCGCACCGCCCTCCTCCTCCGCTACCGCGGCCAGTGGCATCAGGAGTGGCCCAGCTACTCCCCAGACACCTGGCGCATCGTCAACGCCTTCGTCCGCGGCATCAATGCCTACATTCAGGATCCCCGCCGCAAGCCCTCCGTTGAGTTCCGCAAGCTCGGCTACCAACCCGGCCTCTGGCGCCCGAACGACGTCGTCAGCCGCATGGCCGTCTTCGCCATGATGGGCAACCTCGCCAGCGAGGTTCAGCGCGCCCGTCTCATCGATACCT
>CAZWDD010000114.1:0-15911 GCA_964632345.1 uncultured Solibacteraceae bacterium | reverse complement strand
GAAGAACAAGATCGCCCAGTCGCAGAGCGCGTCGCTTGAAACTCAAGGCCGCGATATTAAGGGCGTTCACGTTCTGGCCGTTGAGATCGATGGGCTGGACCGCCACCAGATGCGGGCCCTTGCTGACTCGCTTCGTAACAAATGGCACTCCGCCGTGGTCGTGCTCGGTTCGGCTGAGGATCACAACGTTACCCTCATCGGCGCCGTTACCAAGGATCTGACCCAGAAGGTCCATGCCGGGAAGCTGATCGGTCTTGTCGCCCAGGCCGTCGGCGGTAAGGGCGGCGGCCGGCCCGATATGGCCGAGGCCGGCGGTGGAGATCCGCTTCTTCTCGGCAAGGCGCTCGATTTGGTCTATACCCAGGTCGATGGCCTCCTTTGAGACAGACGTAGTCGTCGTCGGCGCGGGGCCTACCGGCCTCGCCTGCGGCATCGAGCTCGGCAGGGCGGGGGTCCGCGCCATCCTCATCGAAAAGGGATGCGTCGTCAACTCCCTTTACAACTACCCGACGAACATGGTGTT
Organism: uncultured Solibacteraceae bacterium; assembly: GCA_964632345.1. GTDB lineage: Bacteria > Acidobacteriota > Terriglobia > Bryobacterales > Bryobacteraceae. The sequence goes on along the minus strand of CAZWDD010000114.1, from coordinate 15,388 downwards.
CTTCACCACGCCGGAGTTGCTGGAGATCGGCGACATCCCGATGACGTCGCTCAACGAGAAGCCGAACCGGATTGAGGCGCTGAAGTACTATCGCCGCGTCGCCGATCACTATAAACTCGACATTCGCCAATATCAGCGCGTCGAGTCCATCAGCGGCGCCGACGGCGCGTTCGTCGCCATCTCCCGCGACGCCAACGGCGAAACGCACGAATACCGCGCGAAAAAGGTCATCTTCTCCACCGGATACTACGACCTGCCCAACTATCTCAACGTTCCCGGCGAGAACCTCTCCAAGGTCATCCACTACTACCGCGAGCCGCACCCTTATTACGGCCATGACGTGTTGGTGGTCGGCGCCAAGAACTCTGCCGCCATCGCCGCGCTTGAACTCTGGTGGACTGGCGCCCGCGTTACCATCGTCCCCCGCGGGCCGGAGATCCACCGCCACGTCAAGTATTGGATTAAGCCCAATATCGAAAACCGCATCAAAAACGGTGAGATTCCGGCCTATTTCAACTCCAGCGTCCTCGAGATCCTGCCTCATTCGGTACGGTTGCAGACCCCGGATGGCGAGGTGTCGCTCAAGAACGACTTCGTCTTCGCCATGACCGGGTATCACCCTGACTTTGCCTTCCTGGCCACCCACGGCATCACGCTCGACCCGGTAACACGCCGGCCCCGCACCAATCCCGAGACCTTTGAAAGTGAGCGACCCGGCATGTACCTGGCCGGCGTGATCGTCGCCGGCGTCCATACCAACGAGATCTTCATCGAAAACGGTCGCTTTCACGGCAAGTCCATCGCCGCCGACATCGCCCGCAAACTGAAATAGGATCCCGATGCGCGTTCTCCACCTCGATCTTGGCCGCCAGATGCGCGGAGGCCAGTTTCAGGTTCTATCGCTAATCGCGGGGCTCCAGGAACGCGGGGTTGAGCAACAACTGCTCGGTCCCTGCGGCGATCCCTTCACACTCTCCGCGCTGCGCCAGGCTGCGGATATCGTCCATGCTCACGACGCCCACAGCCACACGTGGGCCGCGCTATTTGCCCGCGCCCCTCTCGTCGTCAGCCGCCGCGTGGCGTTCCCGGTCAAAACCGGTCTGGTCAACCGGTGGAAGTATCGCCAGCCCGTTCTCTTTCTGGCCGTCTCGCGCTTTGTTGCCGAAACGCTGATGGAGGCAGGCGTGCCGGCCGGCCGCATCGAAGTTGTCTATGACGGCGTGGCCCCGCTGCCGCCGTCCTCGCGAACCGGCCCCTTGATCGCCTCGGCATCCGATGACCCCATGAAGGGCTCCGACCTGATCCGCCAGTCCGGCCTTGCCGTCGAGTTCACCACTAACCTGCTGGAGTCGCTCAAAACCGCCCGCGGCCTGCTCTACATCACCCGGCAGGAGGGCCTCGGCTCGGCGGCGCTGCTCGCGATGAGCGCCGGCGTCCCCGTGGTGGCCAGCCGCGTCGGGGGACTCCCGGAGATCGTCGGCCACGAATCCACGGGGCTGCTCACCGCCAACGATCCTGCCGAAATCGCGGCCGCCGGCGCCCGGCTCCTCGGTCCGGAGTCGGACGAGTGGGCGGCGCGGGGCAGGGAAATGGTCCACTCCCGCTTTCTCGCGTCCCATATGGCGCAGGCCACCCTCGACGCCTACAACCAGGTCCTTTCATGAGAAACTGACCCTCATGCGCATCACCCGCCGCGCCGCCCTGGCCTCCTCGTTTGCCGCCCTCCACGCCCAGCCACAACGCCCAAACATCGTCTGGATACTCGGCGACGATCTCGGCCCCGATCTCGGCTGCTATGGCCATCCGCTGGCCCAAACGCCCAACGTCGACAAGCTTGCCGCCGAAGGCGTTCGTTTCACGCACTGCTTCACGACGGCCCCCGTGTGCTCTCCCGCCCGCTCGGCCTGGAATACCGGTGTCTATCAGACCGCATTCGGTGCCCACAATCACCGGAGCCACCGCAAGGATGGCTTCCGTCCGCCGGACGATGTCCGTCTCGTATCGCATCGCCTCCGCGACGCCGGCTACTTCACCGCCAACGTCACCGCAATTACCCCGCAACTCCGCGCCAGTGGAAAGACAGACTTCAATTTCAGCGTCGACAAACCGTTCGACGGCACTCATTGGCGTCAGCGCGCGCAGGGCCAACCCTTTTACGCCCAGATCAACTTCACCGCACCCCACAAGGGGCCGCAGTGGCCGCTGGCCCGTAAACAGGCCAATCTGACCGATCCCGCCAAGGTCGAACTGCCTCCCTACTATCCGGATCATCCGGTCATCCGCGATGAAGTGGCCAACTACATCGATGCCGTCAATAACTGGGACCGCCAGGTCGGCGTGGTCATCGACGAACTACGCAAGGATGGCCTGCTCGACAACACCCTCATCTTCGTCTTCGGCGATAACGGCCGGTGCCTGCTTCGCAACAAACAATGGCTGTACGATGGCGGTACGCACGTCCCGCTGATTGCGCGATGGCCCGGCCGGATCAAGCCCGGAACCGTCCGCCGCGATCCGGTCATCTCGCTCGACATCACCGCCGCCACGCTCGACGCCGCCGGTGTCCCTCACCCTAAGCTCTTCCACGGCCAGTCGCTTTTCGGCAAGGCCAAGCCCCGTACGGAGATCTTCACCGCACGCGACCGCTGCGACATGACGGTGGACCGCATTCGCGCCGTCCGCGACTCACGCTACAAGCTGATCCATAACTTCTACCCGGACCGCTCCTACTCCCAGTTCAATGAGTACATCCGCAGCAGCTACCCGGCGCTGACCGTCATTCAGGACCTCGGCCGCCACGGGAAACTCAACGAGATTCAGGCCCGCTGGGTGGCCCCCACGCGGCCCGAGTTCGAACTCTACGACCACCAGGCGGACCCTCACGAGGTCAACAACCTTGCCGCTCTCCCGCAGCACCGCAAGACGCTCGATCGGCTGAAGCGCCGTCTCGAACGTTGGATCGAGGAGACCAATGACCACGGCCGTACCCCGGAGAGCGCCGCCGACATCGCCCGCGAAGAACCACGGGCCAACCTCGTAAAATAAGAGAACCGCATGTCCTTCATCCACGACGATTTCCTCCTCCAGACCCCCGCCGCTCGCGAGCTCTACCACTCCTACGCCAAAGACGAGCCGATTCTCGACTACCACTGCCACCTCCCGCCGCAGGACGTCGCCTCCAACCGCCGCTTTGCCAACCTGCATGAGATCTGGCTGGAAGGTGATCACTACAAGTGGCGTGCCATGCGCGCCAACGGGGTGCCCGAACAGCTCATCACCGGTTCGGCCAGCCCCAAGGACAAGTTCATGGCCTGGGCGAAAACGGTTCCCTTCACCCTTCGCAATCCTCTCTACCACTGGACCCATCTCGAACTCGCCCGATACTTCGGCATTACCGATATCCTCAACGAAGACTCCGCCGAGTCCATCTGGAACCGCGCCAACGAGATGCTGGCGACCGACGAACTGTCGGCCCATGGCATCCTCGGGAAGTTTAAGGTCCGCGCCCTATGTACCACTGACGATCCCACCGATTCCCTCAGTGAGCACCAGCAGATCGCCGCTTCTGGACTTGCCACCAAGGTGTTGCCTGCCTATCGTCCGGATAAAGCGCTTGGGGTTCACGATCCGGCCGCGTTCAACCAGTGGATCGCCCGCCTGGAGGTCGCATCGGGGGCTTCGGTCTCCCACTTCCAGTCCCTGCTCGACGCGCTAGCCGCGCGTCACGACTACTTCCATTCCATGGGGTCGCGATTGTCCGACCACGGGTTGAACACCGCTCTCTCCGAGCCCTGTTCGTTTGAGGATGCTTCCCATATCTTCGACCGCGCCCGCAACGGTCAGGCCGCCGATGCCGCCGAACACGCCCAGTTCGGCAGCTACCTGATGCATTACTTCGGCCGCCTGGATGCCGCCAAGGGGTGGACCAAGCAACTCCATCTCGGCGCCCGCAGGGCGAACAACACCCGCATGTTCCGCCAGGTTGGCCCCGATACAGGATTCGATTCGATTGGGGACTGGCCACAGATCGATGCCGTGGCCCGCTACATGGATCAGTTGGAACAGGATGGTGGTCTGCCGAAAATGATCCTCTATAACTTGAATCCGGCCGACAACTATGCGTTTGCGACCGTGGTCGGCAACTTTCAGGATGGCTCGGTTCCCGGTAAAATCCAGTTCGGCAGCGGCTGGTGGTTCCTCGATCAGAAGGAGGCGATGGAGTGGCAGATCAACGCCCTTTCCAACTGTGGCTTGCTGTCCCGCTTTGTCGGAATGTTGACCGATTCCCGCTCATTCCTCTCCTATCCGCGCCATGAGTACTTCCGGCGCACATTATGCAATTTGCTTGGCCGCGATATCGAAAACGGTGAACTGCCGCGCGACATCGCGCTCGTTGGCGGAATGGTCCGGAACATCTGTTACTCGAACGCCTTGCATTACTTTGCCCTTCCGCTCTAATTCGCTCAAGCACGGGGGCCCTTTGTCGATAGGGAGATGTAGGGCTCCTAATGAACAAAGAAATTCAGGCCAAGTTAGCTTCCATTCCGCCGTTCCCGAAGGTAGCCACCGAAGTTGTTCAAGAACTGCGGAATCCGAATGGCTCCATGGCTCGAGTTGCGAAACTGGTCGAGCGCGACCCGGCGATCACGGTGAACGTATTGAAGATGGCGAATTCAGGCCTCTACGCGCGCCGCGGCCCCGTAACGTGTGTCACCGCCGCTTTGAATGCGCTCGGTGCCGACATGTTCGAGCACTCTATCCTCAGGGCCGCAACGAAAAGCTTCGCTGGCGCTGCCATGCCAGCGGCGGATTTGAAGAAGTGTTGGGAGCACTGTCTGGCAACCGCCGACATCAGCCGCCATCTGGCCAGCAAGGTCGGTATCTCCGGTGAACTCGCCCAGACGGCCGGCCTGCTCCACGATATTGGGCGGTTTGGGCTCGCTGCCGCCGAACCTGTCAAACATCATGGGCTGATCGCCGGCCATCCGCAGATCGACGTCATGGAAACGGAACTGGAACTGTTCGGCATCGACCATACCACCGCCGGCCGCATCGTTTGTGAGCAGTTTCAACTCCCCGAACACATCCTGCTCGTTGCCGGCCGCCACCATGACCATCTCGATGTGACAGAGACCGACCTTCTTGCCGTAGTATCGGTCGCATGCTCCGTTGCCTCGGCCGTCGGGTTTAGCGTCGTCCCTCGTAGTGCGCCACCGACGATCGAAGCCATAGTCGCGCAGGCCCCGCTCGCGCTGCGGCCATTTGTCTCTGCCGATCCTGCCTTCTGGCAGGTCCTGCTCAAAGACACCTTCATCGCCGCCTAAACATTTCTTCCGCGATCTGTTTTTCCGGCTACCCTGCTATCGTGGTAGCTGATCATGCTCGCCGCTCTTCTTGCCGGCCTCGCCGGACTTCTCATCGGCAGCTTCCTGAACGCCTGTATCTACCGTTTCCCACGGGATATCACCATCTGGGACCCGCCTCGTAGCTTCTGCCCGAACTGTGAAGCCACGATTGCCTGGTACGACAATATCCCGCTGTTGAGCTACCTGCTGCTACGGGGCCGATGCCGGCAGTGTGCCTACGCCATTTCGATTCGCTATCCCGCCGTGGAGCTGCTTTGTGGTGTAATGTACTTTGTGATAGTGTTTCAGTTCGGCCTCAGCCTTCTCGCCGCCAAACTCGCTCTGTTCGCCGCCGTGAATCTTCAACTCATCGCGACCGACTTTGAGGAACGGATTCTACCCGACGAGTTCACCAAGGGCGGCGTCCTTGCCGGACTCCTCATGGCTTGGTTCTACTGGCTGCCGGCTACCTTCTCGACCCTTTTCGTTCCGGAAGGCGCGTCGCGCGCGGTGCATTCGGTGGTCGAATCGGCCCTCGGGGCGGCGTTCGGCTATGGCTCGCTGTGGGGCATCGGATTCCTGTATCGAAAGGTCCGAGGGCAGGAGGGAATGGGGATGGGGGACTACAAAATGGCAGCCATGATTGGCGCCTTTCTTGGCCTCATGCCGATGATGCTGGCATTGATGGTGGGCTCGGTCCTCGGCGCCGTTTCCGGACTGGGCTACATCTTCTGGGCGCGCGAGGAGGCGGCCACCTACGAATTGCCTTTCGGCTCGTTTCTCGGCATCGCGGCACTTGGGGTGGCCTGGATGGAAGCAGTCCGAGGGGTTGGCGATGCTGTTGTACACTGAGGAATTACGCTGATGAAAGCGCTTCTGGAGAGTTTGGCGCCGAGCGATCCGGATCTGGCTCTCGCCTTAGCCATCGATCCGCAACGGCTTCCGGCGCACATTGCCGTCATCATGGATGGCAACGGCCGGTGGGCGAACCGCCGCATGCTGCCGCGAGTGGCGGGACATCAGGCGGGGATCGAGCCCGTGCGCACGACTGTGGAAGCCTGTGCCGCCCTCGGATTGCAGGCGCTGACGCTTTACGCCTTTTCGGTCGAAAACTGGAAGCGGCCTCGCACCGAAGTTGACACGCTCTGGAGCCTGCTGCGCCTCTATCTACGGAAAGAACTCGCCACCCTTAAGAAGAACAACGTCCGCCTGAACGCCATCGGCCGCATCGACTATCTGCCTGCATCGGTCCGGCAGGAGTTGGAGGAGACGATTCGGGCGACTGAGTCAAACACCGGCCTGCGGCTCAATCTCGCCATCAACTACTCGGGCAAGGCGGAAATCGTCGATGCCGTGAATCAACTCCTCGCCGCCGCGCGCGAGGCCGGGACGCTCGAATCGCTCCGCATCACCGAGGAGTCGCTGGCGGCGAACCTTTACACAGGGGGGCTGCCGGACCCCGATCTGCTGATCCGCACCTCAGGTGAACTCCGCGTCTCCAACTTCCTGCTCTGGCAGATTGCCTACGCCGAGATCTACGTCACCGAGACCTTCTGGCCGGACTTCAAGCGCCGCGACCTTCTGAACGCGATCCTTGACTACCAGAAGCGGGAACGCCGCTTCGGCGGCTTGGGCACTCCTGACGCGCAGCCGCTTCCGGAAGCGGTGCCGTCCCGATGAAGAGGGTTGTTACCTCCCTCATCCTAATTCCCCTTATTACCTGGGTCGTTCTGTTTGCCCCGGAGAGCGTCTTCATCGGAACTGTCTGCCTGTTTGCCTCCCTCTGCTGGATGGAGTTTGCGGGCATTGCCAGGCACTACGACGCTCCGTTCGGTGCCCTTGCCGGGTGGCTCCCCGGACTTGCCTTCCTGCTCGCCTCGCGCCATGAGATGCTCATTTTCATGGCCTTGGTGCTGGCCGCTCTGGCGTTCTCGCTCCGTTCCGCGGATCTCCGCCTCGCCATTCCTTCGGCTTCCATCTTTGTTCTTGGCATTCTGTATACTTTCGGCGCATGGCGATCGGCCATCGCGCTCCACGAGGCGAGTGTCTACTGGCTCCTGTTTGCCTTAACCATTAATTGGGTGGGCGATACTGCGGCCTTCTACGTCGGCCGCGCGATCGGAAGGCGCAAACTGGCGCCTGCCATCAGTCCCGGCAAGAGTTGGGAAGGCGCCATCGCCAGCGCTGTCGCCGCCGGCCTGTACGGTGTTTTCTTCCTCCGCTGGGCGCTGCCGGACTTTGATCTCTCCTATGCCGCGCTGATGGCCATTGCCGGCAACGCTGCCGGCCAAGTGGGGGACTTGGCCGAATCGGCTCTTAAGCGCGGCGCCGGCGTAAAGGATTCCGGCACCACGCTGCCCGGCCATGGCGGCTGGCTCGACCGTTTGGACTCGTCGCTCTTCTCCATGCCCGTTGTCCATCTCCTGCTGACCGCGCTGATAAAATAGGGTTTCGTGCGCGCTCTGTTACTCCTGGCGTTGGCTGTGTTTCCCGCGTTCTCCGCGGACGTTTCTTCCTGCGCGCCGTTCGATCCCTACGTCTCCTCCGCCTGGGCTGTTGCGGACTTCGATGGCGACCAAAGGCTCGATTTCGCCCGAGTCCCCTTCCAGCCGGCCCGCAATGTCGAACTGTTCCGGCGATGCGGCCGGCAGTTGCCACTCCTCCCGGGCCGTTTTGCGCCGGCACCCGTCGTCGCCGACCTGGATAATGACAACGATCTCGACCTCGTCCTACGCGAACCTTTCGCCCGGCGAATTGTCGGCGTCTGGCTCAACGATGGCGCCGGTCACTTCGTGCCTGCGGGAATTCCCTCCGGTACCGGTGACACTCCTGCTCCCCACGGGGTGTCGGCTGCCGTCTGCATCCGCCCGTCCATCGCCGTTCCACCTGCAGCCACATTGGCGGCATCTCTTCCCGACGCCGGTATACTCCCTCCGGCTGCTTTGCATAGGGCTTTTGATCGACTGGCGCCCTCGGCCGCGGAGCGCTTCACTCTTTCTTCTCGCGGCCCCCCCGCTCCTCTTTCCCGCTGATCCACACGCCAATTGATCTGACCACAGGAAAGAGGTTTTTCATGCACATTCGTGCGTTAGCACTACTCTGTCTATTCGTGTCTCTTCCGTCGCCCGCCCAGCATGGCGCCGGGCACGATCCCGATGACGGCACCCTATCCTCGGCGCTCCCGCGGATTCCGGAGCCCCTTGTCTTCGACCTGATCCGCCCCCTCGGTGCAAAGAAGGGCGAGTTCGAGGTCAACAGTCTATTCCGCTTCCAACCCAACTCCCCACAACGCGCCCTGCTCTGGGCGCCCGAGGTCGAGTACGCCTTTCTTGATGGCTATGGCGTCGAGTTCGAACTGCCCATGGAGAACCAGCAGATCGACACCTACAAGTTTGCTCTGCAGGGAACACTCCCCGGCCCCATGCCGAGACAGTTCATCCATGGCTGGCAGGCCATAGGGGAAATCGGCCATCGCTCCCCCTTCCGGCAGGCTGATTTCCTTTACCTTGCCGGTGCCCGCTTCCACCGGAAATGGAGCGGCTTCACCATGACCGGCCTCCGCGCCGAATCCGGCCATCGCCGCGCCAACGCATTCCTCGGGAACTACTCCATCTTTCACCATCGATCCAAACATTTGACCCTCGGCCTGGAATCCAACATCAAGGGCCGGGCGGCCTCCGAGCGTGGCGTCCTCCTCATGCCGCAGGTCCACCTCCGCGGCAACCGTGTGAATGTCCAGTTCGGCGCGGGCTGGAACCACGCTCCCGGCCGCCGTAGCGGCCCGCAGTTGGCGCTCCGCGTCTCCCGCGAGTTCTGAGATACGATGGGGGCGGGTCCCCGATGCATCATCCATTACTCCTTCATTCCGTCAGTTATGCGGGCCTTTGGGGCCAGACGTTCCTGTCCGTGGATGACTTTCTGTCCAAGGCTTCGCAGTTGGGTTACGACGGCGTTATGCTCATGGCCAAGCGCCCGCATGTCTCGCCGCTCGACTATGACGCCGCCCGCCGCGCCGTGCTCCGCCAGCGGCTGGCCGATCTGAATCTCGATCACAACGTCCTGGCCGGCTACTGCGATCTCACCGCCGGGCTCGACCGCCGCGATATCCCCCACAAAGAGATCCAACTCGCCTACATCACGGAACTCTGCCGCCTGGCGCGCGACCTTGGCATCCGCGCTGTCCGCATCTTTACCGGCTACGAGTCCGCCCACGCCTCCTATCCCGAACAGTGGAGTCTCGTCGTCTCTACCCTCACCGAAGCCGCCGCCCGCGCCGCCGATTTCGATGTCGTCCTCGGGCTGCAGAACCACCACGATATCGCCGTTGGGCATGAAGCGTTGCACGACCTGCTCCACGCCGTCGGTAGCTCTCATCTGAAGGCTCTCTACGACGCCTGGGCGCCGGCCCTGCAGGGTGTCGACATCGAAACTGCTGCCACCTTGCTCGGTTCCCATACCGTGCATACCACCATCGCCGACTACCAACTGCGGCCCCGCTACAAGTACCGGCCCGATCTCATCAACTATGAGGCGCAAACCCCCGCTGTCATCGCCGTGCCCATGGGCGAAGGCTTCATCGACTACAAGACCTTTCTCCGTGCGCTCAAGACCAACGGTTTCCGCGGCTCCATCGCCTACGAAATGTGCTCTCCTCTGATTGGCGGCGGCGACGTCGCCAACCTCGATCGCTGCGCCGTCCGCTTCCTCGAATGGGCGCACGACGCCGGGCTCGCTCAAAAGGTTCGATAAAATAGGGGGTTCCCATGCCCCCATACCGATCCCGTACATCGACCCACGGCCGTAATATGGCCGGAGCCCGCGCCCTGTGGCGCGCAACTGGAATGAAGGAAGGCGATTTCGGCAAGCCCATCATCGCCATCGCCAACTCCTTCACCCAGTTCGTTCCCGGCCACGTTCACTTGAAGGACCTCGGCCAACTCGTCGCCCGCGAAATCGAGGCCCACGGTGGCGTCGCCAAGGAGTTCAACTCCATTGCCGTCGATGATGGCATCGCCATGGGCCACGGCGGCATGCTCTACTCCCTGCCGTCGCGTGAGTTGATCGCCGACTCGGTTGAATACATGGTCAACGCCCACACGGCCGACGCGCTGGTCTGCATTTCCAACTGCGACAAGATCACGCCCGGCATGCTGATGGCCGCCCTTCGCCTGAATGTCCCCACCGTTTTTGTCTCCGGCGGCCCCATGGAGGCCGGCAAGGTCAACTGGAATGGCCAGATCCGCGCCGTTGATTTGGTCGATGCGATGATCGAGGCCGCTGACATCAAGAATTCCGATGCCGCCGTCGCCGAGATGGAGCGTTCCGCCTGCCCAACCTGCGGATCCTGTTCCGGCATGTTCACCGCCAACTCCATGAACTGCCTTACCGAGGCACTAGGCCTGGCCCTGCCCGGCAACGGCAGTGTGCTGGCGACCCACTCCGCCCGCAAAGATCTCTTCCTGCGCGCGGGCCGCGTCGTCGTGGACCTCGCCCGCCGCTACTACGAGCAGGACGACGCCACCGTTCTTCCGCGCGCCATCGCCAATTTCGCGGCGTTTGAAAACGCGATGACGCTCGATATCTCCATGGGTGGGTCCACCAATACGGTCCTGCATCTTCTCGCCGCCGCTCGTGAAGCGGAGGTAGACTTCACCATGAAAGATATCGACCGTCTCTCTCGCCACGTTCCTTGCCTCTGCAAAGTGGCCCCGGCCACGCAAAAGTTCCACATGGAGGACGTCCACCGGGCCGGCGGCGTTATGGCGATTCTCGGGGAACTCGACCGCGCCGGGTTGATCCGCCGCGACTGCTACACCGTCCATAGCCAGTCGCTCGGTGCGGCGCTCTCCCAGTGGGACGTCGTGCAAACCAGCGACGACAAGGTACCAGAGTTCTATCGCGCCGCTCCGGGCGGCGTTCCGACGCAGGTCGCCTTCTCCCAGAGCCGTTATTACCCCGAACTTGACACCGACCGCGCCAACGGCTGTATCCGCGACAAGGCGCATGCCTACTCGCAGGACGGCGGGCTCGCCGTTTTGTTCGGAAATCTCGCCGAACGTGGCTGTATCGTCAAGACCGCCGGCGTCGATGAGAGCATCCTGAAGTTCTCCGGCGTTGCCAAGGTCTGCGAGAGTCAGGAGGAGGCTGTTGAACGCATCCTCGGTGGCCAGATGGTCCCCGGCGACGTGGTTGTCGTCCGCTACGAAGGGCCCAAGGGCGGGCCGGGTATGCAGGAGATGCTCTACCCCACCAGCTACCTGAAGTCCGTCGGTCTCGGCAAGCAGTGCGCGTTGCTGACCGATGGCCGCTTCTCGGGCGGCTCGTCCGGCCTGTCGATCGGCCACGCCTCGCCGGAGGCCGCCGCCGGTGGAACCATTGCGCTCGTCGAGGAGGGGGACCCGATTGAGATCGACATTCCCAACCGCTCCGTCCGCCTGGCCCTGCCCGACGATGAGATCGCCCGCCGCCGTGCCGCTATGGAAGCCCGCGGCGCTGAGGCCTGGAAACCGTTGAACCGGGAGCGGTCCGTCTCGGCGGCGCTCAAGGCCTACGCCCTTCTTACTACCAGTGCCGATACCGGTGCCGTGCGCGACGTCAACCAACTCCGCTAAACGAGAAGAGGGGCGGCCCCAAGCCGCCCCACTTCCTTCGGTTCGTTTCCGGTTAGAACTGGTATAGTTCCGCCACTACTGGCTTCGCTTCGTCGCTTGCGCCCACCGTCGCCTCTTCGGCGATCAGTTGCCGGATGAAGATACCAGTGTCGCCTAGGTACACTTCAAACTCCGCCGGGTGGGGCAGGGAACCCTGAATCAGCGCTTCCGACAGCGGATCCTCAATGTACTTCTGCAGCGCCCGCCGCAACGGCCGCGCGCCATAGCTGCGGTCGACCAAGGTCTTTTCCAGAATGTACTTCGCCGCGTCCGGCAGCAGCTTGATCTTGATCTGCTTGGCGGCCAGGTTCACGTTCACCTGTTCCACCAGCAGGAACATGATCTGCATCAGATCTTCATCGGCCAGCGATGTGAAGAGAATCACCTCGTCCAACCGGTTCAGGAACTCCGGATTGAACGCCTTCTTCACTTCGTTCATCACTTGGTCTTCGACCTTGGCCGGCATCCCTGCCGTCGGCGCTGCGAATCCGAGCGTCGCCTTCTTGTCCAGGAAACGGGCTCCGAGATTCGATGTCATGATGATCATCGTGTTCTTGAAGTCCACCGTGTTGCCGAGCCCGTCGGTCAACTGGCCGTCTTCAAACACCTGCAGCAGGATGTTGTAGATGTCCGGATGCGCCTTCTCGATTTCGTCGAGCAGGATGATCGAGTACGGCTGCCGTTTGACCCGTTCGGTCAACTGGCCGCCCTCCTCGTAGCCGACATATCCGGGCGGCGAACCGATCAGCTTGGAAACCGAGTGCTTCTCCATGTACTCCGACATGTCGAAGCGGATGAGCGATTTTTCGCTGCCGAACAGGAAATCCGCCAGCGCTCGCGCCACTTCCGTCTTGCCCACACCCGTCGGTCCCAGGAACAGGAACGAACCCGCCGGTCGCTTCGGTGACTTGAGCCCCGCGCGCGAACGCCGTATGGCCCGCGCGAGCGCGCTGATCGCCTTCTCCTGGCTGACCACGCGCTTGTGCAGTTCTTCCTCGATCCGCAGCAGCTTCGCCACTTCCTCTTCCCGGATGGCCGTCATCGGTACGCCTGTCCAACGGGCCACGACGTCTTCGATGTCGTCCTTTGACACCACGCCGGTCGACGTATCGTCCAGGTTGTATTTCTCGCGCAGCGCCCGCAGGTTCTCCCGCTCCTTGCGCTCCTCGTCGGAGTAGAACCGCGCCTTTTCAAACTCGTGATTGGCGATTGCGTTCTCCATCCGGTGCACGATGAATTTGATCCGCTTCTGGATCTCGCTCACATCGGAGGGTAACGTGGTCTGCTTCAACTTCACTCGCGCGCCCGCTTCGTCAATCAGATCGATCGCCTTATCCGGCAGGAAGCGGTCCGGGATGAAGCGGTTGGACGCGAAGACGGCCGTCTCGATCGCCTCGTCCGTGTAAGCCACGGCATGGAACTTCTCGTACCGTTCCTTGATGCCGAACATGATCTTGATCGCGTCGCTCTCGTTCGGCGGCGGTACCTTCACGGCCTGGAAGCGCCGTTCCAGTGACCGGTCCTTTTCAATGGATTTCCGGTATTCGCCCGGCGTCGTCGCACCAATGCACTGGATCTCGCCGCGGCTCAAAGCAGGCTTCAGAATGTTGGCCGCATCAAGCGAACCCTCGGCCGACCCGGCGCCCACCAACGTGTGCAATTCATCGATGAAGATAATGGCGTTCTGGTTCTCCATCAACTCTTTCATGATGGTCTTCAGCCGCTCTTCAAACTGGCCGCGATACTTCGTCCCAGCGACAATCAGCGACAGATCCAGCGCCAGAATCCGCTTCTCGCTCAGGAAGGATGGCACGTCCCCCTCGCTGATGCGCTGCGCTAGGCCTTCCACAATGGCCGTCTTGCCTACGCCCGGCTCACCGATCAGAACGGGATTGTTCTTCGTGCGGCGGCACAGAATCTGTACCACGCGCTCCAGTTCTCCGTCGCGCCCGATCAACGGGTCCAACTGCCCGTCCATCGCCGCCTGCGTCAGGTCCCGCGAGAACTCGGCCAGCAGCGACGACTCCTTCGGCCGATTTGTCGTGATCTTCTCTGACGAGCTCCGTGCGATTTCTTCCCGCACCTGCGAAAGCCGCAGACCGCGTTCATGCAGAATCTCGGCCGCAAAGCACTTCTCTTCTCGCAACAACCCCAGCAGCAGATGTTCGGTCCCAATGTGCTTATGGTTCAGCCGCTCGGCCTCCTCGGCGCCGTACGCCAGCACACGCTTGCACTCGTGGCTCAACGGCAGGTCGACCGACGTCGACACCTTTTCCCGGATCGTTGTATGCGCTTCGATCTGCTTGCGAATCGATTCAATGGCCGCATTCGACCGCAGGAACCGGTTCGCCAGCGCCTTGTCCTCGCGCAGCAGCCCAAGCAACAGGTGCTCGGTTTCGATATAGGGACTGCCGAACTGGGACGCTTCATAGCGCGCAAAGAAAATCACGCGCCGGGCTTTTTCTGTATATCGTTCAAACATAGGCTACATCCCGGCCGTTACGTCGGCCAGACCTCCGTGCTGTAGACGCAAAACCCGGTCGCAGGACCGGGCGAAATCACGGCTGTGCGTGACATAAATCGAAGTGAGCTGATGCATCTGGTGCAGCTCCTTCAAGAGTCGGGAGATCATATCGCCCGTCCGTTCGTCGAGGTTGCCTGTCGGTTCATCGGCGAACAGGTAACGCGGGTTGCCAACCAAGGCTCGCGCCAGAACCACACGCTGCTGCTCGCCTCCGGAAAGCTCTCCGGAACGGTGATGTGCACGTGCTCGCAAGCCAACTTCATCTAACCTCGCCAGGGCTAACGGTGCTGCTTTTTCCTGAGATTCCCCCCGGATCAGCAACGGCATCATTACATTTTCCTGCGCGGTGAACTCCGGCAGCAGATAGTGCGTCTGCCACACAAAGCCGATTTCGCGATTTCGAAAATCCGCCAATTGTGATTCGGTCAGGGCCTGAAGATCGTTCTGACCGAAGTATATCTTACCCTCGCTGGGCCTGTCCAGACCGCCTAAACAGTGCAAAAGACTGGACTTTCCCGTGCCGGACTCGCCGATCAACGCCACCCGCTCGCCCGCTTTCACCGTTAGTCGCAAGTCGTGAAATACCGTCAGTATCTCATCGCCGGAACGGTACGATTTCGTTAGGCCTTCGGTGCGAATCGCGGCGGCGTCTTCCACCCTTTCAGGCTATCACGCCGCTCTACCCGATCAGCCGGTCCAGCATCTCTCGCGGTGGGCCCCCATGTAGCCGGCAACCCGCCCATTCGCCTGCCATCGTCCCGATTCTCGCCAGCGCCCGTCCATAGGTCCTCGGATTCGCATAGTACTTCCATGCCGCCATCCGGTCTTCCAGGATCGCGGGCACAGCCCCGGTCTCTTCTGCCGTGGCT
>CAZWDD010000113.1:0-15936 GCA_964632345.1 uncultured Solibacteraceae bacterium | reverse complement strand
GGAGTTGCAGAAGGCCTACGAGGGGTTTCCGTCGATCCCGCTGACGCTGCCGGACGTTGTGCACGAGGGGGACTATGAGTTGCAGGGCGGGCGGGTGCGGGCGATCTATACGGGGCCGGCGCATACGCCGGACGGGGTGTTTGTGTATTTCCCGGAGGAGCGGGTGCTGTATGGGAACTGCATTTTGAAGGAGCATCTGGGGAACCTGGATTCGGCCGATGTGGCGGAGTATCCGAAGACGCTGCTGAAGTTGAAGGCGCGGAAGTTGGAGTATACGGAGATTGTGGCGGGGCATTTTACGCCGGTGATGGGGCCGGAGTTGGTGGACCGGTTTTTGGAGTTGCTCGAGTTTCACCGGCGGCAGGTGCAGTGAGGGGGGGCGGGTGCGGGCTTTGTGGCTTGGCGCCACCATAACCGCCAGGCGCTCGCCTAACGACCGGGATCGGCGAGGTGGCATTTTCCGGAGACGTTTACCGTTGGTGCCTCGACGGCGCCCCCGCCAACCACGTTGACCGCGACGGCGTGGACGGCTTCCTTTCCAACGCCAACCACGATGATGTGGCGAATTCCGGTAATAAATCCCAGGAGTTGGAAGCGCCCCGATTTTCCGTCGACGTCAGCCTCTGGAATGGGCGTGAGGTCGCTGAAAGAAAACATAGGCATCATTCTGACCCACCAGTTCCGGTATTCGGGGCACCCGGTCAGCCTGCCGGATACCGCCGAATATCCTTCGCCGTTTCCCTCCTCCGCTAACCCTTTCGAGAAGGAGTGTCGCTGGCCACAGTGCAGGAACTCGAGGAACTCCACGATGCTCTTGCCATCCTTCCCTTTCATCTCTACCCGGATGCGTTGGGCCGGGTCGGGCTCGACGGGCAGAATCAGCCGTGAACGGAGGATTTGAATCGGGGCGTTCCGGAGCTTTGGGTCAACGGTTGACGAGCCCTCGTCCGGCAGATACGTAGCGGCCGTAATGACAGCAGCGATCCGCAGTCCTGTTTCATCGTGCGGATAAATAGATACGATGCAAGGCGCCGCCGTTAGCAATGGAACTCCACATGCCCCGATCAGCAACAGTATGGTTTTGATCAGCCGGCGCAAGCGAATCCTCCAGGGGGCAGACGACGTTCCACGTTTCTGGCTCTCATTGTGTCACTGTTCCTCAGCAGGGCGTCTTGCAGTGGCTTCCCGCTGTTACGGAACGATCGAACCAGGCGCAGCGATGGCCGTGCTGGTCTGCTGATTCAGCGGAGCCCCGATGAACATTCATTTAACCCCCGAGTTGGAGCAGTTCGTGCACGCGAAAGTGCAGTCTGGGCGCTACGACTCCGCGAGCGAAGTTGTTCGTGAAGCACTCCGGCTCATGGCCGAACGGGACGAGCTTCGTGCCATCCAGATCCAAGAGTTCCGTAGCCGTATGGATTGGCCCTGGGGGAGGCCGCCCGAGGCGAAGGCGCGGACGGCGAGGAGTTCCTCCAAGGGATGCTGGCAGACCTGGATGATGGGGACAGGCGCAAGGGCGCGTCGCGCTGACACGAAGCATCTTCATAAGCGATAGAATCCTGGACGATGATTACCAGGCGAGAGCTGAGTGGGGCGGTGGCGGGGGCGGGAGTGGCGGCGGGCCAGGGGGCCGAGCGGGGGTATGACCTGCTGATCCGGAACGGGGAGGTGCGGGACCCGGCGCGGGGGTACAAGGCGCGGGCGGATGTGGCGATTGCGGACGGGAAAATTGCGGCGATCGGCAGCGGGCTGGATGCGGGGAAGGCGCGGGAGGTGGTGGAGGCGCGCGGGCTGTATGTTGTGCCGGGGTTGGTGGACCTGCACACGCACATCTACTTCGGGGGCGGGTCGGTGCCGGGGATCGATGCGGACCCGGTGGCGGCGCGGAGCGGGGTGACGACGTGGGTGGACGCGGGGAGTTTCGCGCATGACAACGTGGACGGGTTCCGGCGGTACATCGTTGAGCGGTCGCCGGTGCGGGTGTTCGGGTTCGTGTATCTGTATCCGGCGTTCCGGGACCCGGAGACGGATGCGGTGAAGTATGTGCGGGCGGCGATGCGGCCGACGGCGGAGGCGGTGGCGCGGAACCGGGATTTTCTGCTGGGCGTGAAGGTGCAGATCGGCTCGAACATGAACGGACGGTATAGTCCGGAGTTTCTTAAGATCGCGCGGGAGTTGTGCGACGCGCACCGGCTGAAGCTGATGGTACACATCAGCGACGCGCCGCCGGAGGTGCCGGAGATACTGGAACAGATGCGGCCGGGCGACATTGTGACGCACTCCTACACGGGGCACGGGACGTCGCTGGCCGACGGGCAGGGGCGGCTGAAGGCCGGAGTGGCGGAGGCGCGGGCGCGGGGCGTGATCTTCGACCTGGGGCACGGGCTGGGGAGTTTCAGCTTTGCGGAGGCGCGCAAGTGCCTGGCGGCGGGGTTTGCGGTGGACACGATATCGAGCGATATCTATCAGCGGAACATCGAGGGGCCGGTTTATGACATGCCGACGACGATGTCGAAGCTGCTGCATCTGGGGATGCCGTTTGAGGAGGTGCTGCTGCGGTCGACGCTGGGGCCGGCGCGGGTGATTGGGCGAATGGAGGGGATGGGGACGCTGGCGGTGGGCGGGCCGGCGGATGTGGCGGTGCTGGGGTTGGAGGAGGGGGAGTTCCGGCTGGTGGATTCGCAGCGGAAGGTGGAGGTGGCGCGGCAGCGGGTGGTGTGCCGGATGACGGTGTGCCGGGGGCGGCGGTTGATGGGGCGGATTTAGGGGGGCTACGCTCCAGTGAGGTAGTATGGGTGCCGTGAATACGGGACCACCGGCAGTGGCGCGCGCCGGGATCGGCGACAGCGTCCGTGTTGTTTCCGCCTCAGTGGGCGGAGCGGTGCGCGCGTTGTTTCGCCGGACTTTCGGGCAGCCGCTACGGCCCGGGTGGGGTGCGCGAATGGAGATGCTGGTGGCGGCGACGCGGGGGGCGTGGTCGGTGATGCCGAGCATTGGCGTGGTGCGATGGCGCCATGTCGGCGATGCGCTGGCTCCGCTGGACTTGGATGGACTGAAGCCGGATTTCGTCCGCGAAACGTATCAGGGAGAGGCTGTTGCCGGCGCGTGGGTTGTGCCGCCCGGCGCCGATGGACCGGTGCTGCTGTACTTTCACGGCGGGGGATTTGTGTTTGGCTCGATGCGGACGCATGGCAAGTTGATCGGCGCCCTGGCGAGGGCCGCCCATGCGCGCACGTTCGCGCTAACGTACCGGCTGGGGCCCGAGCATCGTGCTCCCGCGGCGCAGCAGGATGCGGTGCGCGCGTACCTTTACGTGCTGTCGGAGGGGATTGCGCCTGAACGAATCGTTCTGGCGGGCGACTCGGCGGGCGGGACGATGGTTCTGAATACGCTGATCGAGCTGCGAAATCTTGGCGCACCGCTTCCCGCCGCGGGCGTTGCGATCTGCCCGTGGGTGGACCTGGGGTGTTCCGGCGGCAGTTTCGAGAGGAACGACGCCTTTGACTACGTCCGGGCGGAGCACTGCCATCTGGCGGCGAGGGAGTATTTGGGCGGGATCGATCCGCACCGGCCGGACGTTTCGCCGCTTAACGCGGACCTTGCGGGGTTGCCGCCGCTATTGATTCACGCCGGGGGCGCCGAGGTTCTGGTGGATCAGATTCGCGAGTTCGCGGCGCGCGCGGAGGGAGCCGGCGTGCGCGTGACACTGGACGTGTACCCGGATATGGTGCATGTCTGGCATCTGCTGCGAGATGTGACGCCGGAGGGCCAGCGGGCGATCGACGCGATTGGCGCATTCGTGCGAGCGCGGACAGCGCGATCCTCGGATTAACCGCAGCGGGCGGGCGGGGGCGCGGGAAACCCGGTAGGCTGGAGATAGGAATGGGTCTGCCACGGGTGCTGATGGTGATACTGCTGGCGGGTGGGACGCTGGCGGGGGAAGAGATGTGGAGCTGGCATTCGCTGGACTACACGTTTCTGAAGACGAAGCGGGTGGACTGGGCGCTGCACACGCGGCTGCGGACGCGGGAGGGGGAGCTGCAGCAGAGCCGGTCGGGGACGATTGTGCGGGTGGCGGCGAATGCGCGGGTGGCGGTGATCGGGGGCTACTACTACGGGCGGCAGGAAGATACGCGGGAGGAGTGGCAGGACTCGCACCGGATGTTTGGCGGGGCGGAGGGACGGCTGTACCGGAAGGGGGTGGTGACGGTGGCGGGGCGGGGGCTGGCGGAGCGGTTTGTGACGGAGGGGCGGCCGAGTACGTGGCGGTTCCGGCAGCGGGTTCGGATGACAATGGACCGGAAGATCGGGCCGTATGCGAGCGGGGAGTGGTTCTGGGATCCGCAAGGGTATCTGGCGACGCGGTATCAGGGAGGCGTGCGGTGGCGGGGGCCGGGGTGGATGACGGTGGAGGCGGGGTACATGTACGACGCGCGGAGCGCGCAGTTGGGCGTGCCGCGGCACGGGATGGTGACGCACGTTTATTTTGAGCCGTGGCGTGCGGGGAGGCGGAACCAGAGGTAGGCGGCGGAGAGGTTGAGGGAGGCGGCGAGGAGGAAATAGAGAGAGGCGTCGCCGCCGTTCCAGCGGGCGAGGGCAGGGAAGGCGCTGGAGGAGACGAAGGCGCCGAGGTTGCCCACCATATTCATGGCGCCGGAGACGGAGCCGGAGCGGCCGCCGCCGAAGTCGATGCAGGCGGCCCAACTGGGGCTGATGGTCATTTCGGTGCCGAAGGTGGCGAGGGTGAAGAGGGCGACGGCGTGTTCGGGCGAGTTGGCGCGGGAGAGGGCGGCGAGGGCGAGGGAGGCGAGGAGGAAGCCGGCGAGGGCTGGGCCGCGGCGGCTCCAGGCCGGGTGGCGGAGGAAGAGCCAGTCGGTGAGGAAGCCGGAGACCCATTGGGCGGAGGCGCCGACGAGGAGGATGGACATGGCGTACCAGGAGGCGCGCTCACGGGAGAGGCCGTAGCGCTCCATGAGATAGGGGAGCATCCAGGTGAGGCAGAGGAAGAAGGTGAAGTTACTGCAGAAGTATTGGGACATGAGGTGGAGCATGGGGCGGGAGCGGAAGAGGGTGGAGAGGGGCTGGGGTGGGGCGGCGGCGGGGGGAGCGGGGCGGTCCCGGAACCAGGCGAACCAGACGGCGGCCCAGAGGAGACCGGGGATGCCGAGGATGTAGAAAGCGGCGCGCCAGCCGAACGAGTCGAGGAGGCCGGCGAGGATGGGGAAGGAGAGGGCGGCGCCGAGGCGGGAGCCGGAGAAGATGATGCCGTTGGCGCGGCCGTGGAGGGATGGAGGGAGCCAGGTATAGAAGGCGCGGGCGGAGGCGGGGAAGGCGCCGGCTTCGGCGAGGCCGAACAGGAAGCGGATGGCGAGGAGGGAGAGGAAGCCCGGGGCGAGGCCGGTGAGAGCGGTGAAGAGGCTCCAGATGGAGACGATGAGGGTGAGGGAGAGGCGTGGGCCGAAGCGGTCGGCAAACCAGCCGGCGGGGATCTGGCCGAGGGCGTAGGCGAGGGCGAAGGAGCCGAAGACGGCGCCCATGGCGTCGTTGGAGAGGAGGAGGTCTGCGGCGACGAGGTCGGCGGCGGTGGAGATGGCGGCGCGGTCGAGATAGAGGATCCAGGAGAGGAGGAAGAGTAGGGCGAGGAGGATGGCGCGGGGCATTTAGAGGGAGAGGAGGGCCTGGAGGTGGAGGTTGGCTGGGGCGGCGGGGTTGCCGGGCTGGTGGTCGCCCCAGGCGGCGGACATGGCGACGAGGACGAGGCCTTTGCTGGGGATGATGGCGGCGTTGTTGCCGCGGGCGCCGATGGAGAGGAAGGTGTCGCGGGGAGCGGCGGGCCAGGTGGGGGAGGAGGGGTGGAGGCGGCCGGTGCGGTTGAACCACCAGTTGCCGCCGTAGATGCCGGCGCCGTAGTCGGTGAAGTGATCGGAGCCGCCGCCGAAGGAACCGATCTTGAGGTAGTCGTCGGTTTCGGCCTTGGCGGTGTGGGGGAGATTGGGGGGGACCTGGGGGCGGCAATAGCGGTCGAATAGTTTAGCGGGGAGGATCTGGCGGCCGCGGAAGGCGCCTTTGTTGCGCCAGAATTCGGCGATGCGGGCGAAGTCGCGGACGGAGGCGGAGAGGCGGCGGTTGGAGGGGCGGAAGTGGAGGCCGTCCTGGAGTTGGAGGGCGTTGGAGAGGCGGGCGGCGGCGAGTTCGGGGGGCTGGCAGAAGAGGCGATCGAAGAGGGTGAGCTGGTAGAGGTTGATGGCGAAGTCGTTGTAGGCCCAGGCGGCGCCGGGGGCTTCGGGGCGGCCGTAGCCGGAGGTCATGGAGGTGAGGTGGGCGAAGGTGATGGAGCGATCCTTGGGGGCGAGGTCCCAGCCGAAGTTGGCGATGGGGGTGTTGAGATTGCTGATCTTCTTTTCGTGGATGGCGAAGAGGAGAAGGGTGGTGAGGACGGGCTTGGCGGAGGAGAGGACGTCGCGGACTTCGGCCTGGTCGCCCCACTCGTGGAGAAGTTGGCCGTGGCGGAGGATGCAGCCGCGGCCGCCGAGGGTGGAGGGAAGGGGGGAGGCGGCGAGGAGGGAGAGGAGACGGCGGCGGGTCATGGGTAGCGGGGTTACTATATCAGGGGAATGCGCACGTATATCTGGCTGCTGGCGGCGGGGTTGGGGATGGGGCAGGAGGTGGGGTTTGTGACGAAGGAGGCGGGCGGGGAGGCGCGGGTGTGGGAGGGGGAAGGGCAGGCGCGGCGGCGGGTGACGCCGTGTTCGACGTTCAAGATTGCGAATGCGGTGATCGGGATGGAGAGCGGGGCGGTGGCGGGGCCGGACCATGTGATGCGGTACGACGAGGGGAAGTATCCGCAGACGGGGTTCTGGGTGAAGGCGTGGGGAAAGGACATGGACCTGCGGGAGGCGTTCCGGATATCGGCGGTGTGGTATTTCCGGGAGATGGCGCTGGCGGTGGGGCGGGAGAAGATGCAGGCGTTTCTGGACGGGGTGGGGTATGGGAACCGGGACACGAGCGGGTGGGCGGCGCCGTTCTGGCTGGGGAGTTCGCTGCGGATATCGGCGGTGGAGCAGGTGGAGTTTCTGGACCGGCTGTTTTTGAACGCGCATGGGGGGCGGGCGGGGACGCTGCGGGCGTTGGAGACGATGATGTATCAGGAGACGGAGGGAGGGCGATCGCTTTTCTACAAGACGGGGACGTGCACGGATGTGGAGGCGGGGCCGGTGATGTGGCTGGTGGGGTATGTGGAAGACCGGGGGAGACGGACGTATTTTGCGTTGAACGCGGCGGGTGGGGATGTGAACGGGATGACGGGGCGGCGGGTGGAGATGGCGAAGGAGCGGCTGGGGCGGCTGGGGGTGTGGGTGCGCGCGTTACCAATGTCAGGCGCGGCGGGGAGGTAGAGGCCGGCGGGGCTGTGTTAACTTGGCGGGAGGAATGCGACTTTCAGAAATGACCAGACGAGACGTGCTGATGATGAGCCTGGCGGCCGGAGTGCCCTTATTGGGGCAGGCGCCGGAGGTGCATGGACTGCCGCCGCGGGCGGGTGCGGGCGAGTATACGGCGCAGGCGAAGGTTGGCAAGTACATGATGGGGGCGGATTTTACGGGTCATGCGGTGCCGACGATGGAAGGGCCGCTGATGTCGGAAGACTACGTGGTGGTGGAACTGGCGTTTTTCGGGGACGAGAAGCTGGTGCTGTCGTTCGAAGAGTTTTCGTTGAAGATCGATAAGAAGAAGATGCCGATCCAGAGCCGGCAGTTCGGGATGATGATGAAGTCGTTGTCGGACCCGGAGTGGATACCGCCGGCGGTGGAGAAGGAATCGAAGGGGAGCATCGGGGCGGGCGCCCAGGCAGGGGCACCGAAGCCCGAGCCGCCGAAGATGCCGTTTCCGCTGCGGCGGGCGATGGAGCAGCGGGCGTTGAAGTCGGTGCTGCCGGAAGGGGAGCGAGTGCTGCCGGTGGCGGGGCTGGTGTTCTTCCCGTATCGGGGGAAGGACCAGAATATTGAGACAGTGGAGTTGCTCTACGAGGGCGCGGCGGGGAAGGCGACGCTGAAGCTGCGGGGTTAGTTGGCGGCGGGCCCGGAGAGCGGGCCGAACGCGAGCATTATCGACGGGGACGAGTTGCTGGTGGATGGGGCCAGCGAGGGTTACTGTTCCGGTATCGCTTTGCGGAGCAGTTCCAGGACGACGAGGGCCTCGGGCTCGCGCAGGTCGCCGAAGAACTGCTGGGCGAGTTCCTTACGCATCATTGCGATTTTGCCGGCAACCTTGGAGCCCTTCGGCGTGATCCGGATGAGATTGGCTCTCCGGTCTGCCTCGTCCTTGCGGCGGAGCACGAAGCCGTTCTCCGCCAGGCGTTGGAGCGCGCGCACGGCGTTGCTTCTGTCGACGGACAGGGCGTTGGAGAGGATGTCCTGCGCCGCTTCGCCTCCGGCGTGCTGCAACAGAGTCAGCAGGCGCGCCTCCGTGTGGCTGAGCCCGAGCTTGGCGAAGCCGCGTTCGCCGGCCCGAAAGCGGCGCCGAGCGAGGTCACCCACCAGATCGAAGAGTTCTTCAAACGCATTCATGGCAATTCTTCCCCTTGACATACTCTACTTCCCGGCGATAATTAAGTGTGTGCGCACGCACATATCTAGCAATTGGAGAAATTCACATGAGCACAACGGAGATCGGCAGCGTCCTGGGCAGGCGGTATGACATAGTCGCGGAGGATCTGGCGCTGGCTTTGGCGCCGTTGGACCTGCCGGCCGGCGCGGCGGTTTTAGATGTGGGCACGGGGAGCGGCAACTGCGCGATCTGCCTGGCGATGCGGGGATATCGCGTGTTGACGGGAGAGCCGGCGACGGACCAATCGTTGTATTCCGGCCGCGACTGGAGGTGGGCCGCGAAGCAGGTGGGGGTTTTCGACAGGATTCAATTCCGCGCGTTCGATGCGCGTGAAATGCCCTTTGCCGCCGGGGAGTTCGAGGCGGTGTTCTTTTTCGGGGTGCTGCATCACATTGCGGAGGAGGATCGCCGCGCGGTATTGACGGAGGCACTGCGCGTGGTGAAAGCTGGCGGGGCGGTGGTCTTTCTTGAACCGCAACGCCAGATGTTGGAGCAGGTACGGCGCGACGACCCTGCGCATCCTCCGGCGGCCGACCCTGCGGCGTACTTGACGGGCGGGTGTATCCGCGAGCAACGGATGGCGGGAGCCTGGATGGACATATTCCTCTACCGGCGAGCGGAAGGGGAGTGACGCCGTGCCGCTGCGGGACTAGTTCGCAGCGGGATCGGAGAGCGGGTCGGCGGCCTGCCAGGAGGCAGCGGGCCAGCAGTTGAGGAAGTCGAAGGCCGGGCGCGGGGCGGCGGGCGCGGGTGCGGGGGACTTCGGTTCGAGAATGTTGCCGGCGAGGTCGGCGAGTTCGAGGAGGTGGGCGCTGGTGACTGGGTCGGCCGAGGGGGCGCGGAGTTTGGCGGTGGACTGGACCCAGCGGAGTTGGGCGCGGAGGAGAGCGCGGGAGTCATCGACAGGGCTCAGGGGGAGGAGGCGCATCTGCATGGGGCCGGAGAGAGCGGCGGCGGAGGGAGCGGGGCGGTTGACGCGCTCCTCGAGGAGGCGGAGGTAGAGGCGCTGGAGGTTGCGGCGATAGGGGTCGATTTTGGGTTGTGGGCGGGACCACTCGGCGAAGACGGCCTGGCGGAGGTCGGTGAGGTACTCGGCCGGGGCGTAGGCGGCGGCGCCGTGGGTGGCCTCCATTTCCATCATGCGCTGGAGGCGTTCGGGGGCGAGGAGGGAGGCGAGGACGGCGTACTGGAGGCGGGCGAGGCGATTGAGTGCGCCCTGGGGTTCGGTCCGGTTGGTGATATCGGGACGGAGGAGCCAGCGGGGAGTGTCGAAGACCTCGGCGGCGAGGAACTGGACGGCGGCTTTCTGGCGGGTTTTGGGGATGGGGGCGTAGACGGGGCCGGACTGGCCCCAGTGGCGGTTATTGGTATCGAGGCCGCCGGCGAGGGCGGCGACGTGGGAGACTTCGCGGCGCCACTGGCCGAGGGTGGCGTCGTAGAGTTTGGCGAGATCCTCGAAGGTATCGCCATCGGCGGGGTAGGCGTTGGGGACGAGGTCGAGGACGCGTTTGAGGTTGCGGATGCCGAGTGAGGTGGCGAGGACGGGGTCGGAATCGGCGATGGATTCGGACTGGTCACCGGGGTCGACGCCGACGGTGGTGGGGAGGGAGAAGCGGAGCCTGGGGGTGTTTTCCTGGGGTTTGTGCCAGGCGTGGAGGGTGGGGAGTTCGGCGTCGGGGGTGGCGGCGCTATCGATGGGGGTGTACCCCCACTTGATGGCGAAGATGTCGTAGGGGCCGATTTTGGGGATGAGATCCTCGACGGGGATGCCGTCCTCGGGCTGGGCGACGTAGTTGAAACGAGCGTAGTCCATGAGGGTGGGGGTGTGGCCGTTCTGGCGAACCCAGCGGGGGTCGCGGACCTGGGCGACGGTGTAGCCGGAGGAGGCTTTGAAGTTGTGGGGGAGGCCGAGGGTGTGGCCGACTTCGTGGGCGACGACGAAGCGGATTAGCTCGCCCATGAGGGAATCGGGCAGGGGGAGTTTCTGGGCGCGTTTATCGAGATGGCCGACCTGGGTGAAGTACCAATCGCGCTGGAGTTCGAGGATGTTGTGGTACATCTTGATGTCGGATTCGAGGATTTCGCCGGTGCGGGGGTCGCGGATGCTGGGGCCGTAGGCGTTGGGGATGTCGGAGGGGAGCCAGCGGACGGAGGAGTGGCGGACGTCTTCGAGGGAGAAGTTGGGATCGTCCTTGGGGGGATCTTTGGCGAGGATGGCGTTGCGGAAGCCGGCGGCTTCGAAGGCGGGTTGCCAGTCCTCGATGCCCTTTTTGACGTAGGGGATCCATTGGGGCGGGGTGGCGGGGTCGATGTAGTAGACGATGGGTTTGACGGGTTCAGAGATGGGGGCGCGGGGGTCCTTCTTTTCGAGGCGCCAGCGGGCGATGAAGCGGCGGTCGGAGACGCGGTGGAGGGGGGAGGAGTAGTCGATCTGGCGAATGTTGAAGAAGCCGAGGCGGTCGTCGTAGAGGCGGGGCTTCATGGGTTTTTCGGGGAGGTGGACGAGGGAGTAGGCGGCGACGATGGTGGCGTTGGTGCCGGGGCGCATGCCGCGAGGGCCGCGGGAGGGTGCGGCGGCGGAGGTGGGCATGGGGGAGTCGGGGTAGGTGAAGGTATGAGCGGCTTCGACGTTGATGTTTTCGGGGAAGGCGTTGATGCGTTCGATGAAGCTGCGGGAGGGGTCAAAGCCGCGGGCACCGAGTTGGCGGCGGGCGGAGAACTCGGGGACTTCGGAGGAGAAGAGGCGGGTGACGTCGATGACGGGGGCGTTGGCTTCGCCGAGGGCCTCGATGGGGAAGGACATGATGATGGTGCGTTCGGAGGAGGCTTTGACGGCGCGGGAGATGGGGTGGGCGGAGTTGGCGGCGAGGAGGTGGGAGACGTCGCGGAGGAGGATGCGGTCGTCCTTGCGTTCCCAGACGACGACGCGGTTGGCGATTTCGGTGCCGCCGTAGCCGAGGCCGGTGGAGTTGGATTTGAAGCTGACGACGATCAGCATTTCCTTGCCGAGGGCGGAGGCGGGGATTTCGAAGTAGTTTTTGTTGGCGATGCGGTGGACGAGGAAGAGGCCTTTCTGGGTTTTGGCGTCTTTGGTGATCAGTTTTTCGTAGGGTTGGATGGAGGAGCGGGGCGGGGTGGGTTTGGCGGGGGCGGGTTTGGGAGGGTCCTGGGCGAGGAGGGTGGCGGCGAGGAGGAAGGGGAGGGCTAGTTTCATGGTGGTGTGGTTCGGGTGCCTGTTTGTGTTTTGGGTTTGGGGGACACGCTGAAGCATGTCCCCGTGGGGGTTGCGGGTGCCTGAGCTGGTGTGGTTCTGGTGCCGGTTTGTGCTTGGGGGTTTGGGGGACACGCTGAAGCATGTCCCCGTGGGGGTTTCGGGTGCCTGTTTGTGCTTTGGGGTTTGGGGGACACGCTGAAGCATGTCCCCGTGGGGGTTTCGGGTTAGTTGTCGGTGGTTGCGCCGGTGGAGGCGGAGCCGACCAGTTTGATGTACTTGGAGAAGACGCCGGTGGCATATTTTGGTGCCGGGCGGGTCCATTTTTCGCGGCGGGTGGCGAGGATGGCGGGGTCGACTTCGAGGTTGATGGAGGCTTTTTCGAGGTCGATGTGGATGATGTCGCCGTCCTCGACGAGGCCGATGGGGCCGCCGTCGAAGGCTTCGGGAGCGACGTGGCCGATCATGAAGCCGCGGGTGGCGCCGGAGAAGCGGCCGTCGGTGAGGAGGGCGGTGCTATCGCCGAGGCCCGCGCCCATGATGGCGCCGGTGACGCCGAGCATTTCGCGCATGCCGGGGCCGCCCTTGGGGCCTTCGTAGCGGATGACGACGACGTCGCCGGGCTTGATGCTGCCGGCGGTGACGGCGGCCATGGCCTCCTCCTCGCGGTTGAAGACGCGGGCGGGGCCGCGCTGTTCCTTGCGGGCGATGCCGGTGACCTTGATGACGCAGCCATCGGGGGCGAGGGTTCCCTTGAGGATGACGAGGCCGCCGGACTTCTTGATGGGATCGTCGAGGGAGCGGATGACCTGCTGGCCGGGCGTCTCCTTGACGGCGGTGAGTTCCTCGTTGATGGTTTTGCCGGTGACGGTGACGGAATCGCCGGAGGCGTAGCCGCCCTGGACGAGGCGCTGGATGATGACGGGGATGCCGCCGGCTTTGTCGACGTCGACGGCGAAGTACTTGCCGGCGGGTTTAATGTCGACGAGGAGAGGGGTGCGCTGGCTGATGT
The DNA here is from genome assembly GCA_964632345.1 of uncultured Solibacteraceae bacterium. GTDB lineage: Bacteria > Acidobacteriota > Terriglobia > Bryobacterales > Bryobacteraceae. Next base: position 3,109 of record CAZWDD010000113.1, on the reverse strand, counting down.
TATGGATGTCGTCGAGGGAGAGATCGACGCCGGCGTCCTTGGCCATGGCGAGGAGGTGGAGGACGGCGTTGGTGGAGCCGCCGCTGGCGGCGACGGAGGCGGTGGCGTTTTCAAAGGCCTGGCGGTTGCAGATGTCGCGGGGTTTGCGGTCGGCGCGGACGGCGTCGAGGATGACCTGGCCGCAGTAGCGGGAGACGTCGTTCTTGCGGGCGTCGACCTGGGGGATGGAGGCGGTGAACATGGGGGCGATGCCGATGGCCTCCATGACGGTGGCCATGGTGTTGGCGGTGAACTGTCCGCCGCAGGCGCCGGCGCCGGGGCAGGCGTGGTCCTCGATGGCGAGGAGTTCCTGATCGCTGATTCGGCCGGCGGCATTGGCGCCGACGGCTTCAAAGACGTCCTGGATGGAGAGTTCGCGGTCGCCGAGTTTACCGGGGAGAATGGAGCCGCCGTAGAGGACGAGGCCGGGGACGTTGAGGCGGAGGAGTGCCATGGCGGCGGCGGGGATGGTCTTGTCGCAGGCGACCATGGCGACGATGCCATCGAACATGTAGCCGCGGGCGGTGAGTTCGATGGAATCGGCGATGAGGTCGCGGGAGACGAGGGAGGCCTTCATGCCTTCGGTGCCCATGGTGACGCCGTCGGAGATGGCGATGGTGTTGAACTCCATGGGAGTGCCGCCGGCGGCGCGGATGCCTTCCTTCACCTTTTCGGCCAGGGCGCGCAGGTTGTAGTTGCACGGCATGGTTTCGATCCAGGTGTTGGCGATGCCGATGATGGGCTTGCGGAGGTCCTCGTCGGTAAAGCCGATGGCTTTGAGCATGGAGCGGGCGGGAGCGCGGTCGCGGCCCTGAGTGATGGTGTAGCTGCGGAGGGGCATAGAGAAACCACCAGTGTATCGCTGGCGTGGGAATATGGAGAATCATGAAAATCGCGTTGCTGGGTGCCGGGAACATGGGTTCGGCGCTGCTGGGTGGAATTCTGAAGGCGGGTGTGGTGAAAACCGGGGATGTGCGGGCGACAACGCGGACGGAGCCGCGGGCGGCGGCGCTGCGGGAGCGGCTGGCGGTGGCGGCGCAGGCGGGGGGGAATGCGGAGGCGGCCGAGGGGGCCGATGTGGTGATACTGGCGGTGAAACCGGGAACGGCGCCGAAGGTGGTGCGGGAGATCCGGGATGTGTTGCGGGAGGAGCAGGTACTGGTGTCGCTGGCGGCGGCGCTGCCGATTTCGGTGTTGGAAGACGCGGCGGCGTGCGTGATGCCGATGTTCCGGGCGATGCCGAATATTCCGGTGGTTGTGGAGGAGGGGGCGATCGGGATCTGCCATAACCGGGCGGCGACGGGGAAGCACCGGGAGTTGGTGGAGAGCCTGTTCCGGGCGGTGGGGGTGACGGCGTTTGTGGAAGAAGAACAGATGGACGCGGTGACGGCGTTGTCAGGGTCGGGGCCGGCCTACATCTACATGGTGATTGAGGCGATGATGGCGGCGGGGGTGAAGATGGGATTGTCGCGGGAGGTATCGTTGCGGCTGGCGGAGCAGACGGTGCTAGGGGCGGCGAAGCATGCGAGAGAGTCGAACCTGCACCCGGCGATCCTGCGGGATCAGGTGATCACGCCGGGGGGTACGACGATCGCGGCGATACATGAATTGGAGCGGCATGGACTCCGGTCGATGCTGATTTCCGCAATTGAAACAGCAACACTACACGCGGGCAAGCGGACCGAGGCTTTGCTGGCGGAACTGGAACGGCAGAAACACTGATGAAGCGACACATACTTTCGATACATGCGCATCCGGATGACATGGAAATTCTGGCGGCGGGGACGTTGACGCATCTGGCGAAGCGGGGCCACCGGATCACGGTGGTGACGATGACGCCGGGGGATTGCGGGTCGGCCGAGCATGGGCCTGAGGAGATCGCGGCGATTCGCCGGGAAGAGGCGGCGCGGGCGGCGGCGATGATCGGGGCGCACTATGAGTGCGCGGAGTTTCGGGATCTGGCGATATTCAACGACGACGCGTCGAGGCGGCGGGTGGTGGAGTTGATCCGGAAGATCCGGCCGGACATTATTTTGACGTCGGCGCCGTCGGATTATCACTGCGACCATGAGGCGACGAGCGTGCTGGTGCGGGATGCGTGTTTCGCGGTGTCGGCACCGAATTACCGGACAGGGGTGGCGGCGCCGATGGAGGCGATTCCACACCTGTACTTTATGGACTCGATTGAGGGGACGGACCGGGATGGGCGTCCGGTGAAGCCGGAGTTTGGGGTGAATATCGAGGCGTATTTCGAGATGAAGAAAGAGATGCTGGCGGCGCATGCGAGTCAGCGGAACTGGCTGCTGCGTCAGCACGGGATGGACGATTATCTGCGATCGATGGAGGAGTGGACGCATCATCGGGGGCAGACGTTCGGGGTGCGGTATGCGGAGGGGTTCCGGCAGTATAAGCATCATCCGTATCCGGTGACGCCGTTGTTGCAGGAGTTGGTGGGGGAGGCGTTGGTGAAGTAGAGAGAGAGGACGCCGGAGTGGGTCGCGCGCCGGAGGAGGGAACTTTCGGCGCGCGGTTGGGGGGCGGCGAGGATGGCGGGCCAGTCGGCGGGGGTGGCGAGGAGGCGGAAGGTTTCCATGTCGAGCCATTCGGGGGGAGTGGCGAGGCCGGCGTGGTAGGGGGCGGAGGACCAGGGGAAGCGGGCGGCGTCGTCGACCATGTGGGCGCGGAGGGGGTTGCACTCGACGTAGCGGAGTGCGGCGAAGAGGTGGCCGTAGTTGAGGGGGCAGGAGTAGAAGCGGGACTGCCAGAGGCGGCCGTGACGGGTGAAACGGCCGTTGAGGTAGGTGGAGTAGCGGCCGTTAAGGGACTGCATGAAGCGGGAGATGGCGAGGGGTTGGTGGGCGCGGGCGAGGAGGTGGTAGTGGTTGGGCATGAGGCAGAAGGCGAGGATGTCGATCTGCTGGCGTTCGGCGTGGAGGGAGCGGAGCTCGAGGAAGATGCGGCGATCGGCGTCGGAGTGGAAGGTGGTTTGGCGGTAGTTACCGCGTTGGGTGAGGTGGAGGTAGTAGCCGGGCGGGGCGAAGCGGGGTTTGCGGGGCATTCTGTGGAGGGA
>CAZWDD010000112.1:0-15981 GCA_964632345.1 uncultured Solibacteraceae bacterium | reverse complement strand
TCTCCACCACGCCGCTCAGTGTCGCCGTCGTCGTTTCCACCATCTGCGCGCCGCCGGTCACCGTCACCGATTCCGACACCGCGCCCACCTGCAGCGAAATGTTCACCTCCGCCTTCTGCTGCGTCGCGATCGGTACCGACTCCACGACGTGCGCGCGAAAGCCCTGCCGCTCCGCGCGTAGACGATATCGCCCCGGCGGCAGCGGCGATATCAGGTAAAACCCGCTCTCATTCGAGTTCGAGCGGAAATTCGTATTTCGTTCGATGTCGGTCACCACGATGTTTGCGCCCGATATCGCGGCGCCCGAAGGATCGGTGACCAGTCCGGAAATCTGCCCCGCCACCGTCTGTGCGGACAGTTGCGGCGCCAAAAGAGCAAGGACGATCGGGACGAACCAGGCGGTCCTGAAGCTTCTCATATACCTTCCTTTTGCAGCGAGTACGTTACAGCAGGACGGAAGCATATAACCGTTTAGGCCCAGTACGCAAGTGGGGCCCCAAACCGCCACCTATCTCGCCATAGTCAGCACGAAAATCACCACCGCCACCGCGATCACCACCACCGCTCCCAGCGCCCCCATCACCGCGAACAATAGAAGAACCACCCCCAACACCGGATGGGCCCGCACAAACCGCTCAAACCCCGTCGTCTCGCTCCGCACCGCAGGCCCAGGCTGCCGCCTCGCCCGGTCCCACAAAACCGCCACCGCCTGCGCCACCTGCCCCACGCAAACGAACTCCTCCACCGTCTTCAACCGGAACCCGAACTCCATATCTTCCGGATGAAACACCAGATACCGGTGCCCCATTTGCGACGCATCCCCGCTGAACAGAAACTGCAGCGGCCGCGCCACCTCCGCATCCTCCATGTACCGCCGGCCCCACTCCGCATCCACCGCCCACGCCCGCAGCGGCCCCAGCCACGCCGGCATCGACACCGCCTTCCGCCCACGCCAGTTCATCACCCTGGCGATGAACCCGGCACTCGCAATCGCTCCGTGGCTCACCTGCATCCGCACGCTCAGTCCAGGAAGCGGCGCCCTCAGCCCCACACGCCACCCGATCACCCTACTCGTCCGAAATCCCTCCCCGTTCCCCCGCCACAGCACGGGCGCGACCACGGCTTCAATCGGGCACTCCCCCACCTGCAGCATCCACCGCTGGCTCCCCGGTGTCTGCTGCCCCGCCGGCACGAACCCCTGGCTCTGCAGTATCTGCCCAATTCTCGATCCACTCCGGACATCGATCATAGTCGTCTAGGGGCGAAAAGCTGCGACCATGTTACCTGCGCCGCTCTTTCGCCATGTCTATCCTCTACCCCTATCTTCGCCAATATCTCTCGCTCGTCGCTCTCGCCCTCCTGCTGGCTACCATCAACCAGGTCTTCTCCCTCCTCGACCCCCTCATCTTCCGCCACGTCATCGACAACTACGCCACCAAATACCAGCAGTACTCCATCGCCGAATTCTTCCGCGGCGTCACCCTCCTGCTCGGCGCCACCGTCGGCGTCGCCTTCGTCTCCCGCGTCGCCAAGAACATTCAGGACTACGTCATCAACCGCATCACCCAGCAGATCGGCGCCCGCATGTACGCCGACGGCATCCGCCACTCCCTCAGTCTCCCCTACCAGGTCTTTGAGGATCAGCGCTCCGGCGAAACCCTCGGCAAACTCCAGAAGGTCCGCACCGACGTCGAAAAATTCATCCAGGTCTCCATCAACATTCTCTTCAGCACCCTCGTCGGCGTCGTCTTCGTCATGGTCTACGCCTTCAACGTCCACTGGGCCATCGCCCCGGCCTTCTTCCTCACCATCCCCGTCCTCGGCACCCTCAGCTCTGTCCTCAGCCGCCGCATCAAAAAGATCCAGGCCGAAATCGTCCGCGAAACCACCGCCCTCGCCGGCTCCACCACCGAGAGCCTCCGCAACATCGAACTCGTAAAAAGCCTCGGCCTCGCCAAGCAGGAAGTCGCCCGCCTCAACTCCACCACCGGTGCCATCCTCCAACTCGAACTGAAGAAGGTCAAATACCTTCGCTCCCTCAGCTTCATTCAAGGCACCTGCGTCAACTTCCTCCGCACCAGCATTCTCTTCTTCATGCTCTACCTCATCTTCATCCAGCAGATCACCGTCGGCCAGTTCTTCAGCCTGCTCATCTACTCGTTCTTCATCTTCGGCCCGCTCCAGGAACTCGGCAACGTCATCAACGTCTACCGCGAAACAGAAGTCTCCCTACAGAACTTCTCCGCCATCCTCGCCATGCCCCCCGACGCAGCCCCGGCCAACCCCACCCCCATCGGCAAACTCGATTCCCTCGCCTTCGACGCCGTCACCTTCCAACACCAGTCCGCCGCCCAACCCGCCCTCCACGACATCCGCTTCACCGTCCACCGCGGCGAAACCATCGCCTTCGTCGGCCCCTCCGGCGCCGGCAAGTCCACCCTCGTCAAACTCCTCGTCGGCCTCTACAAGCCGCGCCAGGGGCGCATTCTCTACAACGGCATTCCTAATACCGACATCGATCTCGAAACCTTCCGCGAACGCATCGGTTTCGTCACCCAGGACACCCAGCTCTTCTCCGGCACCATCGCCGAAAACCTCCGCTTCGTCCGCCCCGAAGCCACCGACGCCGAATGTCTCCACGTCCTCAAACAGGCCTCCGCCACCACGCTCCTCGAACGCGCCGACAAGGGCCTTGAAACCCGCATCGGCGAAGGCGGCGTCAAGGTCTCCGGCGGCGAGAAGCAGCGCCTCTCCATCGCCCGCTCCCTCCTCCGCAACCCCGAGCTGATGGTCTTTGACGAGGCCACCTCCTCGCTCGATTCCCTCACCGAAGAAGAGGTCAGCGCCACCATCCGCGACGTCGCCAGCCGCCGCGAGGCCATCAGCATCCTGATCGCCCACCGCCTCTCCACCATCCTCCATGCCGACCGCATCTACGTCCTCGAACGCGGCCGCATCGTCGAACAGGGCCGCCACGCCGAACTGCTGGAGCTCAAGGGGCTCTACTACGCCATGTGGCGCCAGCAGGCCGGCGGGCAACCCCAACTCGCCTAAATCAGAATCCGGAACGTAAACATCTTGCTCGACGTGCCGTCCGGATCATCCGGAATCACGCCGAGAATCCCGTACTCGCCCGGCCCCAACGGCGTCGTCAGCACAATCCGGAACTGATTCTCGCCCACCTTCTCCACGCCGAACGGGATCGCTCCCTTCGCCACGCCGCTCTTCTTGTTCACTGGCCCCACGTTGAACTCCCGCTCCCCGCTCTTGGACCGCATCGGCAGCAGCACATACGAGTTCACCGTCCGCCCCGGCGGCGGCGCCAGCACAATCTCCATCGGATTCCGCAGGAAGTTCCGGCTGCTCGGCCCGGCCACCGATCCGCGCAGGTCTTTCTTCACAATCCCCGCGCTGGCAATGTTCTTCAACGCTCCCGTCGTCTTCCACTCCACCTGCTCCGACAGCAGTTCGAAGAACTCCCCGTCTTTCTTGTAGAAAAGCCCCGCACCCGCGATCGTCGCCTGCCCGCCCGGCTGCCCCGCCGTCGCGGCGCTCGCCGTCTTCCCGGCCACTGCACCCGCCTCCGGCCGCCCCTTCTCCAACATCGCCTGAATCAGCCGCTCGGATACCCCTGCTTCCTTCAACGCCACCAGTTGCTCGGCACCCATCGAATACGAACCCGCTTGCTGCCGGATGATATTCGCGATCAACTCCTCGCTCATCCCGGCCTTCACCAGTTTCACCACGCCCTCGTTGTCCAGCATCTCCTGGCCGAACGCCGCACAAACAAAAACCGCTAACATCGCAAAGCTACGCATAGTTCTCATTAACATTTAGATTCCTCCCGGCAACTTCCGTTACAATTTTCGCATCCCATGAGCGACTTGGTCCTACTATCCATACAGGGAAACACCGGTATTCTCACTGTCAATAACCCGCCCGTCAACGCCCTCAGCCCCGGCGTTCCGGAGGCCATTCTCGACGGCCTCGCCCGCCACATCGCCGATCCCGAAGTCGCCAACATCGTCCTCATCGGCGCCGGCCGCACCTTCATCGCCGGCGCCGATATCAAGGAATTCGGCAAGGTCGTCGCCGGCGAATCCAAGGGCCACAACCTCCTCCCGCTCATGCTCGCCATGGAGGACTCCCCCAAGCCCGTCATCGTCGCCCTCCACGGCACCGCCCTCGGCGGCGGCCTCGAAGTCGCCATGGGCGGCCACTACCGCGTCGCCCTCCCCACCGCCCAGCTCGGCCAACCCGAGGTCAAAATCGGACTCATCCCCGGCGCCGCCGGCACCCAGCGCCTCCCCCGCCTCGCCGGCGTCGAACTTGCCGCCCACATGTGCGCCTTCGGTGAACCCATCTCCGCCGCCGAAGCCCTCGCCGCCGGCATCGTCGACCACATCGTCGAAGGCGATCTCCTTCCCGGCGCCATCGCCTTCGCCCGCACGCAGACAGCCTGCCCCAGGCCCCGCGACCGCGCCGTCGCCCCCGCCCCGCCCGGCTTCTTCGACGCCCTTCGCGCCGAGTTCCGCAATGCCCGCCGCAACCAGTCCGCCCCCCTCGCTGCCATTGACGCCGTCGAAGCCGCCACTCTCCTCCCCTTCCCCGAAGGCTGCACCCGCGAACGCGAACTCTTCAACCAGTGCCTCTACGGCCCCCAGTCCAAGGCCCTCATCCACGCCTTCTTCGGCGAACGCGAAGTCGCCAAAATCCCCGGCCTCTCCAAGGACACTCCGGTCCGCGACATCCGCCGCGCCGCCGTCATCGGCGCGGGCACCATGGGCGGCGGCATCGCCATGAACTTCGCCAATGCCGGCATCCCCGTCCTGCTCCGCGACGCCTCCCAGGACGCGCTCGACCGCGGCCTCTCCACCATCCGCCGCAACTACGCCAACTCCGTCGCCAAGGGCCGCTTCCCCCAGCACGTCATGGACCAGCGCCTCTCCCTCATCACCCCCCAACTCTCCTCTGATGGCTTCTCCTCGGTCGACATCATCATCGAGGCCGTCTTCGAGAACATGGCCCTCAAGAAGGAGGTCTTCGCCGAAATCGACCGCCTCGCCCGCCCCGGCTGCATCCTCGCCACCAACACCTCCACCCTCTCCATCGACGATATCGCCTCCGCCACCGCCCGCCCCCACGACGTCATCGGCACCCACTTCTTCAGCCCCGCCAACGTCATGCGCCTCCTCGAAGTCGTCCGCGGCGCCGCCACCGCCCCCGACGTCATCGCCTCCGCCATGGCCCTCGCCCGCCGTCTCAACAAGGTGGGCGTGCTCGCCGGCAACTGCCGCGGCTTCATCGGCAACCGCATGATCCACTGCTACCTCCGCGAGGCCCAGTTCCTCGTCGAGGAAGGCGCCAGCCCCCAGCAGGTCGATCGCGTCCTCTACGACTTCGGCATGGCCATGGGCCCCCTCGCCATGGGCGACCTCGCCGGCCTCGATGTCGGCTGGCGCATCCGGCAGGAGTTCCGCCACCTCGAACAGCCCGGCATCCGCCAGCCCCGCATCGCCGATGCCCTCTGCGAACTCGGCCGCTTCGGACAGAAAACAGGCGCCGGCTGGTATCGCTACGACGCCAACCGCAAACCCTCGCCCGATCCCGAAGTCGACGCCCTCATCGCCCGCGTCTCCGCCGAACTCGGCATCGAACGCCGCCCCATCGACGACGCCGAGATCCTCGACCGTACCCTTCTCGCCCTCGTCAACGAAGGCTACCGCATCCTCGAGGAAGGCATCGCCCTCCGCCCCGTCGATATCGACGTCGTCTATCTCACCGGCTACGGTTTCCCCGCCTACCGCGGCGGTCCCATGTTCTATGCCGCTCAGCGCGGACTCGACAATGTCCTCGCCCGCATCCGGGAGTTTGAAAACCGCCACGGCGAACTCTGGGAGCCCGCCCCCATGCTCAAATCCGCCGCTACTCCCCGATAAAGTGCGCCGCCACCGTCCGCCGGTGCGGTGCCCGCCGGTGCTCGAACACGTATATCCCCTGCCACGTCCCCAGCACCATCCGCCCGCCCACCACCGGTATGCTCAACTGCGTCGCCGTCAGCGCCGCCCGGATATGCGCCGGCATGTCGTCGGGCCCCTCCAGCGTGTGCCGGAAGTGCGGATCCCGCTCCTGCACCAGCCGTCCGAACCAGTCGTTCAAGTCCGCGATCACGTCCGGGTCGGCATTCTCCTGAATCGTCAGCGACGCCGACGTGTGCCGGATGAACAGCGTCAACAGCCCCGCGCGCGCCGCCTCCCCCGCCAGCCACCGCTCCACCTCCCCGGTGAACTCGTACAACCCCTTCCCCCGCGTCGCTATCTGGAAGCTCCCCGCCGCCTGCCGCATCACTCCACCGTCACCGACTTCGCCAGGTTCCGCGGTTGATCCACGTCGCAGCCCCGCCGCACCGCAATGTGGTACGCCAGCAACTGCAGCGGCACAATCTCCAGCAGCGGCAGCAGCAGCTCCGGCGCCACCGGCACCTCAATCGCGTAGCTGCACATCTTCCGCGCGTCCTCATCGCCTTCGTTGATGATGCCGATGACGATCCCCTCCCGCGCCTTCACTTCCTGAATATTGGACAGCGTCTTCTCGTACCGCACACGGCTCGCCGGGTCCGCCGGGTCATAGGCCGCCAGCACCACCACCGGCAGCGTCTCGTCGATCAGCGCATTCGGCCCGTGCTTCATCTCCCCCGCCGGATATCCTTCGGCGTGAATGTAGCTGATCTCCTTCAGCTTCAGCGCCCCTTCCAGCGCAATCGGGAAGTGGATCCCCCGCCCCAGGTACAGAAAATCGGTCGACCGGAACAGCGCCCGCGCAATCTCCTCGTAGTGGTTCTCCCGGCTCAGCAGATGCTCCAGTTTCCCCGGCAGCCGCACCAGCTCTGCCACCAGTTCCAGCGATGCCTCCTCCGTCAACACCCCGCGCTGCTGCCCCAGGTACATCGCCAGCACGAAAAGCGCCGTCACCTGCGACGTGAACGCCTTCGTCGACGCCACCCCGATCTCCGGTCCCGCGTGCGTCAACAATGTTCCCGATGCCTCCCGCGGAATCATCGACCCGATCACGTTGCAGATCGCCAAGGTCTTCGACCCCTTCTGCTTCGCCTCCCGCTGCGCCGCAATCGTGTCCGCCGTTTCCCCCGATTGCGAGATCACCACCGTCAGCGTCCGCGCGTCCACAATCGGATCCCGGTACCGGAACTCGCTCCCGTAGTCCACCTCCACCGGCACCCGCGCCAGCCGTTCAATCATGAACTTGCCCGTCAGCCCCGCATGCCAACTGGTGCCGCACGCCACAATCCGGATCTGGTTGAACGCCGCAAACTCCTCCGGCGTAATCGCCATCTCCTCCAGAAACACCCGTCCCGACTCCTGCCCGATCCGTCCCAGCAACGTATCCCGCACCGCCCGCGGCTGCTCGTAAATCTCCTTCAGCATGAAGTGCTTGTACCCGCCCTTTTCGGCCAGAATCGGGTCCCACAGGATATGCGTCACCTGCCGCTTGATCGGCTTCCCCTCGAAGTCCATCAGCCGCACGCCCTGCCGCGTGATCACCGCCACGTCGCCGTCGTCCAGGAAGAACATGTCCCGCGTGTGGCTCAGAATCGCCGGCACGTCGGAGGCCACAAAATACTCGTTCTCCCCCAGCCCCACCACCACCGGCGGGCCGTTCCGCGCCGCAATGATCTTCCCCGGTTCGTGCGCCGCCATGATCGCCAGCGCAAACACCCCCGCCAGCCGCTTCACCGTCGCCAGCACCGCATCTTCCAGCGTCAGCCCCTCGCCCAGGTAGACCTCGATCAGATGGGCAATCACCTCCGTGTCCGTCTCGGTCACGAACGCGTGGCCCCGCCCCTCCAACTCCCGCCGCAGGTCCAGGTAGTTCTCCACAATCCCGTTGTGGACCAGCACCACCTTCCGCCCCGGCCCCGTGTGCGGATGCGCGTTTTCCTCCGTCGGCCGCCCGTGCGTCGCCCAGCGGGTATGGCCGATGCCGAAATGCCCCTCCACAGGCGAGAACTGTACCGCCTCTTCCAGGTTGTGTAGCTTCCCCGATGCCCGCCGGATCGTCAGCGCTCCATCTTCGCCCACCACGGCAATCCCGGCCGAATCGTATCCACGATACTCAAGCCGCTTCAAACCATCCAATATGATGGGCGCGGCTCCGCGCGCTCCGACGTAGCCGACGATTCCGCACATGTAGGGTGATCTACTCCTCGATATCTAATCGGTAGTCTTCGATCACAGGATTAGCCAGAATCTCGCGCGCAATCTGATCCACTTCCGCGCGCACCGCGGCCACATCTGCCCCCTCGGCGATGTCGATCTCAAAATACTTGCCCTGCCGCACGTCGGCCACCGTCGCGTGCCCCATCCCCTGCAGGGCCCGGCAGACGGTCTTTCCCTGCGCGTCCAGCACGGTCTTCTTCAGCGTTACGTATACGTGGGCTTTCATGGTTTCCTCTATTGTACGAGACAATACAGGGGATGCCGAAACTGCAGAATAAATCAGCCATTATCACCGGAGGCGCTTCCGGAATCGGGCTCGCCATCGCCAAACTCTTTGCCGCTGAAGGCGCCGCCGTCGAGATCATGGACCGCAACATTGACGAAATGAACAACGCCGTCGCCGCCATCGCCGCCGCCGGCGGTGTCGCCTCCGCCGAGGCCTGCGACGTTGCCGACCACGCCCAGGTCGAAGAGACCATCAACCGCATCCACGCCCGCCGCGGACGCATCGATATCCTCGTCAACAACGCCGGCATCGCACACGTCGGCAACGCCCTCACCACCACCCCGGAGGACTTCGAACGCGTCCAGCGCGTCAACGTCTTCGGCCCCGCCAACTGCCTCCGCTCCACCCTCAAGTTCATGGTCGCCGACGGCGGCGGCGTCATCCTCAATCTCGCCAGCTGCGTCTCCGTCATGGCCATCAACGACCGCTTCGCCTACTCCACCTCCAAAGGCGCCGTCCTCTCCATGACCTACGCCGTCGCCAAGGACTTCCTCGCCCATAACGTCCGCTGCAACGCCCTCCTCCCCGGCCGCGTCCACACCCCCTTCGTCGACGGCTTCATCGCCAAAAACTACCCCGGCCGCGAAGCCGAAATGTTCGACAAACTCTCCAAGGCCCAGCCCATCGGACGCATGGCCCAGCCCGAGGAGATGGCCCACGCCGCCCTCTTCCTCTGCTCCGACGACGCGGCCTTCATCACCGGCACCGGCCTGCCCGTCGATGGCGGCACCCTCACAATTCGATAAACTCTCAAGGAACCTCATGAAACTCATTCGATTTGGAAACCCCGGCGCCGAAAAGCCCGGGCTGCAACTCGCCGACGGCCGCCGCATCGACGCCTCCGCCTTCGGCTCCGATTACGACGAAGCCTTCTTCGGCGGCGACGGTCTCGCCCGCCTGGCCGCCTGGGCCGATGCCAACGCCGCATCCGCGCCCACCGTCGATCCCTCCGTCCGCCTCGGCCCCTGTGTCGCCCGCCCCTCGAAAATCGTCTGCATCGGCCTCAACTACGCCGACCACGCCAAAGAGTCGGGCCTCGACATCCCCAAGGAGCCCATCATCTTCTTCAAGAGCACCAGCTCCCTCGTCGGTCCCAACGACGACGTCATGATCCCCCGCGGCTCCGAAAAGACCGACTGGGAAGTCGAGCTCGCCTTCGTCATCGGCAAAAAAGCCAGCTACGTCGACGAAGCCGACGCCATGGACCACGTCGCCGGCTACGCCCTCCACAACGACTACTCCGAACGCGCCTTCCAGCTCGAACGCGGCGGTCAGTGGGTCAAGGGCAAGAGCTGCGACACCTTCGCCCCCCTCGGGCCCTTCCTCGCCACCGTCGATGAGATCCCCGACCCCCAGAACCTCAAGTGCTGGCTCAAGGTCAATGGCGTCATGCGCCAGAACTCCTCCACCAACCAGATGATCTTCGGCATCAGGACCCTCGTCAGCTACCTCAGCCAGTTCATGACGCTCCTCCCCGGCGACGTCATCAGCACCGGCACGCCCCCCGGCGTCGGTCTCGGCTTCAAGCCGCCCATCTTCATGCAGGCCGGCGACGTCGTCGAGCTCGGCATCGAAGGCCTCGGCGAATCGAAGCAGAACGCCGTCGCCTGGTCACGCTAAACTGACCGGCAGCAATCCGAAAGGCCGCCCCGCAACGGGCGGCCTTTTTCATGCCCCGCGCCCCGCGTCCCGGTGAAACCTCCCGTCCTTCTCCAGCCGGTACCGCTCCCCCCGCCAGTCAATCGTATTCCCGAAGAACCCCGCCACCCAGAACGCAAAGCTCAGCAGATCCTGTACCGGTATCAACACCCACTCCCGCCGGCACAGCGGATCGCGCAGCACATATTCCGCCGTCGCATACCCGGCCGCCGCCCGGAACACCGCCGTCGCCGCCAGCGCCGGCCATGCCGCCGGATACAGCGCCACCAGCGCCAGCGCAATCGGCAGCGGGTTCGTGAACAGCTGCCCCACGTAGCCCGCCGGCCGCGATCGCCGCGTCGACCGGCACCACCGCAGCCGGTGCCCCGCGTTCTTCCCGAAACCCTGCGCCCCGATCCGGTGTTCCACGATATAGCTCGAAAAACCCACCCCCAGCCCCTTGTCCGCCGCGTCCCGCCCCAGCACGAAGTCCTCGGCCAGAAACTCCTGCAGATACGGCCACCCGCCCACCGCCTCAATCGCCTCCCGCCGCGCCACGATCGTCGGCCCCAGCGCAAACCGCACCCCCTCCAGCATCCGCGCCACCAGCACGCCCCCCAGGAACTCCGTGTTCATCCCGATCGCCTCCAGCTTTGACCAGAACGATCCGCCCGGCACCGCCCGGTACAAACACGTCGCCACCCCCAGCTTCGGGTCCGCAAACTCCCGCGCCACCGCCGCCAGCAGCCCCGGCCCCACCCGTATATCGCTGTCGCTCATCACCAGCAGCGAATGCCGCGCTCGCTGCTGCATCAGGTGCAGGCTCCAGCTCTTCGCGTTCGGCCACGGCGGCTCGCCCGTCAGGATCACTTGCGACGGCACCCCCGGATACTCCGCCCGCAGCCGCTCCACCAGCGCATGGGCCGGGTCCTCCGCCGTACGCATCGCAAACAGCAGTTCGAACTCCCCATACTCCTGCGTGAAGAACCCCCGCAGGTTCTCCTCCAGCCCTTCATCCAGCCCCGCCAGCGGCTTCAAAACCGAAATGGGTTCCCGGTTCTCCCCGCCCGCCGCCGCCCCTGCCGCCCGGTATCGCCGGGCGGCCAGCACAGTCAGCACGCAGTAAACCCAGGTACCCAGCAGCAGGGCGCCCGCCACCAGCGCCAGGCTAGTCGTTAAGGGCACGCGAGGCGATCAGTTGCTGAATCTGTTCGCGGAACTCGGCCAGCGGCTTCACCCCCTGGTCCCCGTGCTTCCGGTGCCGTACCGAAACCGTACCCTGCTCCGCTTCCCGCCCGCCGCACACCAGCATGTACGGTACTTTCTGCATCTGCGCGTCGCGGATCTTCAGGTTCACTTTCTCGTTGCGGTCGTCCAGATACACCCGCACGCCAGCCGCTTCCAGGTCCTTGGCCACCTGCCGCGCGTACTCCAGCTGCTTGTCGGTGATCGGCATCACCGCCACCTGCACCGGGCTCAGCCACACCGGGAACACCCCGGCGTAATGCTCCACCAGAATGCCAAAGAACCGCTCCACCGAACCAAACAGCGCCCGGTGCACCATCAGCGGCTGATGCTTCTTCCCATCCTCGCCGATGTACTCCAGGTTGAACCGCCGCGGCAGCGTGAAGTCGAACTGCACCGTCGAAAGCTGCCACAGCCGCCCGATCGCGTCGACAAGCTTCACGTCGATCTTCGGCCCGTAGAACGCCGCCTCGTCCGGCACCACCGTCGCCTCAATGCCCAGCTTCTCCACCGCCCGCCGCAGCGCGTTCTCCGCCAGTTGCCACTGCTCCGGCGCCCCGTCGTACTTGCCCGACGCCCCGCCGTCCCAGGTCGAAATCTCGGCCTTGTACTTGTCGAACCCGAACGTGTGCAGCGTCTCCTGCGCAAACTCCAGGCAGCTCACAATCTCGTCTTCAATCTGTTCCGGCGTGCAGAAAATATGCGCGTCGTCCTGCGTGAACCCGCGCACCCGCATCAACCCGTGCATCGTGCCCGACCGCTCATACCGGTACACCGTCCCCAACTCCCCCAGCCGCTGCGGCAGGTCGCGGTAGGAGTGCGGCTTCCGCGCGTACACCAGAATGTGGCACGGGCAGTTCATCGGCTTCAGCTGATACTCGGCGTCGTCCAGGCCCATCACCGTGAACATATTTTCCCGGTAGAACCCGAAGTGCCCGGAGGTCTTCCACAGGTCCACCCGCGCCACATGCGGCGTGTAGATCAGCGAATACCCGCGCTTCAGATACGCCTCGCGCATCCAGTCTTCCAGCGTCTTGCGGATGATCCCGCCCTTCGGGTGGAAGAACACCAGCCCCGGCCCCGCCAGCTCCTGTATCGAGAACAGGTCCAGCTCCGCCCCGATCTTCCGATGGTCCCGCCGCTTGGCCTCCTCGATCCGCGCCAGGTGCTCGTCCTGCTCTTTCTTCGAGAAAAACGCCGTCCCGTAAATCCGCTGCAACTGCTTTCGCTTCTCGTCGCCCTTCCAGTAGGCGCCCGCGATCGACAGCAGCTTGAACGCCTTGATCTTCTTCGTCGACGGCACATGCGGCCCGCGGCAGAAATCAATGAACGCCGGGCCCAGCGTGTATTCGGAAAACACCTCGTCGGCACGCTCCTGAATCAGCTCGGACTTCATCCACATGTCGCCGTACTTCTGCAGCCCCTCGTCCTTCCGCGTCAGCACGCGCTCATACGGCAGGTCCCGCGCCTGGATCTCCCACATCTTCGCTTCGATCTTTTCCAGATCGTCCGGCGTGAACGGCACCGGCCGGTCAAAGTCGTAGTAAAAACCGGTCTCAATCGGCGGCCCGATGCCCAACTGCGTCTCAGGGAACAACTCCAGCACCGCCGCCGCCAGCAGATGCGCCGTCGAGTGCCGGTACACCTCCAGCGCTTCCGGATTCTTATCGGTGAGGATCTCCAGATTCGCGTCGCCGGCAAACGGCCGCGTCAGGTCCCACAGCTGCCCGTTCACGCGGGCGACGATCGCCGCATCCGCCAGGCGCGGGGAAATGGCCTGAGCCACATCGAGAGGCCGGGATCCGGCCGGGACGGTCTTCTGGCTGCCGTCGGGCAAAGTAATGGCGAAACTGCTCATGGTGTTGAAAAAAATGGCGCAAACGCGCTCCCCCGTTGAATCGCGGGCGCCGCCTGCTTCATCGACTAGTATATGATGTTCGCCGCGCCGGCCTATGGCGGAACTGGTGCTTCGGGGCTTCCGGGCGGCGGCTGGTATAGTAGGCATGAGATTGGGATGCATACGCAGAACGGCATAGTCGGCTTCGACGAAGCGGCGCTGGTCGACCGCGCCCGCGGCGGAGACGACTCGGCGTTTGCCGGTCTCGTCAATCACTACGAGCGCAAGGTCTACCGCCTCGCCCGCAACATCACCCAGAACGACGAGGACGCCGAGGATGTCCTCCAGGAAGCCTTCCTCAAGGCCTACACCCACCTCGACAACTTCCACGGCGACTCCAAGTTCTACACCTGGATCGTCCGCATCGCCGTCAATGAAGCCTTGATGAAGCTCCGCAAGCGCCGCGGCGATAAGATGGTCTCCCTCGACGAGGAAATCGAACTCGGCGAGGAAGCCGTCACCCGCGAGATCGCCGTCTGGGACGGCAACCCCGAACAGACTTACTCCCAGGAAGAACTCCGAAAGTTACTCGACGAGGCGATTCAATCCCTGAAACCCGCCTTCCGGTCCGTCTTCCAGTTACGCGACGTCGAGGAGTTATCCACCGAAGAGACGGCCGAGGCGTTAGGGCTGTCGGTACCGGCCGTGAAGAGCCGGTTATTACGGGCCCGCTTGCAGTTACGTGAGCGGTTGACACGCCAATTCAAGCGGAAGGGAGATGACGCGTTTGCTTACCTGTAAACAGTTGCTCGCAGAGCTAAACGCCTATCTCGACGAGGAAACAAGCCCGGAAGAACGGGCAGAATTGCAGCGCCATATCAACGAGTGTCCCAACTGCTGGGTCGTCGTCGATACCACCCAGAAGACCCTCCAGGTCTACAAAGGCGTTGTGCCCCAGTCCGTCCCGGACGATGTTAAGGAGCGTCTCATGGCCGCCCTTCAGCGCCGCTTCGCCGAACGCCACGGCAGCTGCTGATTCTCCCCATCATTACCCCCTCATTCCGGTGTTATACTCGCGGGCACTCCAATGGCATCGCCCGCTCCCGCTCCGGACCCTTCGTCCAACCCCGGCGAAGTTACTAGACTCTTACGCGAACTCCGCCGCGGCGCCCCCGGAGCCGCTGACGCCCTCGTCCCCCTCATTTACGACGAACTCCGCCGCCTCGCCTCCCGCCATCTCAATAACGAGCGCGAAGACCACACCCTCCAAACCACCGCCCTCGCCCACGAAGCCTACCTCAAACTCCTCGCCCCCGCCTCCAACGACGTCGCCGACCGCGCCCACTTTTTCGCCATCGCCTCCCAGGCCATGCGCCAGATCCTCATCGATAGCGCCCGCGCCCGCCGCGCCCGCAAGCGCGGTGACGGCGCCCGCCACGCTCCTCTCGATGACTCCATCCCCGCTCCCGCCGATGGCGCCCTCGCCGCCCTCGCCGTCAACGACGCCCTCGAAAAACTCCGCGCCATCAACCCCCGCCAGGCCAGCATCGTCGAAATGAAGTTCTTCGCCGGCATGACCACCGAGGAGATCGCCCTCGTCTTCAACGTCGCCCCCCGCACCATCATCCGCCAGTGGAACGTCGCCCAGGCCTGGCTCTTTCAAACCCTCGGCCCCGCCGCCCCCTCCCCCTAGCCCCCTCGAAAAAACCGCCCACCCATGTCACCCTTTTCCGGCCGTTCCCGCAACCATTCCTAGGAGGTCAGTTCCGGCGTGCCAGACGGTGATCATAAGCCAGCTCCGCCTACCCTCCGCCCGGAGCAATGGGCCCTCGTCGAACAACTCTTCGACGACGCCTCCGCCCTCCCCCCGCCCGCCCGCGCTACGTTCGTCAACAACTCCTCCGCCGAACCCGCCGTCCGCGCCGAGGTCCTCCGCCTCCTCGCCCGCTGGGACGACGCACGCCAGTGGTTCTCCCACGCCTCCGCCTCCGTCGCCGCTCTCGCCTCCGCTCCCTTCCTCTCCCCGGGCGACCTCCTCTCCTCCCGCTACCGCATCACCCGCTTCATCGCCCGCGGCGGCATGGGTGAGGTCTATGAGGCCGACGACCTCACCCTCTCCGGCACCGTCGCACTCAAGCTCCTCCGCCCCTCCCTTGCCGCCCGCCCCGCCGTCGTCGAACGCTTCCGTCGCGAAATCCAACTCGCCCGCGACATCAACAGCCCCTTCGTCTGCCGCGTCTTCGATATCGATCACCACCTCGATGCCGCCGGCTCCCAGCTCCACTTCTACACCATGCAGCTGCTCGCCGGCCCCACCCTCGCCGCCCACCAGCAGTCCTCAGGCCCCGTCCCTCTCCCCGCCGCCCGGCCCAACAATCGCGATCTCGCCCGCGGCCTCGACGCCGCCCACCGCCTCGGCATCCTCCACCGCGATTTCAAACCCGGCAACGTCATCCTCACCCCCGCCGGCCCTGTCATCACCGATTTCGGCCTCGCCCTCCACCTCGCCGGCGCCATCGACAGTTTCGACGCCGCTACCCCCGCCTACGCCTCCCCCGAACAACTCGCCGGCCAGCGCCTCACCGTCGCCTCCGATATCTACTCCTTCGGCGTCGTCCTCCACGAAATGCTCACCGGCCACCGCCCCGCCCCCCCCGGGCCCCCCCCCCGCCCCCCCCCCGTGCCCCCCGGCCGCCGCCGAGGCCCCCGTCGGCTACAACCGCGACGTCCGCTCGATCCTG
>CAZWDD010000111.1:0-16008 GCA_964632345.1 uncultured Solibacteraceae bacterium | reverse complement strand
CGCCGCGAATTCCCCGGCCGCCCCATCGTCTTCCTCCCCCCGGACGATGTCGCCCTCGGCCGCGTCCCGGAGCAGGATCCCGTTCCCTGGTCGCCGCCCCGCGCCGCGTAGCTGCCATGCCTCCGCGCCTGCTCCATTCTCCGCTCTCGCCGTGTGCCGCCCGCCGCACCGGCGCCTGGGGGGCCGTCGTGCCCCCTGCCGCCGCAGTTCCCGGCCGGGCTAAAGCCCCCGGCCGGTCTTCCGCGCTTGGCTCGCCTTCCGCATCCGGAGGCAGTCCACAGCAATCCGGCGATGCCGCGCCGCCCGCGCTCGCTCCGCCGCAGGCCTCTGCCTCCGCGTGGGCCCGCGCCACCCTCGGCTTCTCGCCCTCCCCCCGTCAGGCGGAGGTGCTCGACGCGCAGGATCGCTTTCTCATCCTCTGCTGTCACCGCCAGTGGGGCAAAACCACAACGATTGCCGTCAAGGCGCTCCACTTTGCTCTGTCGCAGCCGGACCGCACCATCATCATCGTCTCGCGCACCCGCGGCCAGGCTGGCATCCTCATCGATCGAGCCGCCTCGCTCCTCGCGCCCCTCGGCCTCTGCCCTCGGCGCGTCCTCGGCCATCCGTTCTCGCTGCGCTTCTCGAACGGCAGCCGCATCTTCGCCGTCGCCCATTCCCGGGATACCGCCGTAGGGAACACCGCGCACGTCCTCATCGTCGATGAGGCTGCCCTCGTGCAGGACAACGTCTACTGGGCCGTCTCCCCCTTCGTCGCTCGCACCAGGGGAGCCCTCTGGCTCCTCTCCACCCCGCGCCGCCAGGCCGGCTTCTTCTCCAACATCTGGCATAGTGCCGATTCGGCGTGGCGCCGCATCTTCTCGCCCATCTCCGATGGCGTCCCCATCGATGAGGCCTTCCTCGAAATGCAGCGCTCCGCCGATCCCATCAGCTTCCGGCAGGACTTCCTTTGTGAGTTCATTCAGCCCGCCGGCCGCCTCGTCGATGCCAGCCTGCTGGACCGTATGCAGCGGGAGGAGTTCCAGCAGTTCCCCCTCCCGCGTCATTAACCCGGCCGAACCGTAGCCAGGTTCCCGTCCCCCCGGTGTATCCACCTCCGGGGGCGGCCGCACTACCAGGCCCGCCGCCTCCGCGCCCGGCCCGCAGCCACAAACCGATGCCAGCCGCCGCAGCGCCCCGCGGCGCACAACCACTCTCCGCCGCCCATCAAGCGGCGGCAACCACGGAATACCCGGCCCGCACCAGCGCGGCCGCACAACCAGGCCCGCCAGGCCGCGGCGCCAAACCGTCTCCCCCTCCTTGGGGCAGAGAAAGGATTCGCACAATGTCCACGCTTCCCCCGGCCCCGGACCCTGCTACCGGTCCCGGCCTCCTCCGCTACGTTCGTTCCGCCACTCGTGTCCCGCACCCTCGCTGGTACCTCGGACTCGACCTCGGCCAGCGCCGGGACCATTCCGCCCTCTCCATGCTCGAACTCTCTTGGGAGCCGCAGGGCCAGTGCAGGGTCGATTACTCGTGGCTCTTCCAGCCCCGCCTCGCCGTTCGAACCCTGGAGAGGTTCCCGTTGGGCGTCTCCTACGAACGCCTCCATCTCATCATCCTGGAGCGCCTCCGCCTCCTCGACCGCCACGAGCCCGCCCCGCCTTCGGCCACGCCGCCCTTCCGGCGCCTCATCGTCGATGCCGGCGGCCCCGGCCCGCCCGTCGTCGACCGGCTTCGCCTCTCCCTACCACGCCACGTGCGCCTCTCCCCGGTCATCATCACCGGCGGCCGCACCCCCAGCCTGCTCTCCGGTGGCTACGACGGCATTCCCCGCCGCGCCATCCTCTCCAGGCTCATCCACATGATCGCCTGCGGCTCGCTCGTCGCGCCAAAGGTCATCGACGGCTGGCAACAGTTCCGCGCCGAAATGCTCGACCTCTCCGGCGACTCTACCCACCCGGCCTCCCCCGGCGCGCACGACGACCTCGTCATCGCCGTCGGTCTCGCCGCCTGGGCCGCCGCTGCCGACACCCCGGAACTCCTCCCCGGCCGCGAAGGCTCCATTCCGGACCTCCTCACCGCCCAGCGCCGCCTGCTCTGACTCCAGGCGCCCGCCCGCCGGTCGGGAGAAGGCCAAAAAAGGGAGATCCCGCCAAGCCGGAGTCTCCCTACCAGTCGGAAAACGATGACCCCTCGCCGTTTCCGCCGGATCCTCGCGCCCGGGCCGCGAAATCAACTTTTCAAGCGCGGCGGCTGGCAAGTGACGCCGCGCTTTTGGGGGCCATGGCTCCCGACAAGCCACAGCCCAGCCCTTTCCCAATCCCCACTCCCGGCCACCGCCGTTCCCATCAGGGACCCGCAGCCAGCCGGCCAGAGGATCGGAAGAATGCAATAGAACTAGCTCCCCAGCGAGCTATCCAAGCCGCACGGGCAACCCGCCGCCCCCGGCAACACAAAACCCGGCTCCCCACGGAGCCAGCCAATTTCCACCGGGTCCGCACCTCGCACCCGGCTTCCGTCGCCTCCGGTCACCAACCGCCACGGCGACACAACCGAAACCCGGCTCCCTCCGGAGCCAACCGAATCCCACCGGGTCCGCACCCCGCACCCGGCTTCCGCCGCCTCCGGCCTCCAGCCGCCACGGCGACACAACCGAAACCCGGCTTCCTCCGGAGCCAGCCAAGCCCACCGGGTCCGCACCTCGCACCCGGCGCCTCGGCACGGCGTTATCCGTTATCGTCCGAAGCCGTGTAGTACCGCGTCCGCTTCCCGTACCCGTAGCCGCCATACCGGCCGTAGTACGAACCGTAATAGTAGTAGTTGCCGCCCAACTTCCGGCTCATGCCGTTCAGGACCAGGCCAACCACCTCCGCTTTCAACTGCCGGAGGTTCGCCACGCACGTCCCCACGGCCCGCCGGTCCGTCGACCCGGCTTCTACCACCAGCACAACGCCATCCGCCATGCGCGCCATCCGGAGAGACTCCGGAAAACCCAGCATCGGCGGCGCATCCACAATCACGAGCTGGTACTCTTTCGCCATCTCGTCCAGCATCTCCGGAAAGGCCACCACCAACCGGTCCACCGCTCGCCGGCTCGCCCGGCCCGCCTGGACAACATCCAACTCCAGATGGGGACGGAGCCGCCGTGCCACCGCTCGCCAGGACAGGTCGCCGTTCAAGGCGTCCGTGAACCCTTGGCCCTCGTACTTGCCGAGGTATCGCTGCTGGCTCGGCCGCCGGAGATCGCACTCCACCAGCAGTGTCCGGTGGCCCTGCTCGGCCATCGCCACCGCTAGGTGCGCCGCCACCGTCGACTTGCCCTCGCTCGGGTTCGCCGACGTAACCAGCAATGACCGGATCTTTCCATCGAGGTCGCCGGCCAGAATCGCCTCTCGCAGGCTGCGGACGCTTTCATCGAACTCGCTCATCTGCCGGTCCTGGCTTGCTCGTGGCCCCGTCGGCCCTCCGCCGAGCAGTTTTCCGCCCCGGCTGGGCGGCGCTGACGGAGCATCCCCGGGCCCGGGGCCATCCGGCCCGTCAGCGGCCGGCAGTTCCAGCGTTCCGCCTAACGGCAATACCGGAACGCCGTCCGTCCGCGGCAACACCCCGATCGTCGGGACCCCCAACATCCGGCTCGTCACCTCCGGGTCCCGGACCGTAGTATCCATCCGGTCCACCCCGATCACGAAGCCGCACCCGAGTAACAAGGAGGCCAGCAGCGCGACTAGAACATTGAGCCGTAGCGATGGCGCCACCGGCGTCGTCTCCGGCCGGGCCTCACTCGCCAACCGGATCTGGTTGCTCTGGAATCCGGAATTGATGGTCGCTTCCCGGATCTTCTTGACCATCTCTTCGTAAATCAGCCGGTCCTGTTCGGCTTCCCGCTTCGCTCGGATGTACTCGGACTTGGCCAGATTCAAACCGTCGTACTCGGCCTTCACGGCCTTCAACGCCAGCGCCAGCTTGTCCTCCTGCTGCCGCAACCGGTCGTAACCGACCTCCTTCTGGCGGATCAGCTTCTGGCGCATCTCCTCAATCTGCCGGCCTAGCTCTTCCTGCCTCGCCATCTGCCGCCGCCTGTCCGGGTGGTTCGGCCCCAACATCGTTTCGGTCTGTGCCAGTTGCTCCTTCACCTCGTTCTGGCGCTCCAGCAGCCGCTTGAATTCGGCTGCCTCGTTCTGGTCGAACGACGCTAGGATTGAGCCGCCATCCCCTTGCCGGATGCTCGCCACCGCGGCCTCAGCCTGCAGTCGCTCTCCCTGGCTCCTCGTGTAGCCGGCGTTCAACTGCGAAAGCCGTTCCGCCAGCACCGAGGTTTTCTCGTCTGGGTTCACGCCGCTCAACCGCTGCTCCACCCGCGCAAACGCCTCGGCGGACTGCTCCATCTTCGCCCGCACCTGGTCCAGTTGCGACTCCAGAAACCGGGCCGCGTTCTCCGACGTCTTCGCCCGCAGCTCGTAGTTCCGCTCGATGTAGCTCTTCGCAATCGCGTTCGCCACCGTCGCCGATAACTGCGGATCCTTGTCCCGGAACTGGACTTGCAGCAGGTGGGTGTTACCGCGCCGCGTCACCCGCAGACTCTGCAACCGCACCGGGGCGTTCTTCCGCTTCGCCGCCTCTTCCTCCGTCTCCCCCTCTACCGGGGTCAGCAGACGATACCGGTCCACCACCGGGCGCAGCACCGCGTCGCTCTGCACCAGTTCGATCTGCGACCGGATGTAGCCCTCGTTGTCGGCAATGGAAATGCCGGGATTCGTCGCCTCCTGGCCAACCACTGCCCGCGCTTCCGACCGGTCAATGTACAGCGTAGCCGTCGCCTCATAAATCGGCGTCATCCGCAGCGTCACCGCCGCCGTCGCACCCGTAATCATCGCCACGAACGCCAGGATCTTCCACCAGTTGTTCCGGAGAATCCAGGTGTAGTGCCGGAGCGGTATCCCGCCGTCGTCGCCGTCAAGGTCCACCACCGGGCCGCTGGACGGACCGTAGAAAATCCCCATCCCCCCGGGAAACCGCGGGACAGGGGTTCCCGCCGGTAGCAGCCTGTCATCCGCTCGGGACGTGGCCGTTACCGCCGAATTTGGCTCTGGATTCGTACTCAATGCTCTTCCTGCTCCAACTGCGCCGCCTACCGGTTCGGGGACGGCATAAGGCTCAATTCGGTCTCGCGCGGGTCCACTCGGGTCGCGATCTGCCGGCCCAGCATCTCCAACCGGACCGTAAAGTAGTGGTTTCGGTCGCGCTCCACAATCTCGCCGGTACAACCGGACAAGGGGCCACTCAGGATCCGCACCGGCTGGCCTGCCACCAGCGTTTCCCATGCCTCGGGCTCCAGGGTCTTCTCCGAGATCCGCTTCAGGGCCTCCACCTCGTCGTCCCGCAGCGTCGCCGGCTGGCCGGAGAAGCGCAGAAACCCGTATACCCGCGGCAGCGTGACCAGCCTGCCTCGCTCCGCCAGCTTCGTCCTGGCGATCACATAGCCCGGCAGCAGCGCCTTCTTCCGCGCTACCTTCCGGTCGGCCCACTGCCGGATCTCTGTCCGGTACGGAACAAATACCGGAGTCTCCCGCCATTGGGCCGCCACCCGCTGCACGCTCACCTCGTAACCGGACTGAACCAGGATGACAAACCACCCCTCGTCTTCCGGTTCATTTAGATATAGCTGCCGCTGTGATTCGCCCATCGCGGACCGTTTCCTACACCCCTATACGTTCAACTAACTGGCTTCATCCCGGATCATACGGGATAGTTTCACAGAAACTCAGGAATCTGCCTGTTCGTCAGAGTTATGGTGGCACGTTCCCGGCGGTCAGGCAAGGTGCAATTTACTGGTTAACCCCTGGGTGAAATGGTTAATCAGCCCATGTAGACCGTGGCAGACGCCAGCCACCGGGAGAGCTACTAGTTGTTTCGTTTCAATCACTTCCGGTTTCTCTCATCGGGCAGAGAGTCCTTCGCCTCCCGGCTCGGACCCGCCATCCCAGCCCTGGCAGTTAACGGTTATCGCTTGCTCGCACGGGGCGATTCGGGATAGCATCTTTGGTATCTCGAGTCGAACGTAAGCTCCTAATTCAGGGACGCGTTGTCCCCGCGTCCCACTTTTTCGGAGTTTCTCGTTGTTGGTTGGTTTGTAACTTCATAGTGTAGGCCGTAGCGGTCCCGCTGTGGGCTCGTTGCGGATGGGGTGTATGTTCCTGTCTTCGTTCGTGAACCCACCATTCCTGCCGCCATCGGGAAAAGGCAACCCGGCTCTCGCGGTCGTTGTCCCCGTGGCATGTCATGGGGCTCTCATCAGGGACCATTTGGCTTCTAAGCGAATCGCCGGCGACGGTTCGCTCCCCGGCGCTGCCTCTTGTCGCCAGAAATCCTCGGTTGGAGGCTCTAGTGCAAGTTAGGCAGGTTTCGGAACCTCTCCTCCCGATCGAGCCCGCTTCGTTGGGGGGGTGGGATGCGGTCAAGTCGGACATGGACCGGGCGATCACCAGAGTTCGAGGCCGCCGCTTCGACTACCCGCCCGTGGACCTCCTGTTCGCAGGAGAACCGCGCCCCGACCTCTGTATTGGTTTGGTTGCAATCCTCGCCGATTTCTTGGAGGACCTCGGCGGAGATGCCCCGCCTGGCGCGTCCGTAAGGGTCGACTTCTCAGCCTCTCCCTCGGAACTTGTGGTCACGATATCCTTGGTTCTGAAGCCTCTTGGTGACTCCGGACGCCTTCCTCCAATTTTGGCGAGAGTCCTTGCCCGCCTTTTGCGCTCCACCCTTCCTTCGGCGGTCAATGACAAGTGTTACGCGAACCGGATGATCCGCCTCGGCGGGGAGTTCAGGCGAGAAGCGCCCGGCGCACCCGTCCAATTTCGAGTCCCCAACCGCGGGCCCTTGAGCCCGTTTCGGCCATCCACCGGTAACTAGCGGATTCTTCAGGGGAAATGTTCTCCGGCGAGCTTGCGTGGGGCGCTGGGAACACGCACGCAAGAGGGAGTTGCAGGTGAGCGAGTGGACAACAAAGCAGGAGTTGTCGGCATGGCGGTGCATCCGGTATAACCGGGGCTCAAGGATTTACAGGATTCGGAAACGTTCGATGAGTTGGCGAGACTGCCGGTCGGAGATTTCGCGGCGAAAAGGCCGGCCTCATCTGGCACCGGCTATCTGTTCTCGGCGTCTGCCGTTCGGCTGCGTTGAGGGCATTGTTCGGGGCGCGGGGACGAGCGAAGGGCCAGAAGGTGGCAGTAGATGCGACTACACTCGAAGCCAACGGGACGATGCGGAACATTGAGGGCGGCACTCAGAGTTCGACGCTGGTCTGGCGAAAGAGTCGGACTCTGAAACGCCTCTTGTGATGGAGGCGGACCATGCGGTGAGTTTGGAGATGGATGAGATCTCCGCGGTGACCGCGCATGCCGCCAAGAAGGAGAACAGGGACGATTACCGCTACCGCGGTCGAGCCGTTAAACACAGAAATTGGGATGCGACCAGGTGAATCCGAAAGGGCCGGCGGAAGTGGCTTGCCGCCAGAGGGACCCACAGCATCGCGGCCTCCTGACAGTGAACGAAAGCGGAGTTTGCTCCTATATACCGGAACGGGATCGAGGCTACCGGAACTGGATTGGCAAGGCGGCTGAGAAGTAGCCTCTTTATGGGAAACGCCTGCGGACGCGCGATTCCTTGCCGATATGTAGGAGACGGGAGCGATGCGACGGACTGACGTACGGGGGTGGGAGAAGATCCGGAAATGCCCGCTGATTCCCGCCACTGCGTTCAGTCGGAATGTGGTGTTCCGGGAAGCGTTCCAAGTAAGCGCACCGAGTGGGTGACAGGGCCGGGACAGTCTTGTTTTCACTACTATCTGCGGTTCCTGGCGGCCTTCACGGACGCTGCGAGTACCTCGTCTACATCTGGAGCCATGCGAAAGGCCCTTGGCCCCGACAAGTACTTTCATCATGCTGGGACATTTTGTTCGCGGAGTGAGCCGAAACTCTGCAGACACTCACATTCAGCACCGGCGAAAAGGGTTGAAACTGTGGGGGAAGGGCCACAGAATGACATCGCGCCTATTCCGGCACTCGGAATAATCCACGGGCCGGAACGTGCGCTTAGTGCTCGGGAACGCGGGATTTTACGTGCGCTGGTGACGGGACTTTACGTGCGCCTTCCTTCTTTTCCTATAGAGCCTGTTGAGATAACCAGTAGCCGGTGGCGGGGGGTTGTGGAAATGTGGAAGACTGTTTCAGCACAACCGCGCCGCCCTTTTGGCGGGGGAAAGAGGCGCTCGGCCGTAAGGATGTTGCCGCCTTTACTGCACGACTCTTGACACCGGGGGAATTATGGGGCATTGTCTATAAAACGTGGCGGTTGCCACGCGGAGGGACGACATGCGTGGCCGATTGCGCATTTTGTTTGTAGTTCTCTCTATGTCGTGCTGGGGGCAGGCTTCTCCTCCCACGATTGCCTTGGCGGAAGCAGACCGCTTGGCAGACCTAAGGGCTTGGACGCGGGCCGAACCGTTCTTCGCTGAAGCGGAGAAGGGGTTCGAGCTAGCTGGTGATACCCGGAATGCGCTTTACGCGCGGCTCGGGCGCATTCGTGGGGAGCTGCCGCGGCGTTCGGTCGCCGATGTTTCCCAACAACTGGCGGAGATCCTGGAAACGCCACTCGCGATGAGCGATGACCGGATCCGCTTGCGTTGCCTGATTATCAAGGGCGAAACCGATGAGGATTACGACGCCTTCCTGGCCGAGCAGGATTGGCTCGAGGCGCTGGAAATCGCGAAGCGCCTGAACGATGCCAGGTGGGTAAACCGGGCGAATGGCGAGCTCGGCATTGTAGCCGGGCTACAGGGCAAGACGGGCGAGGCGATGCTCAAGATTGGCACCGCCATCCAGACGGCTAAAGCCCAGGGCGACTTGTCCTCCGTCGTGCGGTTTCTGAGCGTATTGGGCAATGGACTCCTGCAATTCGGCCGGCCGGAACAGGCGCTGGTGTTCTTCGACCAGGCAATCGCCGCCGGCAGCGGCGTGGATGAGCTGCGATTCTCCGCGATGGCGAATTTGGGGAAGGTCAGCGCGCTGGTCAAACTGAAGCGGACGAAAGAGGCGCGGGAACTGCTGGCCACGACACTGGACGTAGCGAGGAAGCGGGACGGGGTGGGGTACATCGCCGAACTGCTGCGTGAAGATGCACAACTCGACGAAGCCGCCGGCTTGCGAAACGAGGCGATCCAGAAGCTGACGGAGGCCCTCGACTTCGCGCGACGCGCGGGCGGGAACCGGATTCTGGCGGAGATCTATCTCGACCTTGGCCGGCTTCAACTGGCGCTTGGCCGAAAGGCCGATGCGGCCAGCTCGTTCAGCGCTGGCGTGACGGCCGCGCGAACGATGCGCGAACGGTTCGTGTCTCCAAGGTTACTCGCGAAGTTCGCCGAGAGCGAATTGGCGCAGGGGCGGGTCGTCGAAGCACGGAGCTTGCTGGCAGAGGCGAGCGAGATCACGGAGGGCCTGTTGGCGGGCGTGTGGAGTCCATGGGTGAAGTCGCGCCTGGTTGGAGTCATGGACGAAGTCTTCCTCGCGCGAATTCGAGCGGAACTCCGCGCCGCGGCCGGACCGGACCGGATCTTCTCCATCGTCGAGCAGGCGCGGGGGCGGGCAGTGACCGATCTGATGATGGGCCGCGGATTGGGCGAGAGGGCGAAATCGGCCGCGGCACGGGCCGGTGAGCGGCGCATTTCCGCGTTGCAGGCACAGCTATGGACAGCCAAAGGGACTGCGGCGCGGAGCCGGATTCTGGCGCAGATCTTCCGCGCCGAATCCGACATGATGGCGACGGCCGCCCAATCCGACCGGCAGCGACAACTGAACGGCGCGCGGATGGCGCCACGCCTCAGCACTGTGCGGCAGTTGCTGGGAAACGATGAAATCCTGCTCGAATACGTGCTGGACGATCCGGCCTCGCTGGTCATTGCGAGCACGCGCGAAAGATCGGTGATCCATCGACTTCCCGCACGCAGCGTCCTGAGGAAACAGGTCGGCGACGCGTGGGCGGCGATACAGGCTGGGAAGGATGTGGTGCCGGACTCTCCCCTCAACGATTTGATCCGCGTCCCTGGAATGGACGGGAAGACCCGTGCCATCGTTGTGCCGGATGGGGACCTGAGTCGCCTTCCGCTCGAAACGCTAACGACCGCGACTGGGGCAAGGCTTTTGGAGTCCCACGCAGTGAGCTACACGCCGTCCGCGACGGCGCTCTACTTGATTCGGCGCCGAACACAACCAGTTGCGCAGAGCGCGGTGTTGGCCGTCGCGGCGTCGCCTGAGCCGCAGCCGGGCCAGGGCGTGGCGGATTTCGGCAAGATCACGCGGGGTGTCTATGACGTTGACGGCGCGGCGTTGCCGGGCCTTCCAGCCGCGAAGGCGGAAGCGCAGATGGCAGTTGAGACGATGAGCACGCCGGCAAACCGGTTGTTGGCTGGGCCGGAGTCGACAGAGTCCGCACTAAAGAAGCTGCCGCTGAAAAGCTTCGCCGTCGCGCACTTCGCCACTCACGGATTACTGAGTAGCGCGTTCCCAGAACGTTCCGCGCTGGCCCTGCTGCCCGGCGGCGATGAAGACGGGTTTCTGCAGGCGCGGGAGATTCTGAATCTCGATCTCCGCGCCTCGCTGGTGACGCTTTCCGCGTGCAACACGGGGAGCGGCCGGCTTTTCGGCCAGGACGGCGTTGCCAGTCTGGTCCGGCCATTTCTCGCGTCCGGGGCGCGCGCGGTTGTCGCTAACCTCTGGACGGCCGACGACGCGTTCAGCCTTGCGCTGATGACGGAGTTCTACCGCGAACTCGCCCAAGGCAAGCCCAAGGTAGTTGCGCTGCAACAGGCCAAGCTGGCGCTGCTGCGGAAGTTCGGGAACAAAGCAACGCCGAAGCTGTGGAGCGGGTTTCTGCTGTTCGGCGAGGGTGCCGAACCGGTGGGCCCGAGACGAGCGGAGTCGAACTGATGCCGTCGTTAAACGAAGGGCAGAGACGGCGGATCTTCACGTCCGTAGTGAAGACGACAGCGAGCAAGTTCGCCGATCCCAAGATGAACGGCGTGGACTGGCAGGCAGTGTCGGCCGAGGCTGCGGACGAGGTCATCCGTGCGAGGGACGGCGATGAGTTCGAGTTACGGATCAACTCGCTGCTGCAGCGGCTGGGGACAAGCCACATCGGTTTCTTTCATGGCGAGCGGCCACGGAGTCCGGGGCGAATCGCCATCGCCGCGACGTTTCTGCAAGCGGAGACGAGCGACGGGCGGCGCTGGATGTTTCAGGATGTGCATCCCGGCGGAGTTGCCGCGAATGCAGGTATCCGGCCTGGGGATGTCCTCCTGACGCTGAACGGCGTGGAGGCTGTGCCGCCATCCGCCCCGGCCTTCGCGTTGGGGACGGATCATCGGGTTGTCATCCGGCGAGGCGGTGGCGAGGCACGCGCGGTCACGCTGTCTGTTCCGAGTTCACAGGACAAGAAGCGACCGCTTGTCGTCCCGGATCAGGTCGTGACCAGCCGGCGCCTCGACGGTGGCGTCGGTTATTTGCGCGTGAGTATGTTTCCGGGCATGCTCGGGATCGATGTCGCACGCGATATCAGCGCGGCTGTGGCTGGGCTCGCGGCCGACCGGTTGGTGATCGACCTGCGAGGGAACACGGGTGGTGGGATTGGGTGCCTGCGGCTGATGAGCCTGCTGTGCGCGGACAGGCGCGGCGTTGGGTACAACCTGGGGCGAAAGCAGATTGAGGAAGGAGTCTCGCGGGATGCGTTGCCGGTATTTGATGGGATACCGGCGAGCAGATGGGGCATCCTGCCGTTGATCGCGAAGTTCGGAATCCGGGGGCGATCCGTGGCGCTGTACGCAGAGGGGTTGGGTGCGGCGAAGCATCATGGGCGCGTGGCCCTGCTCGTCAATGAGCATTCCGCGAGCGCGAGCGAGATGGTTGCCGGCTTCGCGTCGGAGTACAGACTGGCGCACGTTGTTGGCGCTAAGACGCCGGGCAAACTCGTCGCCGCGAGTTCGTTCAAGGTTGGGTGCGGCTACCGCGTAGTGCTTCCGGTCGGCGCCTATTTCACCTGGCAAGGGACGAAGCTGGAGGGGCGGGGCGTCGAGCCGGACGTCCCGGCGCCGCTTGACACGCCCGAACTCGCTGCAGGTGGGGACTCCCAACTGAACCGCGCAGTTGCGCTGCTGCGGCCTTGAAGCGCAGACCTTACCTGACCTCAACTGGGAACAGCCGCCAATCCTCCGGCTCCCGCTTAATGGCGAGCGTGTAGCGACCAGCCGGCACGGCGGAAAGGTCCAGTTCGCTGGCGATCGTGGTGTCCCCATCTCGCAGAATTGCGCTGGCGCGCGAGGACAGCTTGGCCTCAAGGTTCCCATCCAGAATCCGCAGCAGGTACTCCCCCTCTGCCGAGGCGACCGGCAGAACAAGGACGACGTTCTGCACCGTCCGTTCCAGCGTCAACGAATTTGCGTGATATGGCGCCTCTTCACTTCGAGTCACTGCATAAGGGCGCAAGTCCAGGACCTTCGAGGGCACAGTTTTCGCAACAATTACCGGTTCGTTCGACGATTGCAGGGAGACGAAGTACCACGCCCCGCCCACAGCGACAACCAACGCCGCGGCCGTTGCCAGCCACATCCACAACGGCCTGGCCAGTACCTCCGGACGCACATCGTGCTTCCGCTGCGACTCCCGCACATCCGCATAGCAAGGCGAGCACTCCGCCACATGCAACCAGAGCGGATCATCGGCCGCGCGAAGGCGCATGGCCAAGCCGATCAATTCCTCACGGTCCGGACACCCGATCCGCTCCGAATTCGGGTTCCCGTGCAGCAGTACATTTTCCAGGGATTTGTTCTCGTCGTCGCGCGACATGAAACCTCAATTGCCACCAGGGGACTTCGGATCTGCGCTTCGCAACAGTCCGAGACGTCCCCGAATCTTTGCACTGTCCATTGCCGCGCTGCGAATGCGATCGCGAAGGCGCTGCATCATCTTGTCGACTCCGGCAGGCGTCATCTTCAACGCTTCAGCCACGCCCGCACTGGTGTACCCAACGGTCTTCAGCACGGCGCACAGGCGCTCCCGCTCGTTCATCTGGGAGTAGATCTGCTCGGCGTGGATACGGGCATAGATCGCCTCCGGCGCACCGGCGCCGGAGCACGCGGCGAGCAACCTGCGTTCGGCCGCCCCACCGGCGATTGATCCGTTAGCGACCAGTTCCTCCGATCGCCGCAGCTCAGAGATTGCCAGATTGCATAGGATCTTCCATGCGAGCGCCTCCGGCTTGTCGATGCCCCGGCCCGCCGCCAACTCGCGGGCGTAGCGCTGCGCCGCGCGATCAAACAGATTATGAATGACCGCATCGTCGCGGATGCTCCGGAATCTCCGCCGGAACCTTGTCTGCAGCGGCCGAAATGTCGCCTGCAGGGTCGATGAAAGTGGCTGCCCCACCTCATCGATCAGCTCGAATGTTGGCACCGGTGCAAACGATTCCCGCTGCTTCATGCGCTGGCCGATCAAATCGATATTCGCATTGCGCCTGTCAGGATTCAACAGTTTTTTGCGTCTAGCTCAATAGAGGGCGACCGTATGTTTCAAGATCAGTTCCGGCACGATATCTCCCGCGGGGAGCGGGCGGATTCGCGCGCCAAACCAGCCTCGCCGTTCCGCGATGGAGAGGGAATCATCGAGGTCGGTGTCCTGGAACCCGGCGCCTACATGGTTTACTCGTTCGAGATGATATCCGGCGATCCGCTCCACTTCGGCGCCTGGTCAAACCGGCGTATTTCCATTTCCTTGACGACATTCGCCGAGTTTGAACGGTGGGCCCTGGCGGACGCGCCGTATGCCGAGCTGCGAACGTTGGAACGTAAGGACGGCCGCCTGCCGGGGAAGATTCGATTTCAGGCGAAGCAGAAGGGCTTCTATCAGGTCGTGGTGATGAATCGCAGCACCCGCCACGCCAAAGTGATCGTGGAAGCGCAGTCGCTGACGTGACGCCGGCGCGGCCTACTGCAGCGTGATCGAACCCTTCTTCGCCAGCCAGTAAGCCAGGCCCGTGTTCACCAGGATGTTCATTGACGTGCCCCGGTCCTCGGCGACCTTCTTCAACTTCTTGTGCAGCGGGCGCGGCAGCGAGATGGTCGTGTCTCGAACCATCTTTTCCTCGACACTCACGAGGGAGACGGTGGCGAGTTCGGTGGACTCCAACGCCTCAATGGCCATAACCGACAGATCGCCCCGATAGCGAATGAGCGAGCGCAGCGCCTCGTTCACGCCTTCATTGAGGCGGATGGCCAACTTAATGATGGGGTCCGGGGCCGGCGTGGCATTCTTCTTCGCCTGCTTTTTCGCGGCGGTCGTCTTCTCAAGTCGAACGATGGGTTTCGCTGGGTCGGGCATTTCCGTTGCCTGAATTCGTGAAGGGGTTGTACAGGCATTACGGTACCACCTCTTGCGGCCCAGGTTCCAGCCCTGCTTTCCTGCCCGTTACTCCCGGATCGGCCGGTACGGCCCCTCGAAGACGATATCGCGGTTGACGCGAACGTTGAAGCGATACCCGACGGGCACTTTGATGGTCGGTTGAATGTTCAGGTTGCGCCGGGTCACATCGGCGCCGAGTTGGGATAGCTCACGGCCAACGGCGCTGCCGGCGATTTCACCGGCCGACGGATATCCCAGCAGGCCGCCGCGGCGCGTCTGCGACAGCTGGAACGACGCACTGAACAGACTGGTCAACAGGCCGAAGCCGAGGAGCCGCCGGTAGTGATTGTCCACCTCATGCCGGAGCCCGGTGTAGCCCTTTGCGTCCTGGCCTGGCATGCCGCCAAGGTCGAGCGAGGACGCATCCGGATAGATGAGGCGCGTCCACGCGACCTGCAGGCCGTCCTGCCCGTAGGCGACGCGGGAGTCGTATGTGCCCGTCAGGCGCGAGCCCTGCGGGATCAGCAGGTAGCGGCCCGTTGCGGTGTCGTAGACGTTCTCGCGCACCAGTGCGCGGATCTCGCCGGGGAGGTCTGAATTCAGCGCCTGCTCCAGGATGGCCGGAATGTCCCAACCCGCCTTCAACTCGTAGCGGCTGATGGGCGCCACTCGCGTCGCGTCCAGGTAGTGATCCTTCTCCGCCCGTCGCGCGCGGGCCAGGAAGGCTTCCTTACTGTCCTGCTTGTTCTGCGTGTCGAAACCATCGTCTGTGTTGGTAGCGGCGCCGATCGACACGCCGGGCAGGGACGCCGCTGCCCGCACCTGACTCTGCGGCCCCTGCATGGCCCGGAGCAAGGTCGTCATCTGTTCCACGTCGGCTGCGCCGGTGGGCGTCGCAGAGTGCGACTTGGCGGCGCTGAATCCATCGCGAGGCGTTGTCGCGGCGTTTCGCGCTTCCAATTCCCGTTCGTACGCAGCCATCCACCTTCGTTCGGCGAGACTCGGCTCCCTGGGCGGAGCCGCATGGACGGGCGACGGCGCGGGCGCGTAGTAGAGCTGCCGCTTCGCGGGGATTCGAAGCTCCGGCTCTGCCGGCGTAACCATCTCCTCCTCCGGCGATGCCACAACCAACGTCGGGCGGTTCGGCACCTGTGCGGCGACCATTTTGCCGGCCTCCGTTGCGGCCGTCACCGCGCGCGATTCATCCGGCGCGAGGCCGACTCGATACTGCGCTTGGCCGCGTGTGTAGATGCCGTACCCGATCAACGCAACCACGACGAACACGATCGCCAGCGCCAGAATGCCCGCGCGTTTGCTGAGCCGGACCGGCGAGGGCGGCTCGGGGTGCAGGTCGATGCCTGACGGCGAGTCGATCTCGGGAACCGGTCTCATTGTCCGGCCCCCGGCTTCGCTCCAAGGGCTGCGTACGGATCACCCTTTAACTTCGTCTTGCCCCGATAGGTGCCTCGAACGATCTCGGCCCGCTGCGCCTTCTTGCCAACGCCAAGCAGCAAAGCGCCGCGTTCGAATAGGCGATCAACGATGTACATGTCGCCCTTCACCCGATAGTTCACCATCTCCGGCC
>CAZWDD010000110.1:0-16021 GCA_964632345.1 uncultured Solibacteraceae bacterium | reverse complement strand
CATCTGGTTCGCCTTCTGCTTGGCCAGTTGCTTCTTCTCCGATAGCGGCGAAAACCGGAACACGTCCAGCACGGCTTCTGAAACCGGCGCCGAAAGGTCCAGCGTGTTCAGGATCCCGTAGCGCACGCCCATCAGCGTGAACGCCGTCAACAACAGCGCCACGACGGCGTAGGTCGTCTTCGGCCACACCATCGGCACAGCGGAATCTGGAGATAACGAATCGGCCAGCCTTTGTGCCCACGCGCGCTGCGCCTCCACCATCGTGCCCTCGCCAGTCTGGAAATGCAGCGCCGTCGAGAGCGCATCGTGCGTATCGAGCCGGTGGTCGACTATCTGCGCCAGACGGTAGAGCGACGGCCGGTTCTTCCGGTACTGCCAGACGCCGATCCCCAGCGTACCCCCGAACAGCAGCACCGGCCAGTACCAGTCAAAGATCTGTGTCCCGGCCAGCAGCAGCACCACCAGGCCCGCAAGGCCGAACAACAGCGCCGTCAGCGAATGCCGCACCAGTTCCGTGGTCATGTGCCGCCGGCGCACGCGACCCAAAAAGGTGAATAATGTTTCGGTCGCAAGCAAGTGGGGGGAGCCTCCCTGTTGGGTTCCTTTCATTCTACGTGCTTCCGTTCGGTCCGGCTGCGCCCCTCTTCGAATTTTGCGTCGTGATACCTCCTGCTTGACGACCCCCCTCAAACCGTGAAATAACATCCACACGAGAACCCACATGCGACGCAGAGATGTATTCCAATCCGCGGCCCTGGCCGCAGCCGCCTCCTTAGAAGCCCAGGGCGCTCCCGCCAAGCCGCGGGGCGCCGGTAAGCCGGTCCTGATGAAGTTGGGTACGCAGAACGCAGACGATGAGGAGAACCTCACCGCCTTCGCCGCCTTCGGCCTCAACAATATCTGCTCCACGCTGCCCTCCCGCAAGCTGGACGAGGCCTGGAGCGTGGAAGGCCTGACGAAGCTCCGCGAGCGCGTCGAAAAGCACGGCATTAAGCTCGACATGGTCCCCCTTCCGCTCAGCTCCGCCTACATCACCCGCGCCGAATACCCGGCCATCATGCGCGGTGAAAGCCCGGAGCGTGACAAGAACATTGACGACGTCTGCCAGATGATCCGCAACATCGCCAAGGCAGGCATCCCGGCCGCCAAGTACAACATGTCGATCCTCGGCGTTGTCCGCACCGAACCCACCAAGGGCCGCGGCGGCGCCATGTACAGCACCTTCAAGTACGCCATCGGCAAACAGGAACCCGCCCTCACCGAGGCCGGCCCCGTCGACCCCGATGCCTACTGGGAGCGCATTACCTACTTCCTCGAACGCGTAGTCCCCGTTGCCGCCGAGTACAAGGTGAAGATCGCCTGCCACCCCAACGATCCCGGCATGCCCAACGGCAAGAAGTGGCGCGGTGTGGTGCCCGTCCTCGGGCGCGTGGAGGGTCTGAAGCGCTTCGTCACCATCAAGGAAAACCCGTACCACGGCCTGAACTTCTGTCAGGGAACGGTCTGCGAAGGCCTGGAGAATCCCGACAAGGAGATTCACGACGTCATCCGCTGGTTCGGGTCCCGCAAGAAGATCTTCAACGTGCACTTCCGCAACATTGAAGGGCGCATCGGTGACTTCCGCGAGACCTTCCCCGATAACGGCGACGTGAACATGATCGAAGCCATCCGTACCTACCGCGAGGTGGGCTATGACGGGATGATCATGCCGGATCACGTGCCCCGCGTGACTGGCGACACCCGCGGCGCCAAGTCCTTTGCGTTCTGTTTCGGCTACATTCAGGCTCTGATCCAGATGCTAAAAATGGAGGGGTAATGCCCTCCCCATTTCCGCTCCCCCTCCGCTGGCCCGGCGCGTTGCCCTCGGGTGACCTGGCGCCGTTAAATTGCCTGCACGGAGGGGGAACGGGGATGCCGCCGCTTGCCGGCGCGCAGTTCCTGCGCCGCGCCCAGTGGCCGTCGATCCGCCTGAACGAAAGCGGCGCCGCCGAGGCCGGTCCCACCGGCGCGCCTTGGATCAATGCCAATGGCTGGCGGATTCGCATCGCCCGGCATCTCGACCCGGCAAGGCCTGCCGTTGTCGATACGAAACCGCCCGCCGGCGCCCGCCCGGCGTCTCATGTACTGGCCGTCGCTGACGCCATGGCCTATGGCGGTGCCTGGGTCGTGACCCATTCGCCCGAAAGTTGGCCGCACGTGCAGGCGGCGCTGCGCTTCTTCGCCGCCCACGCCGAGTGGCGGGATTGGCCGCCCGTGGCCGCCGTGGCAGTGGTTAGCCGTTTCACCGATGACGATGAGTGGATCGGCCAGGAGGCGCTGAATCTCCTCGCCCGCCGCCAGGTTGGTTGCCGGCTCGCCGTGCCCGGTGACGTTGCTTCGCTCGGCGATGTGCGCGCCGCCGCCTGGGCATCCAGGCTGCCGGTTCCCTATGAGAAGTATCTGCCCTGGGTTCGCGCCGGCGGCACGCTCATCGTACAGGGGGCGGCCGCGTCCCGTGTCGAAGGCAAGGGCCGCATTACCGGCCGGCCCGAGGGTTGGGATGACCCCTATGCCGCCGTCGCGGGCATCCATCTGGCCCTCACGCGGCGTACCGACGTGCTGCGCCTCTGGAACGCCGGATCGTTCAACTCGTTTTATCAGCAGGAGCCCGGCGGCCGACGCGGCGTTGTCCACCTGGTCAACTACGCCTCCGCACAGTCGAGCGACGACGCCTCCATCTGGCTCGCCCGTCCGTGGTCGCGCGCCGTGCTTCGAGCGTTCCACGCGGAATCACCCTTGAAGATGCGCACCGTGAATGGTGGAATAGAGATGTCGCTGCCTCCCCTCGGGGTGTATGCGGCGATCGACCTGGAGGCGTAGCGCGGTGATTGCACGACGTAGTTTTCTGGCTGGAGCGGCCACTGCCGCCATCCTGCAGCAGCGCGCCTCCGCTGCTCCTGTCGCCCCTGTTGCCATCCAACGGTGCCGGACCTACCGCGCGGGTCTCGAGCCCACCATGCGGCGTCTGTTCGACAACATCGGCGGCCTGGGCCGGCTCGTTCGCAACAAAACCGTCGCCATCAAGGTCAACCTCACCGGCCGCCCCTCCATGCGCCTCGGCCACGCCCCGGCGGAACTCGCCCATTGGACCCACCCCAGCGTCATCGGCATGACCATGCGCCTCATGAACGAAGCCGGCGCCAGACGCATCCGCATCCTGGAAAGCCCGTGGTCCACCACCGATCCGCTGGAAGAGTACATGATGGAAGCCAACTGGGATCCGGCGCTGCTACTCACCGCCGCCGCCCGCGTGGAGTTTGAAAACACCAACTATCTTGGCAACGCGAAGCAGTACTCCCGCCTCACGGTCCCCAATGGGGGACACATGTTCCCGGCCTACGATCTCAACCACAGCTATGCCGATTGCGACGTCTTCGTCTCCATCGCCAAACTGAAGGAACACGCCACCGCCGGCGTCACTCTTTCCATGAAGAACTGCTTCGGCATCACGCCCTGCACGATCTACGGCGATGGCGCCGGTGAGCAGGAACCCAGCCTCGCACCGCACGGCGGCCGCGGTTCGGTTATCCACAACGGCGCGCGCAAGCCTTCCCTCAGCGCGCCGCAGGAGTTGCATCCCGATTCCCCTCGTGAGGGCGGCTACCGTGTTCCGCGCGTCGTCGCCGACCTTTGCGCCGCCCGCCCCATTGACCTTGCCATCATCGATGGCGTCGAGTCCATGGCCGGCGGCGAGGGGCCCTGGATCCGCGGCACCCGCCGCTGCAGCCCCGGCGTTCTCATCGCCGGAACCAACGCTGTCTGCACCGACGCCGTCGCCACCGCCGTCCTCGGGTTCGATCCCATGGCCCAACGCGGCACGCCCCCATTTGAAAAGTGCGACAACACGCTCGCCCTGGCCGAACAACTCGGCATCGGCTCGCGGGATCTGACCAAAATTGAGGTTGCAGGCGCGCAGGTCGCCGACATCCGCTACGAGATCCGCAAGGCCTGACGCCCGTTGCCCCCCCTTTTCTGATTTCTTTCTATGCCCTACCAAGCATTGCCTACTCATGCGCTTGTTCATATCGCGCAGACCCTCGAAGTCCCCATGCAGGGACTTGTCGCAACCATCGCCCTCTTTGACGAAGGCGGCACGGTGCCCTTCATTGCCCGCTATCGTAAGGAGGCTACCGGCAACCTGGATGAAGTGAAGATTCAAGCGATTCAGGAGAAACTCGAATACCATCGCGAGCTCGAGGACCGGAAGTCCACCGTCCTCGATTCCATCAAGGAGCAGGGAAAACTCACCCCGGAACTACAGGCCCGCATCGAGAAAACGCTCGACAAGAGCGAACTCGAAGATCTCTACCTCCCCTATAAGCCAAAGCGCAAGACCAAGGCCAGCGTGGCGCGGGAGAAAGGGCTGGAGCCGCTGGCTCTCTATCTCTGGGAGCAGCAGTCCAACGGCATGTCGCTCGCCGATTTCGCGGCAACTTTCGTGAATGGCGAACTTGGTGTCAACACCCCTTCAGAGGCACTCGAAGGCGCCCGCCACATCCTCGCCGAAATGCTCAGCGAAAATGCCGACTATCGCAAGGCCATCCGACAGATGATGCTCGAACGCGGGAAAGTGGTCTCCAAAGCCATCCCCGGCATGGTGGACCCCGAGGACAAGTACAAGATGTACGCCGAGTTCAGCGAACTCGCCAAGACCATCCCGTCCCACCGTATGCTTGCGATCCGCCGCGGCGCCAAGGAAGGCTTTCTCCATTTCGAGATCGAGTTGGACCGCGACGAAACCGTCGCCTGGTTGCGATCCCGTATCATCCGCGAGCCAGGCGAGTGGGAGAGCCACCTGGCCGACGCCATCGAAGACGGCTATGACCGACTCCTGAACCCATCCATTCAGACCGAAATCCGCCTGGAACTCAAGGATCGCTCCGACGAAGAGGCCATCCGCGTCTTCCGCGAGAACCTGGAGAACCTACTGCTGGCCCCCCCCGCCGGCCAGTTGCGCGTCATCGGCATCGACCCCGGTATCCGCACCGGCTGCAAGGTAGCTGTCGTCGATGACACCGGCAAGATCCTCTCCCACACTGTCATCTATCCGCTGGAGCCGAAGAACGACGTCATCGGGTCGGCGCGCACGCTGTCGACCCTCATTCAGCAGCACGGCGTGCAGGCCATCGCCATCGGTAACGGCACCGGGTCGCGCGAGGTCAGCCAGTTCGTTGGAGACTTCCTCCGGCAAGCTGGCCTGGCCAGTGTTTTCAGCGTCACCGTCAGCGAGGCCGGCGCCTCCGTCTATTCCGCTTCTGAGATCGCCCGGCAGGAGTTCCCGGATCTGGACCTCACCGTCCGTGGCGCCATCTCCATTGCCCGCCGCCTGCAGGACCCCCTCGCCGAACTCGTCAAGGTGGACCCGAAGTCCATCGGCGTCGGC
This sequence comes from uncultured Solibacteraceae bacterium, assembly GCA_964632345.1. GTDB lineage: Bacteria > Acidobacteriota > Terriglobia > Bryobacterales > Bryobacteraceae. Next base: position 10,599 of record CAZWDD010000110.1, on the reverse strand, counting down.
CAGTATCAGCACGACGTGGACCAGCGCAAGCTGAAGCAGGGGTTGGAACAGACGGTGGAAAGCTGCGTCAACCGTGTCGGCGTCGATCTCAACACCGCCTCCTGGGCCCTGCTCCGCTACGTGGCCGGCGTCAACGAGCGGACCGCCCAGAAGATCGTCGAGTTCCGCAACGAGAACGGGCGCTTCCGCAGCCGCTCCCAACTGATGGCCGTTCCCGGCTTCGGACCCAAAACTTTCGAGCAGGCGGCCGGATTCCTGCGTATCCGTGGCGGTGAGAACCCGCTCGACATGACCGCCGTTCATCCGGAGTCCTACCCCGTCGTCGAAAAGATCGCCGCCTCCATGGGCCTCTCCATCGATGAGTTGATCCGGAAGCCGGAGGCGGTGGAGAAGCTCGATCTGGCCGGCTTCAAAACGGAAACGGTCGGCGTCTTCACCCTCGGCGACATCAAGGAGGAACTGCGCAAGCCCGGACGCGATCCGCGCGACAAGTTCGTGGCGCCGAAGTTCCGTGACGACGTCAAGGACATGAAGGATATCTCGGCCGGGATGACGCTCGAAGGCGTAGTGACTAACGTGACCAAGTTCGGCGCCTTTGTCGATATCGGCGTCCATCAGGACGGCCTGGTCCACGTCAGCGAGATCAGCCACCGCTACATCAGTGAGCCCAGCGAGGCGCTGAAGGCCGGGCAGATCGTCAAGGTGCAGGTGCTCTCGGTCGACCTCAAGGCCAAGCGCATCGCACTCTCCATCAAGGCGCTGGAGCAGAAGCCCAAGGCCGCCGGCGGCCGCCCCGCCCCGCCCCAGCAGCGGCGCAACGAACCCAGCATGCAAGATAAGCTGGCCGCGCTTAACTCGAAGTTCCGGACGCGCTGAGTCCGCGCCGGATCTGCCATAAATGTCGCCGTGCATGGGCCGCCAACATCAGGAAGGCGGCCCCCAGCGGCAGCTTGATCACCGCGTTCGCCGGGGATTCAATCCGGATACGCTGCAGGTCCAGTCCGTCGGCCGCCTGCATCAGATCGATCGTCTCCCGGTGGCGCTCCAGAAACGACTCCAATGTTGCTTCCAGCTCCGGCTGTGCCCGCGGCGCAAATAGCTTCGGCGCTCGCACCCGCATCCGCACCGGCGGCTCAATCGCCCACACAAACAGCCGCGCCATCGGGCCGTAGACAAACGGGCCTTCGGCATGCCGGCCCTCACGACGCCCTGCCTCCACCGCCACGCGCAGCACCGGAAGATACGCCGCCGCCGTCGTGGCCACATGTTCCAGGCACTCGGCCGCCGACCACCCGCCGTCTCCAAGCGGCCGCGTCAATTCCGCCGCCTCATGGTTAGCGACCAGCGCCCGCGCCTCGGCGTTGACGGACTCGAACTGCCGCGCATAGTCTTCCAGTTCGAGCGACCGCATCAGCGGATCTCCGGCGGCGAGTGGCGCAGCGCGCTCTTCTCGACGAAGGCGATCTCTTCAATCAGACTCTCTTCCGATAACCGTGCCTCGAAGATCAGCCGGAATCCGCCGTAGCTCATGAACAGCGCCCCGCTGATGCCGAGCGAGACGGGCAGCCAGCTCAGCCGGTCGATCAGGATCGACGCCAGCCCGATCGCCACACTCGTGCAGACGAACGCGCCCGCGGCCAGGTAGAAACTGATCATCACGCGTGCCAGAATTCTGGCGCGCTTTCCGCTGTAGTCGAGCATCTTCAGCAGCATCTGCGTTCGCTCCGCACTCAATGGCTTGTGCGTCGCCGGGTCCATCTGATACTCCAGTTGCTCGGAGATCCGCCGGATTCGGTCCACACAGCGGCCGAGTCGCTGCGATGTCGAGAGAATAAACGTGCCGGAAGCGGAAAGCAGAAGGGCCGGGGTAATCATCGAGGTGAGTACCGCCAGCCCCTTGGAGAGTGTGAACAACTCGGGGTCGTTCAGCAGATTGGGCAGGTTCACCACCCTTTCAGTGTAGCGGGAAGCCGTTCCGGATCAATCCCGGATCACGATGCCCGCTCCTCCCGCTTCCATCACCTTGTAATCCGTTGGAACTTCGAACAGATGCCGCGCCGGTTCCCCTCGCTGCAGGTTCTCCAGCCGGTACACCGTCTCTCCCATTCGCGGGTCCTTGCGCAGAGTCCGAACCACTGTTTTTAACTCGTCGGAGTACCAGCGCTCGGTCACGGTCTCCAGTGGCCGTTCATTCCCGATCTGTCCGGCGGGAATCGTGGTCACCGACCGCGTTCCCTCCGCCTCCACGCCGTCGATCATCCGCTTTCCCAGCGGTTCGTTCTGGAAACGAACGTCTCCCGCCGGCAGCGCCATCCCGCCGCTCACACCCATTCGCCGCACCACCGCGCCGCCTTCATGCCGCAACACGATTCCCTCCGGCAGCGGCCGCCGCGTCATTTGCGCCGGGCCCGGTCCGCCCTGCACGATCAACACATCCTTCGGCCCGTCCGTCTTCCGCTCTTCGATCCGGCGATGCAACACGATCTCCTGCACTGGCTTCGTCTCCCCCAGTAGCGGAGCGGCCACGCCGGCCGTGCTGATCTTCCGCGCCGTCTTATCCTGCGGATCGAGAATGTAGTCCACCTTCGCCACCGGGTCGTGAATGAAGACGGTCTTCCGTGGCGCGCCGCCTTGAAAGGGTCCAATGGACGCAATCGAGACCTCCCGCCTGGTCCGTCCCTCGCTGTCCCGCGCGTAGAGTTCCCGGTTGGTGTTGCGGATCCGGTTGCCGTCGGCCAGCGTCTGTTCGCTCTCCGTCACGAACTCGCCGCTGAACGGTACGCCCTTCACCAGCGTTGTCTCAAAGCTCATCTCCGCCGTCACCCAGGCGGCGCCGGGACCCACCGGCACCGGTGTCGCCACCGGCAGTTGGGCCATCAGTGTCGCGCCCGTCAGGAAAGCACTTGCCAGTTTCATCGTCATTTCGCTCCTCATTGTCTCGTGTTCATGATCCGGACGGCGCGCATCGTGCCGTCCTCCCCCAATACAACCTCTGCTGGTACCGATTCGCTCCAGCGCTCCCCGCTGACCGGGATTCCCAGTCCTTGCATCGCCGAGAGTGGCAACCGCACCCGGACAATACTGCCCCTTTCCATCGGTTCCATCGCCTGCCACGCGCCCACCGGAATGAACGCAGCCGGCGGCGCCACCGTCTTCGCCCGCGCTGGCCGCCGTGTCCGTTTCCGCTCGACGGGCGAAGGAGGGTTGGCACTCGCTGTCTCAACCTGTTCCGCTGCCGGCCGCGGCTCTACCCTCTCGGCGGCCACGGGCGCCGGCGCCTCCTCGGGCGGCGTCCGCAACCACAGGCCCGCCATCACCGCCGCCGCCACTGCCCCTGTCAGCGTGAGCCGTGCGATACGCATCATCCGCCGCCTCCGCAGTGCGCCCAGCAGCCTCTTTTCGATATGGTCCGGCGCTCCGTCCGCCGCTGTCCGCGCCGCTTCCTGCAGCATGCGGCGAATCGTCGCCTCTTCTTCGCGCGACAGAATCGGGTCTTCGGTCATAACGTGTATCCCACTACCAGTTTCAGCTTTGCCGCCAGCAGCGCCCGCCCCCGATGCAGGCGGGAACGCACCGTCCCCACCGGACAACCGGCGATAGACGCCACCGTCTCGTAAGGCAACTCCTCCATATCGCACAGCACCAACACCTCCCGGTATGCCGCCGGCAGCGTCGCCAGCGCCTCCCGCACCCTCCCGTTCCGTTCCATCTGTTCGAACTCCGCCGCCACGCATCCGGCCGCTGCCAGCACTCCGGCTTCATCTTCCTCCAGCGGCTCATGCCGGTAGCGGGTCTGCAACTGCTTCATCACCTGATTGCGCGCCACCGCGAACAGCCAGGCCACCACGGTCCCCTGCGTTCCGTTCAGCTTACCGGCCGCGCGCAGCAGCGCGAGAAACGTCTCCTGCACCGCCTCGGCCGCCACTTCCCCATCACCGCACAAATGCAGCGCATAGCGGAACAGCGCGCTCTGCCGCCGCCGGTAAATCGCCAGGAAGGCTGCCTCGTCCCCACGCGTCAGCGCAGGCAGCAACTCTTCGTCGCTTCGCTCTTGTTCGTTCTCCGGGTTGGGCCGCGGCGTCCACATCGGGTGTCCTCTACATATTCCCGTCGCCGCAAGAAAGTTCCCGGAAATTGCTACAGAATCACCGCCCGCCGCACTGCCCGCCGAATCGGCCATGGCAGGTGGTAGACATCGAAGCGGTCCAACGGGCACCACGCCAGCCCCCGTACTTCGTCCGAACCGGTGAACCGCTCCGAGGCCGCCTGAAACCGGAAGATCAGATCATGATGCAGGTGGAACGGATCTTTCTTCCTTCCGGGAATTCCATGTACATCGATCCCCACCAGCCGCGGCATCCCCGTTCCCGCCAACTGTACTCCCGTCTCTTCTTCTGCCTCACGGCGCGCCGTCTCCCCCACCGTCCCGTCGAAGTCCGGCTCCACATGCCCCCCGGGCAGCAACCACCGGTCCAGTTTCCGATGGTGGACCAGCAACACGGCCTTCCCCTCCGGATGCAGCACGCACGCCGTGCCCGTGATGTGGCCCGGTGTGAACTGATCTCGCGATAGCGGCAACGGCGTCTCCCGCAACAGCCCCAGGCACAACTCCCGGCTCTTCTCCGCCTCCCCGTCCTCCGGGTCGCTCCATTCAGAGAGCAGCAATCGCAATGCCGGTACGTCGATCACAAGTTCCGCTTCAGGAAGTTGATGATGTGGTACCCGTCCATAAACTTAAACGGCGTCTCCCCCATCGTGTAGTGTCCGCACGGCAGTGCCACAACCTTGTTGGCAATGCCCCGCCGCTGCACCTCCCGGATGATGTCCTCCGACAGTCGCGGAATGAAGGTGGTGTCGTACTTCGTGTAGATGAACAGCGACTTCTTGTGCGTGTGCTCCGCCAGTTTGTCCAGGAAGTTCACCGGGCTGATCGCGTTCCACAACTCTCGCAGCCGTTCCAGATCCAGGTGCTCTTCCAGGCCCTTCTTCACGTGAATCGTCGACAAGCCCGTCCATACCACGTCCGCAACATACGTCGAGCAGTGGTTGAAGACGTTGACGTCGATCCGCGGATCATGCGCCGAGGCCAGGCACGCGTAGCAGGACCCGATCGACGTCCCGCAAATGCCAACCCGCTCATACCCCATCTGCCGCAGCCAGTCGATCATCGCCCGGATGTCCGTCACCGCCTGCCGCGTCGCGTCGATCGTCCGCGCGACATTCGACGACATCGCAAAGTCGGCCCGCCGCAACTCGGCCGGCATCCGGAAGTCGTGGTACGGCAGACTCAGCCGCACCGCCGATAGCCCGAACTTCGCCAGCCCCTGGCACAGCCCGCCATGCTGGTTCTGGCTCGCGTTCCAGTGCGGCAGCACGATCACGGCCTTCCCGTTTGGCTTCTCCGCCGGGAACCACTGCCCGTGGACAACGTTGTTCGCCGGGAACGGACTCGGCACCGGAGACTGGAATCGGACAAACCCACCCTCCAGCCGGAACGAGCTCGGCGTTTCGTACCCATAGAACTCGTCGCTGTTCTCGATCGCCAGCCGGTTCAGCTCCTTCAGCCATCGTTCCGGCGTCTCCCCCCCATACGGCAGGCGTTCGGCAACGGGCCATCGTTCGGCCCACTCCATTCCCCATTCAAAAGGCCGGACCACACGATCGGTCGAGCGAAAGCACAAGTGGTTTTCCCAGTTGTTAATCCAACGGGAATACAGAGTTTTGATCATCAGTACTGGAATCGACAGCCCGGAAGCCGCTTTTCTACCATTCTATCAACGATTTGCCGTCGGGTAAGGGTTATGACTGAGAGTATGGCCTTTTGTGACCTAGGAGGGCTACAAATTCCAAAAACTGCATGAGAATGTATCCAGGACACCAGTTATGGTTTGCCGGTATTGCCATCGAACGATATCCATCACCCGCCGGTTGGTGGACAACGAGTTCTGCTCCAAGCAGCACCGCGTGGCGTTTTCCTCCAAGTCGGCCCGTGCATTGCGTGAATTGGGGGAGTTTACGTACTCGGCGGCCGATGTTCTGCGGGATACCGATGAGTTCGCTGTGCCGGCCCGCCGTTCGCAGGGTGGCGTTCGTTCCACGGCAACCGTCCTAGGGTTGGCCGCTCTGGCCGTGGCCGGTCTCGTCGTTATGGAAAAGGCTGGCATCGGCGCATCCGCCGCGCCGCGCGCCTCGCGCGACAAGCAGGTTTCCACCACCAGCCGGTTGATTTCCATGGTTGTGGACCGGATGCCCAAGACCGGTTCCGGCCTCAAGATCGAGGATAGCTTTCAACGCGGCATGCGCAACTGGCTTCCCGCTCCCGGTCAGGGGTTGGCCGGATGGCGCCTTGAAAATGGGCTGGTGAAGCCCGGTGGCCTACGGATCTGGGATGAGTCGCGGAATCTCGCCGATTACACTTTCCAGTTCGAGGGGCGCATCGAAAGCAATTCGCTCGGCTGGGTCGTTCGGGCACCGAATCACAACAACTACTACGCTGCCAAACTGGCCCTGCCGGAACGCGGCGGAGTGGTGCGCCCGGAGATCGTTCGCTTCTCGGTGATTCAGGGCCAGGAGTCGCGCCGCCAGCACCTCCCGCTCCCACTGCAGATCAGCAAAGGCAGCTTCTACGAGTACGAGATCCGGGCCGTCGAAGACCGCATTCTCACCATCGTTGGCGGTCGCGTCATCGACCAGTGGCGTGACGCCCGCTTCCGTACCGGTGGCGTCGGCTTCTTCTCGGAACGGGGGGATAAGTCCTCCATCCGCTGGGCCAAACTCCAGGAAGGCGAAAGTCTATCCGACAAGCTTCGCAGCTACCTTACCTTCGGCTTCATCATCCCGCTGACCTGATTTCCCCACCCTTGGAATAGGGTAATTTCAGGCGGCATGGTAAACTCATGGGTTGCTGGGTCTCGGGCTTCGTGCAACGGGCGGCTGCAAACCCCGCCAGGTCCGGAAGGAAGCAACGGTAGTGGTTTAGCCTGTGTGCCGCGAATCACCCGAGGCCCGGCATTTTTTGTTCCAATAACCCTGGCGCCGCCCCCCTCTATGTATCAGGTCATTGCGAGGAAATACAGACCCCAGTCGTTCTCCGAACTGGTCAGCCAGGCCCACGTTAAGACCACTCTTGAGAACGCCATCACGCAGCACCGCATCGCTCATGGCTACATCTTCAGCGGCCAGCGCGGAACGGGAAAGACCACCGTCGCCCGCCTGATGGCGCGCTTCCTCAATTGTGTGAATGGTCCCACCGCCAATCCCTGCGGCGTCTGTTCCAGTTGCAGCGAAATCACCGCCGGCGCCGCCGTTGATGTTATCGAAATTGACGCTGCCTCCAACCGCGGCATCAATGAAATGCGCGAACTGCGCGAAAGCGTCCGCTTCCGTCCCGCGCGCGACCGCTACAAGGTCTTCATCGTTGACGAAGCCCACCAGATCACCAATGAGGCCTTCAACGCCCTGCTGAAGACCCTTGAAGAGCCGCCCGAGTGGGTCGTCTTCATCCTCTGCACCACCGAGTCGCACAAGATCCCCACCACTATCGCCTCCCGCTGCCAGCAGTTCACCTTTCGCAGTGTCGACTTCGGCGAGTTGATGGCCCGCATGGAATGGATCTGCCAGCAGGAAGGCATCACCGCCGAACCCGACGCTCTGGCTGTCCTCGCCCAGGTCGGCGAAGGCAGCGTGCGGGATTCTCTCTCCGCGCTCGATCAGGCCATCGCCTGCTGCGGAACGAACTTGAAGGCTGATGAGGTGCGCGCCCTTCTCGGGCTCTTCGCCCTCGATGGGCTTGATCAGGTGATCGAAGCCGTCGAACGCGGTGACTCGGCCCGTGTCATCGAAATCGTCGCCGAACTCGAACGCAGCGGCGCCAACCTCCAACACTTCTGCCGCGAACTCGCCCGCCATATCCGCAATCTCCTGGTTGCTCGCATCACCGGCGCCGGCACCCGGCTCATCTCCGCCTCCGCCGCCGAGCAGACCCGCATGGCCGGCGTCGCCGCGCGCTTCAGCGAAGAGGATCTCACCCGATATCTCCAAATCGTCCTCGACGTCTTCCGCGACTTGCAATACTCCCTCCAGCCTCGCCTCCATCTGGAACTGGGCCTGCTCAAACTGGTGCACGCCGGCCGGCTGACCAGCATCGAAGAGGTGCTTGCCGGAATGGGCGGCGCCGGTGTTGCTCCTGTCGCGCCCAAAGCCCCACCGGTGGCTCCCCGGCCCGCTTCCATGGCCCCAGCCGCGCCGCCCGCTCCGGTATCGTTCGACGACGCGCCGCCCTGGCCCTCGAAAACCGAACCCACGCGACGCCCAACGCCCCCGGCCGCTCCTCCTCCCAAAGCAGCCCCAGTCCCCGCTCCCGCTGCTGCCGGCTCCCTTCGTGACCGCCTCCACGCCGCTCTCCTCGAAGCCGGTCTGAAGTTCACCGCCGACGCCATTGAGCTGTCCACCGTCAACGAACTCGCCACTGAGGTGGAGATCGTTGCCCCTGAGGAGCTCCAACTCTCCCTCAACGAGAAGGAACTCCAGCAGTTCCTCGCCCGCATCGGCGTCACCAAGCGCATCCGGCTGCGCTTTGCCGATACGCCCGTCGCCGCCCCCGCCCCGCGCGCCGCCGCGCCGGACGCCCAGGACCAGGAGTTGATGGGCCGCGCCCTCGCCCACCCCATGGTCCAGCGCTTTCAAGAGACTTTCAAGGACAGTCAGATCCGCCAGGTGCGCGATCTGAAGGATTTGGGATAACCGGAGGAACCTATGAAACTGCCCGGAAACATGCAAGCCATGATGCAGCAGGCGCAGAAGATGCAGCAGCGCCTTCAAGAGGATATCGCCGCCATCCGCGTCGAGGCCACCGCAGGGGGCGGCATGGTCACCGTCAAGATGGACGGCATGAAGAAGTGCATCGGCGTGAAGATCGATCCGGAAGCAGCCGGCGACGCCGAGATGATTCAGGACATGATCATGGCCGCTCTCAATGAGGCCTACAAGAAGGTGGAAGAGCAGTCCCAGGCCAAGATGAGCGGTATGCTCGGCGGCCTCGGCCTTCCTCCGGGAATGTTCTAACCCGGCCTCGCCATGCCTGACTTTGCCGAACCGTTATCCCGCCTCGTGGAAGAGTTCCGGCGCCTGCCCGGCATCGGGCAGAAGTCGGCGCAGCGCATCGCCTTCCATATCCTCCGGGCCACCAAGGAGGACGCCTTCCGCCTGGCCCGCGCCGTCGTCGACGTCAAGGAGAAACTCGGCCTCTGCTCCGTCTGCAACAACGTCAGCGACGGCGAACTCTGCCCCTACTGCTCCAATCCCGGCCGCGACCGCTCGGTCATCTGTGTCGTCGAGGAACCGCCTAACATTCTCCCCATTGAAACCACCCGTACCTTCGACGGGCTCTACCACGTTCTCCATGGCTCTATCAGCCCCCTCCGCGGCGTCGGCCCGGAACAGTTGAAGATCAAGGGCCTCCTCGAACGGCTGCAGAGCGGCGAGACGCAGGAGATCATCCTCGCCACCAACCCCACCGTCGAGGGCGAAGCCACCGCCGCCTACCTCTCCCGGCTCCTGAAACCCCTCGGCGTCCGCGTCACGCGCATCGCCATGGGCATTCCCGTCGGCAGCGACCTCGAATATGCCGACGAAGTCTCCATGAGCAAATCGCTCGAGAACCGCCGCGAACTGTAACCGCTACAGAATCCGCAGCGGGTCGAACTCGCGCAGGCCGTTCTCCGTCACGCTGCCGATCCTGACACTCCGCAACGTGTTCGCCTTGCTCTCGCGCAGCAACTCTACCTTCAGGTAATTGCTGCTCAGCGCCATCCGTCCCTCGCCCAGCGTCACCACCGACAGGTCTTGCCCCACGAATCCCGCGCGGAACGCCGCATTCTTCCGGTCGGCCAGCTCGCGCAGCCGCCGGTTCCGTTCCTTGCGCACCGGCATCGGAACCTGCCCGGGCGCTGCCGCCGCCGGCGTGCCCGGCCGTGCCGAATACGTGAAGACGTGCAGATAGGTGAAGGGCAGGGAAGCGATAAATTGAAACGTCTCCTCGAACTCCGCCTCCGTCTCGCCGGGGAACCCGGTCATCACGTCCGCCCCGCTCGCCGCGTCCGGCATCCACGCGCGCGCCTTGGTCACCCGGTCCGCGTAGTGCCGCGGCCGGTACTTGCGGTGCATCCGCCGCAGCACCGTGTCAGACCCCGATTGTAGCGGCGCGTGCACATGCTTGGCGATCCGGTCCGATTCGGCCATCAGTCCCAGCAACTCATCGCTGAAGTCCATCGGTTCCACTGACGATAACCGCAGCCGCTCCACCGGCGTCTCCGCCAGTATCCGCCGCACCAACCCGACCAACCGCATCGCCGACCCCGGCTCCCGGCCCCATCGCCCCAGGTTCACCCCGCTCAGTACCACCTCCCGGTAGTTCCGCGCCAAGCCCCGTACCTGTTCCAGCACCTGCTCGGCCGGCATCGAACGGCTGCGCCCGCGCACGTACGGAATCACGCAGAACGAACACCGGTTGTTGCACCCGTCCTGTATCTTCAGGTTCGGCCGTGCCCGGTCTCCCGCCGCGTCTTCCACCGGCGCGGATAGAAAATCATGCTGCGCAAA
>CAZWDD010000109.1:0-16060 GCA_964632345.1 uncultured Solibacteraceae bacterium | reverse complement strand
ATACAGCTTTTCTTCGCCATCGACGTAGGCATAGGTACCCGAGCCGCTGGGCGTATCATCGCCGAGGTGCAGGGTATGCGACTTGCCATCCTTGCGGCCAACGACGATCGAGAGCAGAGGCGACTGCAGCCCATACGGGGTCCGGTCGCCCATCTTCTCATCGACAAGCCGTTCCGAGGTGACGACGGCGAGCGTGGACTCCATGGCGCGCATGGCGTCCGCGTCGGCGGGCAGCATCTGGGGCGACTTGATGGACCAGGCGGCGGCCTTTTCGAGCAGGACCGGTTCAGCGCCCATACGGCGGATCTCGATCTTTGTGATCTGATCCTGGGGGATCTCCAGGATTTTGGGCGGATCGTCGGGCGAGGACTGCGGCTTCCCCTGTTCGTTGTTGGACCACCACAACGCGCCGGCCAGCACCGCCAGCAGGGCCGCGGCGACAATCAGACGTTTCGGCTCCATTGGGCTACCTCCGCTTCAACCAGACCATGATCCCAGCCGCCAGCACGCCGAGAGCGGGCAGGAAGCTGGTGGTGTAGAGTATCCAGTACTGCGCGGGACGCACGATGAGCCGGCGGTCTTCCGGCTCTTTCGGACGGATGGAGATGAGGTCCTCGTCGGCCGAGAGCCAGTTGACCATGTTGAGGAAGAGATCGCGGTTGCCAAAGCGGTTGAGCATGGCAGTGGTGGCCCAATCGGCGGAACCTACCACTACGACACGGCCCTGCTTTTTGATGTCCCCCTCCGTGCTGCCGCCAACAGTGGCCGCGGCGGCGAGAACAAAGGGGCCGGTGGCATCCTTCGGAGGTGCGCCGGAGGCCTGCATTTTGGCCAAGTCAAGCATTTTGGTGGCGTAGACATCCGCGGAAGATGAGAAGAGTTGCTCGGCGCCGTTCTTCACTTCCAGGCTGCGGGCGAGCGGGATCAACGCCGGCAGTCCGCGCATATCGCGAACGATGGGATGTTGCGAGAAGTCCTCCACGGCGAGGACGCCCTGGCCGGAGGGATCGAGCAGCAGATTGCCATTCACCTGCACGTTCCAGGAGGCGAGCAGTTCGATGAGCTTTGCGTTCTCGTCGGTGTCCTCACGCGCGCCCTTCAGCGCGGGAGAAAGAAGGAACAGCGCGTCGCCGCCCTTTTCCACGAACTCCTTGATGGCCTTGACGGCATCGTCGTTGTAGTCGCGGCGCGGGCCGGCGGAAAGCAGGATGGTGCAGGCGGCCGGGATCTCCGGCTTCTCGAGCATCCGGACGGTCTGGGTTTTGTAGTTGTTGCGCTCGAGCGCAGCCTTGGCGGCGCTGAAGCCGCCTGGTTCGGCGCCGTCGAGCGAGCGTTCGCCGTGGCCATCGAGACCGCAGACCGTCTGCTCGCCGGTCTGCTTCAAGCGGACGAGCGCACCGGTCAACTCCTGCTCGGTGACGGCCTTGGCCTCCTCGCGGCGGGTGCCGTTGTCGAGAATCAGAGTGCCGTAGCTGCGGGCGCCGAGTGCCTTCGCTTTGGCCGGGTCTTTATCCGGGTCGATGTACTCCACCTTGAAATTGGTGGAGAGATTGGCGTAGCGATCCAGGAGTCCGCGGGCGGATTCAAAGCGGCTGGTACGGTCAAAGTAGAACGCGCGGAGTTCTGACTGCAGGCCCTTGACGACCTTTTCCGTCTGGTCGGAGAGGGAGTATTTCTTGTTTGCCGTGGTATCGAACGACTTATTGTGGCGGTCGCCCAGGACGTTCACGACAACAAGCACCGCGATGACGATGGCCAAGTAGAGGCCGGTATAGGCCGTAACTCTGGTCTGCCGGGAAGCTGCCATGGTTATGCCCTCCACCGCAGAGATTCCAGCGAGCGCGCCGTCAGGAAGATGCCGAGCACGATCACGGAGACGAAAAAGATGGCGTCCTTGGTATCGATGACACCGCGCGCGAAGGCGCCGAAGTGAGCGGTCAACGAGAGATAGGCCAGCACCTTCGCCCAGCCATCGCTCTTGAAGGTCGTCGCCCAGTCAAACGTCCAGAACATGAGCGCCAGGCCGAAGGTGGTGGCCCCGGCGACGATCTGGTTCTTCGTCGTGTTGGAGATGAACATGCCGATAGCGAGCAGCGCGCCGCCCTGCAAGAACATACCGAGGTAGGCGGTAGCCAGCGGGCGCCAGTCGGGGTTGCCGAACATGAAGACGAAGCTGAGGCAGAAGAGCTTGACGCAGAGGATGCAGGCGTACATGCCCATGGCGCCGAGCCATTTGCCGAGGATGATTTCCAGATCGGTGATGGGCGAGGTGACCAGCAGTTCGATCGTCCCCGAACGCTTCTCCTCGGCGAAGAGGCGCATGGTGATCATCGGAATGAGGAACAGTGAGAGGACGCCGGCGTTGGAGACGACCGGCGCGATGACGTAGCCGTTCAGATCCGACGGGCCACCGGCCTGCATGGAAAACTCGATGAAGTTGGCGATGGCGATGAGCGAGAACCAGCCGGAAATCAGCGCGTAGATCGCCAGCAGCGCGTAGGCGATGGGAGAGACGAAGTAGCTTTTCAGTTCCTTCTGGGCGATGGCGAGAATGTTGCTCATGCGGCTTCTCCTTTCTCGGTTCCCGGCGCGGCGGGGGTCTCTGATGCGGTCAACTGCAGGAAGACGTCCTCAAGCGACATGCCGACGGACTTCAACTCCGTCAGCGCAAAGCCGCCCTCAACAACGGCGCGAGCCAGCTCGGCGCGAATGCTTCGGCCCTGCAGGCTCTCCACCTCGAAGTTGGCGCGGGTGGGCTTTTCGTCGCGCAGGATCACCTTGCTGACGCCGGCCACCTGCTCCAGCCGCTGCTGCACGGCGCGGGCATCGAGTTCGCCCTCACGGGCCTCCACTTCCACGCCGACATTTTCCGAGCCGCGCATGCGGTTGGTCAGGTTCTCGACCGTGTCGGTAGCAACCAGTTTGCCCTTGGAAATGATGACGACGCGTTCGCAGGTCTGTTCGACCTCCGGCAGAATGTGCGTCGAAAGAATGATGGTGTGATCCCCGGCCAGGCCCTTGATCAACTGCCGGGTTTCCAGAATCTGTTTGGGATCGAGCCCGGAGGTCGGCTCATCGAGAATCAGGACGTCGGGATTATGCAGCAGCGCCTGGGCCAGACCGACGCGCTGTTTATAGCCCTTCGACAGCTTGGCGATCAGCTTGTTGCGGACATCCGCAACGTTGGTCTTCTCTGAAATTTCGGCGATGCGTTTCGCCAGTTCATTCCCGCGCAGACCCTTCAACTTGCCGGCGAAGTCGAGATACTCGCCGACCTCCATGTCCGGATAGAGCGGCGGGGTTTCGGGCAGGTAACCGATGCGCCTTTTGACTTCCATCGGTTGTTCCACCACATCAAAACCGGCCACGCTGGCCCTGCCTTCCGAAGGAGGCTGGAAGCAGGTCAAGATCCGCATGGTCGTCGTTTTGCCGGCGCCGTTGGGGCCCAGAAAACCGACGATCTGACCCTTTTCCACCTCGAAGGAGACATTATCGACCGCCGTGAAGCGGGCGTATCGCTTGGAGACACCTTCGACTTTGATCACTGTGCAACCTCAGTTCACAAACCCATAATCTGATACCCGGAATCCACGAAGATCGTGTTGCCGGTCACGCCGCGGCCCAGGTCGCTGGCAAGGAAGACGGCCGTATCGGCCACCTCCGCCGGGGTGCAGTTCCGGCGCAGCGGGGCCTTCTGGGCGATGGCATCGAGTATCTTGCTAAAGTCTTTAATACCACGAGCGGCGGCCGTTTTGATAGGGCCCGCACTGATGGCGTTAACCCGGATATTGGCCGGGCCAAGGTCGCCCGCCAGGTAGCGGACGGAGGCCTCAAGCGACGCCTTGGCGACGCCCATGACATTGTAGTTTTCAATGACGCGCTGCGCGCCCAGGTAGCTGAGCGTGAGGATGGAGCCGCCCTCGGTCATCAGCGGCCGGACCGCGTTGGCGACGCCAACCAGTGACCACGCGCTCACCTCCTGCGCCAGTTTGAAGCCATCGCGCGAGGTCTCGACAAACGGGCGGCTCAAGTCCTCGCTGTTGGCGAAGGCGATGGAGTGGACCACGATATCGATCTTCGGAACGTCCGGCCCGATGGTTTCCACCAACCGGGCCAGATCCTCATCCTTGGAAACGTCGCACTGGAAGACCTTCTTCGCGCCCAGCCCTTCGCCGAGTTCCTCGAGTGACTTCTGGAGGCGCTCCCCCTGATAGGTCAACAGGATATCGGCGCCCTCCCGCCGGAAGGCCTGCGCGATGGCGTAGGCAATACTCCACTTGTTGGCGACTCCGAGAATGAGCGCCGTCTTACCTTGCAACAGAGAAGACATAAACTTCTCAGTCTACCGCTTTACCTTAACCGGCTTGCCGCCCTGCTCCTTACTCTTCTGCGCGGCGTCCATAAAGGCGAAGATTTCCATCGTCTCGTTTTCATCGACGGGGGAGACGCCGGTCTGGAAGAACTTGACGATCTCCTTCAGCATGGGTACGTAGCTGACTTTGATCTTGCCGCTTTCGGTGACCTTCTTCTCGGCGTACGCGGTAGCGCCGAAGTCGCCGTATGGGCGCAGGACCTGCACCGTGCCGATGCGGCCATCCTTCCATTTGCCCACGACGACATCGTTGTGGGAAGAGATGCGCGTCACCTCCTCAACGCCCGTGCCCATTAGCGCGAACAGCATTTCAACGGGGTGGATGGCGTACCAGGAGAGGTCAAGGTAGTGCGACTTATCGATCGGCCCGGGCCCCCAAACGTTGACGCTCTTGTTGGCGGGGCTCTTCATGGTGGTCATCTGGTCGGCCCAGCGGAGGCTGGAGGAGCTGAACCACTTGACGTTGGCCGCCTTGGCCGCTTTGGCAATGGCGACGGCGTCCTCATAGGTGGCTGCCAGTGGCTTATCGATAAACATCGGCTTGCCGCACTTCACCGCGGCCTTGGCCTGCTCCAGATGCTTGCGGCCGTCGACGGACTCCAGCAGGATGGCATCCACCTTGCCGCAGAGGTCGCTGATGGCGGGAACAATTTCGACATGGAACTTCTCGGCCAGTTCCTTGGCGTAGCCTTCCACGCGGTTGGCGCTCGACTCAATATCGGGGCTTCCGCCTTTATACGCGGCGACGATTTTCGCGCCGGGTATGTGTTCAGGGTTGGTGGGGTCGTTCAACACCTTGGAGAAGGCGATGACGTGCGAGGTGTCGGTACCGATGATTCCCAGACGGAGGTCGGCGGCGGATGCGGCGATGGCACACAATAGAAGGAGGCTGGCTGTCTTCATTACGGGAATTGTATCGCGCGTGCAACTGGACACACCGCTGGTTTATGTAAAAGGGGTCGGACCGTTCCGCGGCGAGATGCTGGAGGCGAAGGGCCTCGTCACGGTCAATGACCTGCTGCACTACCCTCCGTTCCGCTACGAGGACCGCAGCAACCTGAAGTCCATCAGCGAACTGGCGCCGGGCGAGATGGCGACGGTGATTGTGGAGGTGCGGGAGACGCGGATGCCGAAGTTGGGCCGGAAGAACGTCGGCCTGTTCGAGGCCACCTTCGGCGACACCGGGCGCGGCACGCTGTTGGGCAAGTGGTTCCACGGCGCTTATCTGGCCAATGTGCTGGTCGAGGGAGCGCGCGTCTCGATCTACGGCAAGGTGGAGTTCGACGCCTACAAAGGCGACCTCTACATGATGCACCCGGAGTTCGAACTGCTCTCGGCCGACGACGAGGACGGCGACGCCGCGTTGCATACGGGGCGCGTGGTGCCCATCTACGAGGCAGCCGGGAAGGTGAGCCCGAAGATGATGCGCGTGCTGGCGAGGCGGGTGCTCGATACGGTTCCGCCGCTGGAAGACTACCTTCCGCTGCCCGTGCGGGATCGCCTGAAATTGATGGACCGGTGGGCCGCCGTGCGGGCCATTCACTTTCCGCCGGAGGACGCGGATCTGCGGCTGCTGAACGCCTACCGCTCCCCGGCGCACATCCGCATGATCTTCGAGGAGTTCTTCTGGCTGGAGTGCGGGCTGGAGTTGAAACGCAGCAAGGCGAAGACGGTAGAGGGAGTGCGCTTCGAGTTGAACGACCGCGTCCGCGAGCAGATCAAGGCCATGCTGCCGTTCAAGCCGACCGGCGCGCAGAAGCGCGTTCTGGGAGAGATCGCCAAGGACATGGCCGAACCGCATCCGATGAACCGGCTGGTGCAGGGCGATGTGGGCAGCGGCAAGACGCTGGTGGCGGCGGAGGCGGCAATCATCGCCATCGAAAACGGCTACCAGGTAGCCGTGCTGGCGCCCACCGAGATCCTGGCGATGCAGCACTTCGCCTACTTCAAGAATCTGTTCACGAAGCTGGGGTACGTAGTGGCGCCGCTGGCCGGGTCCTTCAAGCCGAAGGAGAAGGAAAAGATCCGGCGCGTCGTGGAGGAGGGATTGGCGCATGTCGTCGTCGGCACGCACGCGATTCTCGAAGAGGGTGTGAAGTTCCGGAAGCTGGGGCTGGCGATTGTCGATGAGCAGCACCGGTTCGGCGTGATGCAGCGGTTGAAGCTGATGGAAAAAGGAGCGGTGAAGCCGGATGTGTTGGTGATGACGGCCACGCCGATTCCGCGCACGCTGGCGCTGACCATGTACGGGGATCTGGACACGTCGGTGATCGACGAACTGCCGCCGGGCCGCAAGCCTGTGCATACGCAGCATATTCCGTCATCACGGATCGAAGAGGTCTGGAGCTTTGTGGGGCACGAGGTGGAGACGGGCCGGCAGGCCTATGTGGTTTACCCGGTGATCGAAGAGTCCGAAACCACGGCGCTGAAGGCGGCCGAGAAGATGTATCTGCACCTGCGGGACACGGTGTTCCCGCAGTACCCGGTCGGGTTGTTGCATGGCCGGATGAACCAGGCGGACAAGGAAGCGGTGATGGCCGAGTTCAAGGCCGGACGGGTGCGGATTCTGGTGTCCACGACCGTGATCGAGGTCGGCGTGGACGTGCCGAATGCCACCGTGATGGTGATTGAGCAGGCCGAGCGCTTCGGCCTGGCGCAACTGCATCAGCTGCGCGGGCGGGTCGGCCGCGGCGGCAACCAGAGCTACTGCATCCTGGTGACCGAGAAACTGACCGAGACGGGAAGGGAGCGCGTGCGGACCATGACCGAATCGAACGACGGATTCCACATCGCCGAAATGGACCTGCGCCTGCGAGGGCCGGGCGAGTTCTTCGGCACCAAACAGAGCGGAATGCCGACGCTCCGCTTCGCCAATATCATCCGCGACGGAGACCTGCTGGAGACGGCGCGGGGAGAGGCGCAGAGCTTCATTCACCACCCCCCGAGCGAGGAGGCACTGCGGCGCGCCATTCACTTCATCCGCGAGAACTGGCAGCGCCGCTACGGCCTGGTGCAGGTGGGCTGATGCGAGTGATTGCAGGAGAGTTTCGCAGCCGCAAACTGGCCAGCGTGCCAGGCATGGCCGTGCGCCCGACGCCAGACCGCCTGCGGGAGACGTTGTTCAGCATCCTGACGCCGGTGATCGAGGGGGCGACGTTTATCGACGCCTACGCGGGCAGCGGATCGGTGGGGATTGAAGCGGTGAGCCGCGGCGCGGCGCGCTGCATTTTTATTGAGAAGTCGCCGGCCGCCTTGGAGGTGCTGCGCGGCAATCTGGCCAGCCTCGGCATTCAGGGGCGAGTGAACGTGGTACGAGGCCGCGCGGCGCAGTCACTGGGCGCCTACGCGGCCGACATTGTCTTTCTCGATCCGCCGTACCCGGAACCGGAGGAATACGCTCTGGCGATGGCGGCCGTCCGCGCCCCCATGGTGATTGCCCAGCACGCGAGCAAACAGAAGTTGGAAGACCGTTATGGGGACCTGGTCCGCTACCGCACCGTGAAGCAGGGGGACAACACGTTGAGCTTCTACCGCTTACATGCCGGAGGCGCGGAGCAGGATCTCGTGGACGAGTAGGTCCTCGTCGTAGCTCACCGAAAGCCGCTTCTCGCCGCGGACGGCGGCGGCCAGTTCGATGAAGTCATCGATGTACCGTTTGTACGGCGGCATGGGGATCTGCTGGCGTCCGGCGGGATAGGGTCCGGCGGCCTTGGCAAGTTCGATCGTCACGGCGGGCGGCTCAATCGGGTTGATCACAATGGCGCCGTTGGTGCCGTGAATCTCAAAGGCTCGGTAGCGGCCGGAATTGGGCTGCAGATTGGAGCCGTGCAGGATTGCCATGGCGTTGTCGAACTCCAGCACGGCGGCGGTGTTGTCGGCCAGGGTATCGTTGAACTGCCCGTGTTTATTGAGGAACGGCGTGACGCGACGCGGCCGTCCGAGCAGGCGGACCACGGGGTCCAGCACGTGCCCGCCGAGTTCGAACATATTGCCGCCTTTGAATTCGGCCCACTCGGGGCGGCGGGCGGCATCGAGCTGGTTGCCGATGGCGCCGCGAATCAGATAGACCTGTCCGAGCCATCCCTTTCGGGCGGCCTCCAGCGCCAGGTTCAGCCCGGGGTGGTAGCGCCACATGTAGCCGATCTGCAGCAATAGACTCTTGCGGCGCGCCAGTTCCACGATCCGGCGGAAGTCGGCCATATTGTCGGCGGGCGCCTTTTCCAGGTGCAGGTGTTTGCCGGCCTCCATCGCGGCGAGTCCGTCGCGGGCGTGGTCCCGCACCTGGGACTCGACGGCGATCACCTGCACGGCGGGATCAGTGAGGATGGCCTGGCGGGAGAGCACCGGGACGTTCGGCCGGTTGGGGACGGCCTCGCTGACGCCGATCAAGCGAAAGGAAGGGTTAGCGAGAACGGTGTCCACCTTGGCTGGACCGTGCGAATGGGAGGCGCCGAGGAAGGCGATGCCGATGGGCGGCCTGGCGGCGAGCGAAAGGAGCAGCGAGCGGCGCGAAATCATGGCTATGGCCGAGGGTATCAGAGTTCGCGGAGTCCGCCGGGAACATGATAGTGTAGCTTTTCACTGGAGATCGAGGATGACCCGTAGAACGTTACTGGGCAGCGCGGCCGCTGCCGGCATGTCCGCCGCGGCGGCGCCGAAGGTGCTGAAGAACATGGGCTCGGCCGGGCCGGGGCTGACGGCGCGCATCCGCGCGATGGGCAAGAACTGGGACATCGTCGCCTACTGCCACGAGAAAGGCCTTGGAGCGGCGCACACCACGCTGCCGGCGGACCTGAATCCGGAGGGACTGCGCAAGCTGCGGGAGCAGGTGAACAAGTGGGATATGCGGTTGACGATCGGGCTGCGATCCCCGCGCACGGATGCCGATCTGCCGCGCTATGAAGCAGCCGTCAAGGCCGCCGCCGAACTGGACGGGCGCGCCGTCTGCGTGCACGATCCGTTCTCCGGACGACGCTATGAGCAGTTCAAGGATGCCGCCGAATTCCACCAGTTCGACGCCATGTGCAAGGCCGCGGTGCGCCGCGCCGAGCCGATTCTGCGGAAGTACAAGATGCCGCTGGCGATTGAGAACCACAAGGGCTGGCGCTCGGGCGAACTGGCCGAGTGGGTGAAATCGACCGGCAGCGAATATGTCGGCGTGTGCCTGGATCTGGTGAATAACGTGTCGCTGATCGAAACGCCGGAGCAGACCATCGATACGCTGGAGCCTTACACGATCTTCGTCAGCTTCAAGGACATCGGTGTCGACTTCTACGAAGACGGCATTCTGCTCTCTGAAGTGGCGTTCGGTGAGGGGCACCTGGACCTGCCGGCCATCGTTGCGAGATTCCAGAAGAAGAACCCGAAGATGCTGTTTCAGCTGGAAATGCTGACGCGCGACCCGCTGAAAGTGCCGGTATTCACGGACGCCTATTGGAAGGTCTATGACGACAAGAGCCCGGCTCCGGCGCGGGACCTGGCGATGCTGGTCGCCTGGATCCGCAGCCATCCACCGAAGAAGCCGCTGCCGCGGACCAGCGGGTTGACGCCGCAGGAAGTTCTGGCGCTGGAGGACAAACTCAACCAGCAGTGCATCGACTACGCGCGCGCGCACCTGCCGACACTTGCTTAATCATCGCGACGCCCGCGGCCAAACCACGCCCTGATCCTTCTTCGTCACCGGCGCCACGCCGCGGAAGTTGAACTTCTGCACGCGCTGGCCTCGATAGGTTTCGGTGGTGTAGATGTTGCCCTTGGAATCGGTGGCAATGCTGTGCACAGCGTAGAACTGCCCCGGTTGGCGGCCGCCATCGCCGAAGGTGGTCAGCACTTCCAATGTCTCTCGCAGCAGGACGTGGACCTTCATGTTCGAGCCGTCGGCCACATAAAGATACTTCTGCTCCGGGTCGCGCGAGAGCGCCACGTCGAAGGTTGCGCCGTCGCCCAGGGTCGGTTTCGCCACCCAGGCCTCCTTCACGTAAGTGCCATCGGTCTTGAAAGCCTGGATGCGGTTGTTGGTGCGGTCGCAGACGTAGAGCATGCCATCATTGGCCAGGATCACGCCATGCACCGGCGTGCGGAACTGTTTCGGCGCAGGGGCGTTGGGGTCGAACGGGCCAAGGTCGGTGTCGTCCGGCTTGTTGCCGTAGGCGCCCCAGTGGCGCTTGTACTTTCCGGTGTCAGCGTCAAAGACGATGACGCGGCGGTTGCCATAGCCGTCGGCAACGTAGAGCTCGTTCGTCCTGGGATCGACAATCGACTTGGCCGGCAGCCGCAGATTAGCGATGTCGTTGCTGCCCTTGCTCTCCCATGGCTTGCCGATCTGCATCAGAAACTTGCCGGACTGCGTAAACTTCAGAAGCATGGAGTCGTGCACCGCGCCGGCGGCGGCCATCTTGCTCTCATCGTGCGCCAGTGCCGCGGGGCGCGCGCCGCGCCCATTGCCGCCGATCCAGACGTTGCCCTTGTGGTCCACATCGATGCCGTGATTCGACGACGGCCATTCGAAGCCATCTCCCTTGCCGCCCCAGCTGGCAATCAGGTCTCCGGCCGGGTTGAACGCCAGCACCGCGGGCGCCGGCACGCAGCACTCCGATGCCTTCGGCGTCCAGGTGGCGTAGCGTTCCTTTTCCTCGAGCGAGCCGCCGCGGTGAATGATCCAGACGTTGTCCTTGTTGTCGACGGCGACACCGATCGCCGCGCCGATCACCCAGTGGTTCGGGAGCGGTTTGGGCCACATGGGGTCCACCTCAAAGCGCGGCGCCACGGGCCCGGCCGCTTCCACGGCCGCCTGCCGCTCCAGCCACAGAACGCCCGCGCCCAGCGCCGCAAACACGGCGAGAAACGCACCTGCCTTTCCGAACGAGCAACACATGGCCGTTTTCCTCCTCGATGAGTGTTCGCTATGATACACGATTCAACACGGAGGACATGTAATCGTTGCGGCTGGCGCTGGCACTGATCTTCGCGGGACGGCTGATGGCGCACGATGCGCCCGCACAGGTGACCGTGCACGTCCAACTCCGCCCCGCCGGACCGACGATGCACGCCCTTGTCCGCATCCCGTTGGAGGCGGTTCGCGACCTTGACTTCCCGGCCACGCCGGCCGGCTATCTCGACATGGAACGCCTGGCGCCGCTGCTTCCCGGCCTCGCCAAGACATGGGTGGCGGATTCGTTTGGGCTTTCCTGTGACGGCGCCCTGTGCGGCCCGCCCGCGATTGCAGCAACGCAGATTTCGATTGAGTCGGACCGATCGTTCGCCAGCTTCGACTCCGCCGCCGCGCGGCTGCGCGCCCCGCTTCCCGCCACCAGTGAGAACCTCTTCTGGAAGCAGGTGTTTTTCGATGTCTCACTGGAGTTCCCAATCCCATCGGAGACCGCCGCCTTCGTCATTCGCCCGGCCTACGCGGGCCTCGGTGAACGTGTCACCACGCTGGTTCACTTCCGGGACCGTGTACTGGTCCTGCCGGGGGACACCGACGCCGTCCCGCTGGAGCCGTCCCGCCTGCAGGCCGCGTGGGCCTTTGCAAAGATGGGCTTCGTTCACATCCTGGAAGGCGCGGATCATCTGCTGTTCCTCGTGTGCCTGGTGCTGGCGACGCGGCAGTTGCGAAGCCTGTTCTGGACCGTGACGGCTTTCACGGCGGCGCACTCGTTGACTCTGATCGCCGCGGCGCTCGGCATTGCGCCCGAGGGCCTCTGGTTTCCGCCCGCGGTGGAACTGGCCATTGCGGTGTCGATCGTCTACATGGCACTGGCCAACGTCTTGATCGGCAGCAGCGGCAACGGCAGCCATAGCGCGCCACCGCTGGCCTTTGCGTTCGGCCTGGTACACGGCTTCGGTTTCTCGTTCGCGCTGCGGGAGTCCATGCAGTTTGCCGGCGGCCATTTGCTCACCGGCCTGCTCTCGTTCAACGCCGGCGTCGAGGCGGGCCAACTAGCGGCGCTGGCGGTGATGGCGCCCGTCGCGAACTGGGGCCTGCGCCGCCTCCCGGATGAGCGCCTCGGCATTATCGTATTGTCCACGCTCGTCGCGCATACCGGCTGGCATTGGATGGAGGAGCGGTGGGATGTCCTGTCCCGCTACCCGCGGCCAGTGCTGGAGTGGTCCGCGGCGAACGGGGCGCTGGCGTTGAAGGCAGCGGCCGCGGCGCTGGTTTTGTGGGCGGTATGGCGTTGGTGGACAATGAGGCAGTGAACAGGAGAACGTTTCTCAGCCTCTGCGGCTCGGCCGCTGCCCTTTCCGCCGCACCGGCGCGGCCGAATATCGTGTTGATCTACGCCGACGATGTCGGCTACGGCGACCTGAGCTGCTACGGGTCGGCAGCTGTGCAGACGCCCAACCTGGACCGTCTCGCAAAACAGGGCCTCCGGTTCACCGATGCGCACGCCTCTTCCGCCACCTGCACCCCCAGCCGCTACTCCATGCTCACCGGCGAGTACGCATGGCGCAAGAAGGGCACCGGCGTGCTGCCGGGCGATGCCCGCATGATCATCGAGCCCGGCCGGTTTACGCTGCCCGCCGTGCTGAAGAAAGCGGGTTACGCCACCGGGGTCGTCGGGAAGTGGCACCTCGGACTGGGGAGCGGCAACGTGGATTGGAACGGAGAGATCAAGCCCGGGCCGCTGGAGATTGGCTTCGATTCCGCATTTCTGGTACCTGCCACCGGCGACCGCGTTCCGTGCGTCTACGTGGAGGACCATCGCGTGGTGGACCTCGACCCGGCCGACCCCATTCGTGTCGACTACACGAAACCGATCGGCAACGAGCCCACCGGCCGCAAGAATCCGGAGTTGCTCAAGATGCACCCGAGCCACGGGCACGACATGGCCATCGTTAACGGCGTCAGCCGCATCGGGTACATGACCGGCGGGAAGAAGGCACTGTGGATCGATGAGGACATGGCCGACGTGCTGACGCACAAGGCGCTGGGGTTTCTTGAAAAGCACAAGGCCGGACCGTTCTTTCTCTTCTTCTCCACGCACGATATCCATGTGCCGCGGCTGCCGCACGCGCGGTTTGCAGGCAAGACCACGATGGGCCCGCGCGGCGACGCAATCGTGGAACTGGATTGGTGCGTCGGCCAGGTGCTCGACAAACTTGCCGCGCTGGGGCTCGACAAGAACACCATCGTGATGTTCTCCAGTGACAACGGCCCCGTGGTGGACGACGGGTACAAAGACGATGCCGTGGAAAAGCTGGGCGCTCATCAGCCCGCCGGTGCGCTGCGCGGCGGGAAGTACAGCAACTTCGAGGGCGGCACGCGCGTGCCGCTGCTGGTGCGCTGGACCGGAACCGTGAAGCCGGGCGTTTCGCCGGCGCTGGTCGGACAGCAGGATTTTCTGTCTTCGTTCGCGCGGCTGGCGGGGGTGACATTGCCCGGCGACGCGGCCCCGGATTCGATCGATGTGATGGACGCACTGCTCGGGAAGGATCGCAAGGGCCGGCAGCACATCGTGGAGCATGCCCGGGTGCTTTCCTACCGCGAGGGCGAATGGAAGGTGATCGAAGGCAGCGACGGGCCGAAGATGAATCGGAATACGAATACGGAACTTGGCAATGCGCCGGCCGCACAGCTCTACAACGTGGCGAAGGACCGCGCCGAGCGCAACGACTTGGCCGCGCAGCAGCCGGAGCGGGTGCGGGCGCTGCTCGCTTCGCTCGAAAAGATCCGTTCGACCGGCCGCAGCCGGTAAGCCCGCGATCCCCGCTATACTGGCGGACATCCCCCGAT
Source organism: uncultured Solibacteraceae bacterium (assembly GCA_964632345.1). Lineage (GTDB taxonomy): Bacteria > Acidobacteriota > Terriglobia > Bryobacterales > Bryobacteraceae. Next base: position 1,952 of record CAZWDD010000109.1, on the reverse strand, counting down.
GTCCGCACAGAACTTCAAGAACCATACGAAGTGGGACCCCCTCTTCCACTTCCTGCTGTCGCCGCTGCTGCTGGGGACGATTCTTTTCTCCATCAAGCACGCCATGGCCTATCCCAACGGGATGACCATCTGGCTGGTGTGCCTCAGCACCGCGCTTTTCGTGTGGCTGATCAAGACGCGCATGTACGCGCTGCAGGTGCAGGACCGCCTGATCCGGCTGGAAGAACGCCTGCGAATGGAGAAGCTGTTGCCCGCCGACCTGATGCAGCGCTTCGACGAACTGACGCTCAAGCAGGTGGTTGCGCTGCGTTTCGCCTCCGACGCTGAACTGGCCGGATTGACGCGCCGCGCGCTGGATGAGAAGTTGGACCCGAAAAAGATCAAGGCCGCCATTCAGAACTGGCGGCCTGATTTTACCCGGGTTTAAATCCCCTCGCCCCGCTCGAAGCGGTCTTTCCGGCGCAGGACGCCCAGATCCTCCAGGCGTTTGATCAGCACTTCCACGGCGTCTTCGTCGCGGGCCGGCAACTCCTTGGCGGGCACTTCCAGGAACCGGCCCGGCGCGGCGAAGGAAGCCGCCCGGTCCCGCTCCGCGCTGTCGGGAGAAGCGATGGAGCAGATGGCGATCAGCCCCGCGTTCGACAGCACCCGGGACAACTCCGGCAGCAGATGGCTCTCGCTGTCATCGGCCAGCACATGCACCTGGCAGCCGAGATCGAACAACCGCCGCTCCAGCAGGTAGGCCACTTCACGGCGGGCCGTCAACCACACCGTGGCCGGGTAGTGCCCGGCGCGCGCGTAGCGTTCGGCGTTGGTGAGTTGCGCACCGGACTCGGCCGCCTCGGCTTCGCCGGTGAACTCCAGGTTGCGCAGTTGCAGGGGCCGCACCACGTCAGGGGTCGACTCCTCAATCATGCCCGCCGCCACGGTGAGGTTGGTGATCGGGTCGATGAGAATAAAGGCGCCCATCGTGCGGTTCTTTGTGTAGGCGTCAAAGAACAACGGCCGGCGGGTTTCCATCACCACGGCGGCGATTTCGTTCAGCCCCAACGACTCGGCCGGCACGTTCTCCAGCGTGTTGATATCGACGCGGTGGCGGATCTGCCGTATCTCCGCCGGCACGGTCTGCGTGGTGTGCTTCAGCAGATATGTGCGGCCCGTTCCGCCGGCGTCGTCGTTCATCCACACCAGTTTTGCGCCGAACCGCCGCGAGACATGCGGCACATGGTTCGGGTCCACCAGCATGTCGCCGCGGCTCAGGTCGATTTCATCTTCCAGAACCACCGTGACCGACATCGGCGGGAACGCTTCCTGCAGCGGCCCGTCGAACGTCGGCAACTCCTTGACCCGCGTGATCCGTCCCGCCGGCAGTGACATCACCTCGTCGCCCGGCCGCAGGATGCCACTCGCCAACTGCCCCGCGTAGCCGCGGAAATCGAGCGTCGGCCGGATGACGTACTGCACCGGGAACCGTAGTTCCGTGAAGTTCCGGTCCTCGGCCACGGGCACCGATTCCAGATGCTCCAGCAGCGGCACTCCGGTGAACCACGGCGTCCGCTCACTGCTGGTGACAATGTTGTCGCCATCCAGCGCCGAGATGGGGAAAAACGACAGGTTCTTCAGCCCGATCTCCGCCGCGTAGGCTGTGAAGTCCGCGCGGATCTGGTTGAACACCTCTTCGCTGAACTCCACCAGGTCCATCTTGTTCACCGCCACCGCGATGTAGGGAATCCCCAGCAGCGAGGCGATATAGGCATGCCGGCGTGACTGCGGCAGAACGCCCTTGCGCGCGTCGATCAGCACAATCGCCAGATCCGCCGTCGAGGCCCCGGTGGCCATGTTGCGCGTGTACTGCTCATGGCCCGGCGTGTCGGCAATGATGAACTTGCGCTTGGCGGTACTGAAATAACGGTAGGCAACGTCGATGGTGATGCCCTGCTCGCGCTCGGCCT
>CAZWDD010000108.1:0-16192 GCA_964632345.1 uncultured Solibacteraceae bacterium | reverse complement strand
ACTGCTGGAGGAGACGCTGGTGGTGTGGGGCGGAGAGTTCGGGCGGACACCGGTGAGCGAGAGCGGCACGGGGCGGGACCACAACCCGTACGGGTTCACGATGTGGATGGCGGGCGGGGGCGTGAAGGGCGGGCTGGCGTACGGGGCGACGGACGAGTTCGGGTTCAAGGCCGTGGAGAACCGCGTGTCGATCCATGACCTGCATGCGACGATCCTGCACCAGTTGGGCATCGACCATACGCGGCTGACGTATCGCTATGCGGGAAGGGACTTCCGGCTGACCGATGTGTTTGGAGAAGTGGTGAAGGGGATACTGGCGTAAGGGGAGGGACTAGCCTTCGATGCCGTCGGGCGGGAGTTCCTCAAGGAGATTTTCGAACTTGGTGAACTCATGCTGGAAGGCGAGCTTGACGGTGCCTGTGGGGCCGTTACGCTGTTTGGCGAGGATAATTTCGGCCTTGCCGTGGAGGCTGGCGTCGAAGCGTTTGTAGTATTCCTCGCGGAAGACGAACATGACCATGTCAGCGTCCTGCTCGATGGATCCGGATTCGCGGAGGTCGCTCAACTGGGGGCGGTGATCGCCGGGCCGGGTTTCCGGAGCGCGGCTCAACTGGCTGAGGACGAAGAAGGGGCACTTCAATTCCTTGGACAGGAGCTTGAGACCACGGGAGAGCTGGCTGACCTCCTGGGTGCGGTTCTCGCTGCGGCCGGGGGTGGACATTAGCTGGAGGTAATCGACGATGACGAGGCCGAGCTCGTGATCGCGCGCGAGGCGGCGGAGCTTGGCGTGGATGTCCATGAGAGTAATGTTGGAGGAATCGTCAATAAAGATGGGGGCACGGGCGAGATCGACGGTGGCTTTCTGGAGCAGGCGGCGTTCGTCGGCGTTGAGGTAGCCTTCGCGGAACTTGGTTTGCGAGACGCGGGCCTGGGCGCAGATCATACGCGTGAGGAGCGACTCGTTGGACATTTCGAGCGAGAAGACGGCGACGGCCTTGGGGGCGGCCGGGTTCATGGCGACATTCTGGCCGAGGTTGAGGGCGAAGGCGGTTTTGCCCATGGCGGGGCGGGCGGCAAGGATGATGAGTTCACCGGGGCGGAAGCCGCCGGTCATTTCATCGAGCTTGAGGTAGCCGGTGGAGGTGCCGCGGACGCGGCGGGTGGGATCGAGGAAGGCGTTGATGCCGCCCTCAAACTGTTCGATGACTTCGCGGGGGGTACGGAGGGAGTCGGAGACCTGGGCCTCGCCGAGGCTCATGAGCTGCTCTTCGGCGGAGGCGAGGATTTCGTGGGGCTCGTCGGAGCCGTTGACGCAGCGGTCAATCAGGCCCTGGGAGGTGAAGATGATATGGCGCAGGATGGCCTTATCCTTCACGATCTTGATGTAGCTTTCAAGGTTGTAGAGCTGGGGGAGTCCGTCGTCGAGGGAGACGAGATAGGAGATGCCGCCGACGTTTTCGAGCTCGTTGAAGCGGAGGAGTTCGTTGGCGAGGGTGACGCGATCGATCTTTTCCCCGCGCTCGAAGAGCTGCTGCATGCGGGTGAGGATGAGCTGGTGGGACTGGAGGGAGAAGTCGGCGGGCTGGAGCGCGCTGCCGACGTTGAGGAAGGAGGAGGGATCGAGGAGGATGGCCCCGAGGATGTAGCGTTCGGCCTCGATATTGGCCGGGAGGCCTTTCTGCATGACGAGGTCGTGTTGCGGTGCCATAGACTCCAGACTTTTACGGTAAGCAGGCGGAAGGGTGCGGCGCAAGCCGGAGAAATTCACCGCAAATCCACAGCTACCAGATGGTGGCAACGGGGAGGGCGCGGGCGAAGACTTCGCGGTTCAAATCGTAGCCGAAGCCGGGGGCGGCGGGGAGATGGATGAGGCCGCCGGCGGGGCGAGGGTCACCGGTGAGGACCCAGTCGCGGGTCGTGTTGCGATAGATGTCAACGTATTCGGCGAAGGGGGTGAGCGCGGGTTCGTTGGCGATCTCAAAGTGATAAGTAGGCGCGCCGATGCCGTGGCAGACGAGCTTCGTGCCGTGCTGGCGGGCGAGGGCGGCGAGGCGGCGGAGGCCGGTGATGCCGCCGGCGCGGTAGATATCGGGCTGGACGATATCGACGCAGCCTTCGCCGAGGAGGCGGCGGAAGCCTTCGAAGGTGTATTCGTGTTCGCCGCCGGTGACCATGGTGTTGACGTGTTTGCGGATCTCGGCATAGCCGGCGTAGTCATCGGGCGGGACGGGTTCTTCGAGCCATTCGATGCGGTACTTTTCCAACCGCTCATACATGCGGAGGGTGTAGGGGACGTCCCAGGCCATGTAGATATCGAGGGCGAGAAAGGCGTCCGGGCCGAGGACGTCGCGGGCGCGGGCGATGGCGTCCTCATTACGGCGCATACCGTCCTCGCCATGGGCGGGGCCGTAGGGGACGGCGATCTTCATATCGCGGATGCCGAAATCGCGGAGGGCATCGGGATCGTAGCCCGTGTAGTAGGCACGGAGCGAGGGGCGGGCGGCGCCGCCGAGAAGATCGAAAACGGGGCGGCCCTCGAGGCGGCCGCGGGCGTCCCAGAGGGCGATATCGATGCCGGAGATGACGGCCTGGGTAATGCCGCCGCGGCCGTAGAAGAGCGAGGCTCGATAGAGCTGATCGTAGAGCGTTTCGGTGTCGAGCGCGGAGCGGCCGATGGTGATCATGCGCATCTGCTCATCGACGATGGCCTTTGCGGCCAAGCCCTTGCCGCAGCCGACGAAGCCGAAGCCGCGCGTACCGTCGTCAAGGACGACCTCCATGACGGCGGCAGTCATGGGGCCGAACCAGGAGGAGCGGCGTTCCCAGTAGTCCGGGTAGATGGACATGGGATTGGCGATGACGGACTCCGAGAGCCAGGAGCCCGCCATGGGCGCGGTGTGGCAGAGCAGCTCGCGAACGATCATGGTTACCTGACCATGATCTTATGCGTCTCCAGCGTTTCGCCCTTGGCCTGTTCGAGGCGGGCGGTGGCTTTGTTGGATTCCAGGCGGGCGACGAGGGCGCGGCGGCGGGACTCGAGGAGCTCGTTCTGGCGGGTGAGAACGAGGAAGTTGGTGGACTCACCGGTCTGGAAGAGGCGGATTTCGCTATCGAGCTTCTCCTGGGCGGCCTTGACGGCGGCATCGGCAGCGGCGATGCGCTGGCGGGCGGCGTGGAGGCTCTGCATGGCGTTGCGGACCTGCATATCGATGGCCTGTTCGATGCGGGTGCGTTCGAGGGTGAGGCGCTTTTCGGCGATGCGGGTTTGGGCGAGGTTGGCCTGGGCGGTCTGGTTGCGGAGATTGAGATCGAACTGAATGCCGACCTGCACGCCGGGGAAGCGTCCGCCGAAGAGGCTCTGGAGCGCCTGGCCGTAGCCGCCGATGAGGAAGGAGGGGAGGGCGCCGAAACTGGGTGGCTGGATGGGAGCGAGGCCGGCGTTGGCGCTGAGCTGATTGAGGCGGTCGTAGAGCGGGACGTTGGAGGAGCTGAAGGGATTGTCGACTGAACCGACAGAGCCGGCGAGACCGGAGCTGACATAGGCGCCGACGAGGTTGACCTGGGGTTTCAGTTGATCGCGGCTGAGCTGGGTCTGGACGTCGTTGGCTTCGCGGCGCTGGGCGAGTTGCTTGAGTTCGGCGCGCTTGGCGAGCGCGGACTTGACGGCGTCGGGCAGCGGTTCGAGGGCAGCGATGGCGGGCGGGGTCTGGTCGGCAGGGACGATTTCGTCCTTCCAGATGTCGCTGTCGCGGCTGCCGGCGAGGAGCATCTTCAAGCCGTTTTCGATGGTATTGAGGGCATCGAGGCCGGCGTAATAGGTATCCTTGCGGCGTTCGAGTTCGGCCTGGGAGGCGGAGAGTTCGACTTGAGCGAGGGCGCCGGCGTCGATCTGCCGGGAGGTGCGGGCGACCTGCTCATCGCTGAGCTTGACGCCTTCCTCGGCGACCTGGACGGCCTGACGGGCGGCGACGAGATCCCAGTAGGTCTGCTCGACGCGATTGACGACGTCAATGACACGGAGTTCGAGTTCGGTCTCCGAGACGCCGATCTGTTTGGCGCGGATTTTGAGTTGAGCGCGGTCGACATCGATTGCGCGATTGCGCAGCAGGGGGAGCGTAGCGCTGAGGACGAGGCGGGAGTTGGTGTAGGGGTTGAGGTTGACGAAGGGGTTGTTAGTGGAGGTGCGGAGGTTGTCAAAACCGGCGCTGAAGCTCAAGCCGCGCCAGGGGGTGCGGCCGAGGAAGCTGAGGTTGTTATTGAAGAAGTCCTCGGTGAGCTTGCCGGTAGCGGCCTGGAGGACGGAGGCGGCGGGGGTGTTGCGCTTCTCGTAGCCGGGGTTGTAGCGAAGGATGGGATCGAAGGCGCCCTTGGCGGCATTCAGCAACTGGCGCTGGGTGTCGATATTGGTGCGTTCGATTTCGATTTCGAGGTTGTTGCGGAGGGCCATTTCGACGGCCTCCTGGAGCGTGAGCGGCCGGCGGGTGATGGAGACGCCGACGCGAGCGGGGTCGAGCTTCGTTTGCGCGGGGAGGGCCGGGGCGAACAGCGCGGCGATGAGTAGCATGGCGGCGGTCTGCTCGGCCCAGCGGCCGCCGGTGAAGAGGCGGCGGAGGCGGCGCGTGATGCCGTAGCTGGCGAGGTCGTCGAACAGCGAATAGGCAACCGGGGTGACGAGGAGGGTCAGCAGGAGGCAGAGCGTCTGGCCGCCGATGACGACGATGGCGACGGTGCGGCGGGTGCCGGCTCCGGCTCCGGTGCCGATGGCAAGGGGCAACATGCCGGCGACGAGGGCTGCGGTGGTCATGAGAATGGGGCGGAGGCGATCCTCACAACCGCGGAGGATAGCTTCGAGGCGAGGCATACCTTCGCGGCGGAGACTCTTGATGTGATCGACCTGCAGAATGGAGTTTTTCTTGACGATGCCGAAGAGCACGAGGATGCCGACGGAGCTATAGATGATGGAGAAGTTCTCCCGCATCAGCACGAGCGACAGCACGGCAAAGGGCACCGAGAGGGGCAGGCTGAGGAGGATGGTGACCGGATCGATGAAGCTTTCAAACTGCGCGGCGAGGATCATATACATGAACGTGAGAGAGAGCAGGAAGGCGATGACGAAGCCGAGGGCGGCGCGGCCAAGTTCCTTGGTGCGGCCGATGGTGCCGGTGCGGTACTGCGGGGGCATGTCGAGTTGCTTGATGGTGTCTTCGGTGATCTTGATGACCTCCGAGAGCGACTGCCCGCCGACGATGGAGGCCGAGATCATGATCTGGCGCTGGCGGTTGCGGCGATCAATGGTGATGGGACCGGCGGCTTCGGTGAGGGTGGCGACGTTGGCGAGCGGGACGTTGCCGACCTTTGAAGAAGGCACATAGAGGCGGCTCATGGCTTCGGGCGACTGGCGGAACTCCTTATTGACGCGGAGACCGACGTCGTAACGGTCGTCGCCTTCGCGGAAGGTGGTGACCTGTTCGTCGCCGGCGATGAGGGTGCGGAGGGCGGTGGCAATGGAGGCGACGTTAACGCCGAGTTCGGAGGCGCGATCGCGATTGATGCCGACGCGAACTTCGGGCTTGCCGGACTCGTAGCTGCTCTCGATGTCGGCAACGCCAGGGGTGGCCTGGAGCTTCTTCACGAGCGTGGAGGCGTATTTATCGAGCTGTTCGAGATCGGGGCCGCTGAGGATGTACTGGAAGTCACGATTGGGACCGGAGCCCTGGATGACGGCGGGGAGTTGGACGGCGATCTGGAGGTCCTTGTACTTGCGGAGCTTTTCGCGGGCGATGTCCATGATCTGGAACTGGGACTGTTTGCGCTCCTTCGGATCGGAGAGCGTGACGAGGACAGAGCCGCGGTCGACCTGCTGGCGAACGTCGCTGCCGATGAGGGTTAGCTGGGTTTTCAGGCCCGGGAGGGTGTTGAGATCGGCCTCGATTTCGCGCAGCACCTTGTCGGTGCCTTCGAGGGAGGAACCGGCGGGCATGCGGATGGTGACCTCGAATTCGCTCTGGTCATCCTGGGGCAGGAAGTCGACACCGGTCATCTTGAAGATGGGGCCAGTGGAGGCGACGGTGAGGATGGAGAGCACGACGATCACCCAGCGGTGGCTCATGGACCAGCGCAGCATGGCCTGGTAGGGTTTGTCGAACAGCTTGAAGATCCAGGTTTCCTTGGTGGCGCTTTCACTGTGCGTGGCGCCGAGCTTGAGGAACCGGCTGCAGAGCATGGGGGTGAGGGTGAAGCTGACCAGGAGGGAGACCATGATGGCGAAGGCGGCGGTGAAGCCGAAGCTGGACATGAAGCGGCCGACGATGCCGCCCATGAAGGCGACGGGTAGGAAGACGACAGCGAGCGAGAGGGTGGTGGCGAGCACGGCAAGCCCGATATCGCGCGTGCCCTCCATGGCGGCCTGGACGGGAGTCATCTTCTTCTCCTCCATGAAGCGGAAGATGTTTTCGAGCACGACGATGGCGTCGTCAATCACGATGCCGACCATGAGCGTGAGAGCGAGCATGGTGATCTGGTTGAGCGTGAAGCCCATCAGATTGAGCAGCGTATAGGTGGAGATGATGGAGGTGGGAATGGCGACGGCAGCGATGAGAGTGGAACGCCAGCTCTTCATGAAGATGAGCACAACGACGCCGGCGAGAATGCCGCCGAGAATGAGGTGCTCCTGGACAGCCTCGAACGACGCCTCGATGAAGGTGGACTGATCGCCGACGTAGGCGATCTGGAAGTCCGGCGGAAGGGAGGGACGGATCTCCTCAACGCGTTCCTTGATGCGGTCAATGATTTCGAGGGTATTGGTGCCGGCCTGTTTGCGGATCTGGAGCACGACGGCTTCGCGGCCATTGAGGCGGGCGAAGGAGCGGGCTTCCTTGGCGCCGTCCTCGACGGTACCGATGTCGCGAATGCGGACGGGAGCACCGGGGTTGGCGACGATCAGATCATTGAAGTCACTGGGGCGCATGATGCGGCCGAGGGTGCGGACGCTGAGTTCACGCGCGCCCTGATCGAGGCGGCCGCCGGGGATTTCGATGTTCTGAGCGGCGACGGCGCCGCGGACCTGATCGATGTTGAGGTTGTAGCTATAGAGCTTCTGTCCGTCGAGCCAGATCTGGATCTGGCGTTCCCGATCGCCGATAAAACGGACCTGGCCGACGCCGTTGAGGGTTTCGATGTCCTTCTTCACGCGATCGTCGACGAGTTTGGTGATTTCGCGGAGATCGCGGTTGGCGGAGATGACGAGGTTGATGATGGGGGAGGCGTCGGTGGCGAGCTTTTCGACGACGGGAGGGTCGGCATCATTCGGCAACTGTCCGAGAATGGTGGAGACCTTATCTCGGACTTCCTGGGCGGCGATCTCGGCATCCTTTTCGAGAACGAACTGAATGGTGACGCGGGAGAGGCCCTCGGCGGAGTTCGACATGAGTTCGTCGATACCGCTGACGGTATTGACGGCTTCCTCAATGCGCTTGGAGACCTGGGTTTCCACCTCTTCGGGCGAAGCGCCGCGGAGGGTGGTGGTGATGGTGACGATGGGGAATTCGATCTTGGGGAACAGATCAACGCCGAGCTTACGATAGGCGTCGAGGCCGAGCACGACGAGCATCAGGATGAGCATCGTCGCGAAGACAGGCCGTTTGATACAGATTTCGGCGAGTTTCTGCATGGGTTACTGCCTCACCTTGGCGCCATCGGTAAGGGTGGCGAGTTCGGAGATGGCGACGCGGTCGCCGTCCTTGAGTGCGTCACCGGGGACTTCGACCCAGTCGTTTTCCGCGAGGCCGGGAGTGACGGTGACGAGGCGGGCGACGCCATTTTCGATTTTGAAAACCTTGGTGAGGCCGGCGACAGAGTAGATGGCCTGGCGGGGAACGGTAACGATTCTGGCGGCGCGGTCAGTGGTGAGATTGACCTGGACGAACATGCCGGGACGGAGGCGGGGATCGGCCTTGACGAGGCGGGCCTCGGCGGTGAGGGTACGGTTGCGGGAATCGAGCGAGGGATTCAGTTCGCGGACGACAGCCTCAAAGGTTGCGCCGGGGGCAGCGTCGGTGGAGAAGCGGAGGGGCGTTCCGACCTTGACGGTGTTGGCCGCGGACTCTGGGACCTCCAGGCGGAGGCGCATGGGATTGACCTTGATGAGGCGGAGGATGGCGACGTTGTCCTTGACGTACTGGCCGGCGGAGATGAGTTTTTCGCCGACGACGCCGTCAAAGGGGGCGCGAACGACGGTGTCGTTGCGGCGCTTTTCGACGAGCTTGAGATCGGCTTCGAGGGCGCTGACGGCCATCCACTGGGTGCGGAGGTCGTCGCGGGCGGAGTCCACGGCGGCCTGGCGGGCGCGGAGGGCTTTTTCGAGTTCGTTGAAGCGGTCCTGAGCGATGTCGCCGGATTTGTAGAGCTTCTGAGCGCTTTCGAACTTGAACTTTGTATCCTCCAACTGGGCGATGGCGGTGCGGAGGGCGGGGGTGGTGGTGGGGGAGGTGAGCTGGCCTGTATAGGGGGGAAGGCTGAGGCGGGCGAGGGCCTGGTTGAGCGCGCCGCGGGCGCGGTCGACATGAAGGTCATATTCGGTTCGGTCGAGTTCAATGAGCACGGCGCCTTTCCGGACGGATTGGCCGAAGTCGGCACGGATGGCGGCGATGCGGCCGGGGACTTCGGTGGAGACGGTGACGGTCTCATCGGGCAGGAGGGTGCCGGTAACATCGATGGCACGTTCGATGGGGCGCTCGGCGGCGGCGGCGGTCTTGACCTGGACCGGAGCGACCTCGGCCTTGGCTTCTGTCTTTTGGGGTTCCTGCCTGGAGCAGGCGGCGGTGGCGATGAGCGCGAGCAGTAAAAGAACGGTCTGGGAGGTTTTCATTCCTGATTCAATCCGCGTAAAAAGATGTCGACCATGGTCTCCATGGCCCGTTTTTTGCTGGCTTTGACGAGTTTGAAGCCGAAGTGCTGGTCAAAGATGGAGTAGTGGAGAATCATGCCGAGGAAGGCGCGCGCGGCGAGGGGTGCGTCGACCTGGCGGAAGATGCCGGCAGCGATCTGCCGGCGGATGAAGGACGTGACGATCTGGTGGATGACGGCGCCGTGGCGTTCAAAGCACATGGAGGCCATTTCGTGCTTTTCGAGGGCGCTGAAGAGGATGAGGCGTAGATAGTTGGGGTTGGCCGACTGGTGGTCGACGATGAGGCGGGCGAGAGTGGAGAAGAAAGCGCGGGCATCGCCGGAGGCGGCGAGGGATTCCAGGAGTGCGCGGGCATCGTCGAAGCCCTGCTGGGAGGTGGATTCGATGATGGCGGCGTAGAGGTCGCTTTTGGAGGGGAAATGCTCGTAGAGGACGGGTTCGGTGACTCCGGCGCGTTTGGCGAGTTCGCGGGTGGTGCCGCCGCGGAAGCCGACTTCGGCAAAGAGGTTGGAGGCGGCTTCGACGATGGCCCGGCGCCGGTCGGCGCGACTGAGCTTTTTCGCACTCATAATCTAGCGTTCACTAACCTAGTATCCACTAACTTAAGGAGCCGGCGCAAGGGGCGGCGGGTAGCGCTGGTATGCTGAGGGAAAGCCGTGTTTTCCCGTCACCAGAGAAAGCTCCGCGTGTTCCACCTGCTGGCCGACGGCGCGCTGGTGTGGCTGGCCTTTGAGGCGGCGTACCAGACGCGGTCGGTACTGCCGCTGGCGCGGGATTTTTATTTCCCGCTGACGGTAAAGATTCTGCTTCTGCTGCTGGCGATGCTTTGTTATTGGGGGACGGCGCTGTGGTTCGGGGACTACGATGCGCTGGAGGGTGCGGGGGCGCGGGAGCGGGTGCGGCGGACGGCGCGGCAGGCGGTGCTGGCACCGGCGGTGCTGGTGCTGGCGCAGTTCGTGCTGCGGCTGGACATGAGCCGGCTATTTCTGGCGTTGTTTGCGGCGTATGCCGGGACGGGGCTGGCGCTATTCCGCTGGAACGCGGGGCCGGTGCTGGGGTGGTATCGAAAGCGGTTCGGAGCGGAGCACTACCTATGGATCGTGGGGACGGGGGACAGCGCGCGACGGTTGGGGCGACTGGTGGAAGAAGCGGCGGGATACGGGCTGCGGCTTTCGGGATTTCTGGACCCGGCGCCGGCGGTGCGAGCGATTGAACTGCGGCAGGAGTATCCGGTGCATAGCGTTGCGGAGCTGCCGGAGTTGCTGCGCCGCCAGGTGATTGACGAGGTACTGTTTGCGGTAGGTTCGGAGCAGTTGGGCGAGTTAGAGGAGACGTTCCTGCTTTGCGATGAAGAGGGCGTACGAACGCGGGTGGCCGTAGACTTCTTCCCGCATGTGCATAGCGAAGTGTACCTGGACCGGCTGGGCGCGGCGCCGATGTTGACGTTTTCGGGGGCGCCGCACGATGAGGTGCGGCTGCTGGTGAAGCGGACGATCGACATTGTGCTGGCGGCGGCGTCGCTGGCGCTGGTGAGTCCTCTGCTGGCGGCGGTGGCGGTGCTGGTGAGGGTGACTTCGCCGGGCCCGGTGCTGTTCCGGCAGATCCGGTGCGGGCTGAACGGGCGGCGATTTGTGATGTACAAATTTCGGTCGATGGTTGTGGATGCGGAGGAGAGGAAGGCGGAACTGGCGCACCGGAATGAGCGGTCACTGGTGTTCAAGATCCGGAACGATCCGCGATTGACACCGGTGGGCCGGTGGCTGCGGAAGTTTTCGATCGACGAGATGCCGCAGTTGTGGAACGTGCTGCGGGGGGACATGTCGTTGGTAGGTCCGCGTCCGGCGATTCCGGAAGAGGTGGAACAATATAAGAGATGGCAGCGGCGGCGGCTCCGCATGCGCCCGGGACTGACGTGCCTGTGGGTGGTGGAGGGCCGGGACACGGTCGACTTTGAGCGCTGGATGGAGTTGGACATGGAATATATCGACAACTGGTCGCTGGCGCTGGATTGGAAGATCATGCTGCGAACGATTCCGCAGGTCGTAATAGGCAAAGGAGCCCACTAAGGACATGGAAATCATTCCCACACAAGAAGAGGTTCTGGAACTGCTGACGGAGACGGGGGCGTTGCGGGAGGGGAATTTTCTCTACCCGAACGGGTTGTATTCGGACCAGTATCTGCAGATCCCGCTGGCATTCCGGTACTTCCAGCACGCCAAGACGCTGAGCGTGGCGCTGAGCCGGAAGGTGCGGGCGAACCCGGAGTTGCGTGCGATCATTCCGCAGTTGTCGGTGGTGGCGCCGGCGACGGGCGGGCTGCCGGTGGCGTTCGGGGTATGCGAGGCGCTGCGGGCCAAGCAGGTGTACTGGGCCGAGCGGCACAACGACGCGGACCCGCTGCAGTGGCGGCAGTTTCTGCAGGTACAGCCGGGCGAGAAGGTGCTGCTGGTGGACGACATTCTGCGGACCGGTTCGAAGCTGACGGAGATCAAGAATCTGGTGGAAGCGGCCGGGGCGGAGGTGGTGGGCGTGGCGGTGATCGTGGCGCAGATGGCGCCGGGGTGTCCGGACTTTTCGCCGCTGCCGTTGTACTGGCTGGCGCAACTGGATCCGTTGAACCTTTACGACGGAGCGGAGCACGAACTGTCCTATCCGGACCGGCCGCTGGAGAAGATCTGGTATTAGACAGGCTCAGGCGCCGGGCTCCCTGGAACTGAGCAGGGAGTAACCGGCGGCGGCGGCGACAATGGAGTTGGCGACGACGACCGGGGCGGCGCGGATGAAGAGTCCGTATCCGATCCAGAGGAGCGCGGCGGCGCCCTGGATGGCACGGAGCGAACGATCCTGCCGGCAGAAGTAGGAAGAGGCGAAGGCCGCGGTGGCGACCCAGCCGATGAGTTCGGGGGGCATTACGCACTGGCTCCGGAGGCGGGCGGAACGGGGCGTATCTGGACGGTATCGGTGCGCACTTTGTCCCAGGCGTGGAGGACGAAGCCGTGGGATTCGAAGAAGGCCCGGATGCGGGAGGCGGGCCATTCGAGGAGTTCCTCGAAGAGGGGGATGGCGACGCCAAGGGCGTCATCTGCGAGGACAGTGCGGCGGGCGATTTCGGTGATGTAGCGGTTCTCCGAGACGGCGATGGTGAGGCCGCCGCAGCGGTTGAGATGGAGCATGACGTGGACGTCGGAGGAGCCGTCGCCGACGTAGGCGATACGGTCATGCGGGATGCCGAGGCGGGCGCGGAGCTCCTCGATGGCGACTACCTTGCCATAGCCGGCCGGAACGCGGAGGATGGATTGGATCTCACCGGTGGCGTCGTCGTATTGAAAGCGGGTGCCGATGATGCGATCGGGCGGGACAATGCCTTCGAGGGCCGATTGGATGACCTCTTCCGGGGCGGCGGAGATGACGAAGAAGGCGAAGGAGTGGGAGTCAATGGATTGGAGGAGGCGGGTGAGGAGTTCGATGTTCTGCTTGAGGCGGACGCGGCGGCCGACCTCACGGAGATGTTCGCGGCGGACGCGGCGGTACTCGGGATCGTGGAGGAGGAGATAGGAGAGTTCGGCGCCCTGCTGGACGAAGTGGGTGCGGGAGAGCCCGGCAATTTTCTCCTCGAAATTGGAGGCGCCGAGGAGTTCGCTGAGAACGATGCCAGAGTCGTTGAAGCTGAGCGTCTGGTCAAAATCCGACGCGAGGAGGTAGCGCCGGGAATGGGGAGAGAGATCCTGCATACCCTGAATATCCTTTTCGAATGTGAATCTGGAGTGTCAGCGCCGCTATTGGCGCGTGAATATTCCTCGATGCAGGGAGGAGGAAAGGGACAGGGGGCGCGAGCCGGTACTCTTTTTCGATGCGGAAGAGGCGGGATTGGTTTCGACGTGTGGGAATCTGGAGAGAGTGCGTTACAGATTCTCAATCGTTTTCCTTTTGCTGCAGGGGGCGTTCGGACAGAAAGCAACGGAGGCGCCGAAGCCGGCCGAGACGGGGACCGGGGCCGACGGGCGGCGGGTGGAGTTGAACCTGCTGGGGAAGGAAGACACGGCGAAGGGCGAGAGCCGGCGGAACGAGAATATCCAGTTCAATCTGGTGGACAACAACGCACTGAAGGAGTTGAACGTGCGGCTGGGGGCGACTGCGACGCTGGTGACGGAGTTCCGAGCCGAGCGGGGATACTTCGGGGCGGAGTTCGGGAATCCGGCGGCAGGGATGGTGGAGTTGTTGACCGGGCGGCGGGCGAACTGGCATGGGAACCTGTTTGCCAATCACCAGAACAGCGTGTTTGCGGCGCGCTCGTTTTTTCAGGTGGGGGACGTGCAGCCGGCGCGGGAGAACCGATACGGCTTTCAGACGGGGGCAACGCCGTGGCGGGGCGGGTATGTATCGGTGCAGGGGTCGCAGGACAAGATACGGGGGCAGGTGAACGGAAACGTTTTGGTGCCGCGGCCGGACGAGCGGACGGCGTTGACGAACGACCCTGGGCGGCGGGCGATTGTGGAGCGATATCTGGCGGCATACCCGGCGCTGCTGCCGAACCGCACGGACATCAACCCACGGGCGCTGAACACGAACGCGCCGCAGCGGATCGACAGCAACGATGCGACGCTGCGGCTGGAGCAGGGGCGAATCTATACGCAGTATCAGTTCACGGGGCAGACGGTGGAGGCGTTCCAACTGGTGGCGGGGCAGAACCCGAATACGCGGACGAAGTCGCACCGGGCGCGGATCACGTGGGCACCGGGAGAACACTGGCGGGTGACGACGGCGTTCGACCGGATCGGGTCCCTGCTGGTTCCGGAGCCGAATGCGGTAGGGCCGATGGTTTCGATCGCGGGGCTGACGACGCTGGGACCGCTGGCGGCGATCCCGATTGACCGGGCGCAGAATGCATTCCGGCAGGAGGCGGGGTACACGGCGGTGCGAGGGCGGCACACGTGGTCGGCGGGGGGGATGCTGATCCGGCGGCAGTTCAACGGGATGGAAACGGATGCGCACCGGGGGTTCCTGTCGTTCTCGAACGACTGCGGGCGGACGGGGATTGAGAATCTGCGGCTGGGAACGCCGTCGCAGTACCTGGCGTCGGTGGGGAACGTGTGGCGCGGGTTCCGGCAGACGATGGGGGCGGTATTCGTGCAGGACAACTGGCGGCTGAACGCGGGTCTATCGGCGCACTACGGGGTACGGTGGGAGTGCACAGGGAGGCCGAACGAGGTAAACGGGTTAAATGAGATCGCCTACGGGACCGATTGCAACAACGTGGCGCCGCGGGTGGGCGTGGCGCAGCGGCTGCCGGGCGAGTGGGGCGTGCTGCGGATGGCGGCGGGGGTGCATTTCGGGGAGATCCTGCCGGTGTCGTATTCGCAGGTCCGGTTTTCGCCGCCGCTGAGCGTGAAGCTGGTGATTCTGGCGCCGGAGCTGACGAATCCGTTCCAGGGATCGGGCGAGGCGCCGAAGCCGAACCTGTACCTGCTGGACAGGGAGTTGGCGACGCCGTACCACTACCAGTACAACTTCAGCTGGGAGCGCGGGCTGGGGCGCGGGTGGCGGATGCAATCGGGATATGTGGGCAGCCGTGCGCATAAGCTGCCGGTAATGTGGTACCTGAACCGGGCGCATCCGGTGGCGGGGATACCGACGACAACGGCGACGATCAACAGCCGGAGACCGGACGCGGTGCTGGCGGATGTGCGGTGGGTGCTGAACGGGTCGCGGGGATACTTTGACGCGGGGCGGTTCACGCTGGTGGCGCCACGGGTGAAGAACGTGACGCTGGATGCGGCGTACTGGTTCAGCAAGGCGATGGACCTGGGAGCGGACTACACGAACACGGCCTACGACGCGGACTCGCGACTATCGCGGAGCCAGAGCGAGTATGAGACGCACCGGGACCGGAAGGCACGGAGCCAGTTCGACCAGCCGCACGCGTTTCTGGCGCGGATATCGTATACGCTGCGGGGGTGGACGGCGTCGAGCGTGGTGCTGCTGAAGCAGGGGACGCCGTTCAACGTGACGACGCTGGACGGGCCGGGATTCGGGAATGTGGACGGGAACGGGGGGGACCGGCCGAATCTGCTGGATCCGGGGATATTGGGCCGGTCGATCGGGAACCCGGATACGTCGGTGGCCCGGCTGCCGCGGAGCGCGTTTGCGTTCATCGCGCCGGATGCGGAGACGGGGAACCTGGGGGCGAACGTGTTCCGGAAGGGGGCGATCCGGAATGTGAATGCGGCGATCACGCGGAGTTGGAGGGTGGCCGGGGAGCCAGAGGTAACGCTGCGGGCGGAATCGATCAACCTGTTCAATACGCCGCAGTTCGCCGAACCGGGCAGCACACTGGGTACGCCGGAGTTCGGATTCATCACGAACACGCTTAACGATGGGCGGGCGTTCCGGTTTCAGTTGGGGTTCCGTTGGTGACGGCTTCGTAGAAGTCACAGTGGTGGGCGAAGCCGATGGCTTCATAGGCGCGGATGGCGGGGGTGTTGGAGGCGCGGACGTTGAGGGCGATGGTTTCGAGCGGGGAGAGGGCGTCGACGACGGCGGCGGTGACGAGGCGGGCGAGGCCGCGGCCGCGGCGGTCCCGGCGGGTGTAGACGTTACCGATGGCGGCGACACCTTCGGCGGGGCAATAGAGATGGGTGCCGGCGGCGGCGGTGAGTTCACCGTTTTCCCAGATGCCGCAGAAGACACCGTCGTGGAGCATGGAGGGGAAGAAGAAGTCGGGCGATTCGGAGGAGGCGGCGCCATCGGCGTAGAGACGTTGGAGGGCCGGGAGATCGGCGGGGGTGAGGCGGCGGGCGGAGTTGGGGGCGGGCCAGGCGGCGGAGCGGCGGAAGGCCATGCGGTGCATGAGGTGCTGGCGGTGGATGGGGAGGAGGCGGGAGGCGATGGCGAAAGCGTCGGGCCGGAGTTGCAAATGGAGGGGAAAGGTGGCGAGAGGGATGGCTTCAGCGAGAGAAGCGGTGCCGAGTGCGAAGAGGATGGAGACGCCGTAGTCGCGATAGAGGAGGGTGAGGTCCGGGGTGAACCAAAGAGCCTTGGGCCAGGAGGAGGGGGCGAGATCGCCGAGGGCGTAGACGCTCCAGATGGGGTCCTGCCGCAGGATGGCGCGGATGGCGTCGGGACTGGTGAGAGGGGGCATGGGGAAAACCGGACCGCGCGGGACAGGGGGCGATCCGGTTGATCCGGAGAGGAAGGGGCTAGAAGCTGGCGACGGCGGCGGCTTCGTCGTTGAAGACTTCGAAGACGGTGTAGAGCTTGGTGATCTGGAGGAGGTCCTGGACGCGCTTG
>CAZWDD010000107.1:0-16514 GCA_964632345.1 uncultured Solibacteraceae bacterium | reverse complement strand
CGTCGCAAACTGCTCCTTCAGCCACGCCAGCCGCCCCTCGATCAGCGGCTGCAGCCCGGTGATGCGCGGCCCGCCGGGGAAGCCGGGGCCGGGCGGCAGCGCCGTTCCCGTCCCTTCCATCGCCGCGTTGAACTGCGCCATCGTCGCCAGCCGCTGCGTCTCGGCCTCCACATGCGGCCGGATCATCGCCCGCAGTTCGTTCATCCGCGCCAGCGTCCGCGGGCCGTCGAAAACCCTGGTTATCAGCTGCTGGTAGATCTGCCGGTAGCGGTCCTTATACTCCGGGATCGCCCACAGCTTCGTCGCCAGCGGCCGGCCTGCGTTCGGGTTCGCCCCTCCCCCGGGCGCACCGATTCCGCTCGCCTGAACATACTCCGTCGCCAGTTGCACCGGGTTCTGCGCCCCCTGCCCGAAGGCCCCGAACGCCAGACTCGGATCCCACACCAGCCACACCCACTTCCCATCCGACGGCCGCCGGTAGACGTTGAAGTTCTGCCCCATGCCGACGTAGCTGTCCAGGTTCACCGTCGCGTTGTCGAGCGCGATCGCCGTCAGAAAACTGTCGATATCCATCAGCGGCTCCAGCTTCTCCCGCAGTTCGGCGGCAGGCGTCTGGCCGATGATCCGGCACAGCTCGATCAGGTCGCTCCAGTCGTCATCGTCCTCATTTGTCTGCTTCTCCCACACCCGTTTGTAGGCTTCTTTGTCCTCGCCCAGATACGTGAACACCGCGCCTATATTGGCCTTGTACAGGTTGCCCTTGTGCTCGCCCTTCCCGAAGTGGTTTTCCAGAAAGTCGTCGTTGATCACTTCGCCAAGCAGATAGAGCCCGATATACTCATCGTTGATATACAGCCGCGCGTAGTTGGTCCGCGGCGTCTTCAGGCCCAGCGCCGCCGACAGTTCGTAGTAGGCCGGCTCCCGCACCATGCTCGGGTCGTTCCAGAAGTTGCTCAGGTTGTAGGCGCCGATGCCTTCAATCTTCTGCCCCTTCACGAATTCGTTGGTCTTGATCCGGAACGGCTTCTTCCGCGTGTTCGCGCCGCGATAGGAGCTGTTTCCCTTGAAACGGACCCCGACGGAGGCGAACTTGTAGGGGCCCCACTCCAATGACGCCTCCAGATAGTCCGGATTTCCCGTTGGGCCTTCATAGTTGGCCGTCAGCTGCTGCCAGTAATCGGGCTGGGCGAACTGCAAGCGGATCTCGTGAACCGTATCGCCGGCCCAGGCGGGGTGCGGCGGCGGATTCTGCGCGCTGAGTGCGGCAGCGGCAAGTAGAAAGGCAGCAAATATCTTCATGGGCTTGTAACATTACAACGCACACCCCACCGGGTCCGTTGCTTTGTCAGCCACGACTTTACCCTACTTTACCTTCCGGCTACTCCACCCGGTAGTTCGGCGCTTCCTTGGTGATGATCACGTCGTGCACGTGGCTCTCACGCAGCCCGGCCGGCGAAATCTTCAGGAACTTCGCGTTGGCCTGCAGATCCGCAATCGTCCCGCAGCCCGTATAGCCCATCCCCGCCCGCAGGCCACCAACCAGCTGAAACACCAGATCCGACAGCGGCCCCTTATACGGCACGCGGCCCTCGATGCCTTCCGGCACCAGTTTGCCCTGCCCCTGATCCCCGTAGCGGTCCTGCGATGCCGTGGTCATGGCCCCCATCGAGCCCATCCCGCGATAGCTCTTGAACGTCCGGCCCTGGAACAGAATCGTCTCGCCCGGGCTCTCATCCACGCCCGCTAGCAGGCTGCCGATCATCACCGAATCCGCCCCGGCCGCAATCGCCTTCGTCACATCGCCCGAATACTTGATGCCGCCGTCGGAGATCAGCGGAATCCCCGCCTCACGACACGCCCGCGCCGCTTCCGTAATGGCCGTAATCTGCGGCACCCCGGCGCCCGACACCACTCGCGTCGTGCAGATCGAACCCGGCCCGATGCCCACCTTCACGCCGTCCACGCCAAGCGCGATCAGGTCCCGCGCCCCTTCATAGGTCCCCACGTTCCCCGCCAGCAGGTCCACTTCCGGAAACCGCTGCTTGATCGCCTTCACCGCATCCAGCACACCCTGATGATGCCCGTGCGCCGAATCGATCGCCAGCACGTCCACCTTCCGCTTGATCAACTCCGCCGCCCGTTCCAGATAATCCTTCGTCGAACCCACCGCCGCCCCGCAGCGCAGCCGCCCCTGCGAGTCCTTCGCCGCGTTCGGATACTTCAGCTTCTTCTGAATATCCTTCACCGTGATCAGACCCTTCAGGTAGTAGCCGTCATCCACCACCAGCAGTTTCTCCACCCGGTGCTTGTGCAGAATCTGCTCGGCATCTTCGAGCGTCGTCCCCACCGGCACCGTGATCAGGTTCTCCCGCCCCTGCGTCATGCGGGTCGATACCGGCATGTTGAAGTTCGCCTCAAACCGCAGATCGCGGTTCGTCAGTATCCCCACCAACTTCCCGTCAGCCTCCGTCACCGGCACACCCGAGATGCGGAAACGCTTCATCAGGTCCAGAGCGTCCGTAATCGGCTGGTCCGGCCGGATCGTCACCGGGTCAACAATCATGCCCGATTCGGAACGCTTCACGCGGTCCACTTCCTCCACCTGCCGGTCAATGGTCATGTTCCGGTGGATGATCCCGATCCCACCCTGCTGCGCCAGCGCGATCGCCAGATGCGACTCTGTCACCGTATCCATCGCTGCCGACAGAATCGGGATGTTCAGCGGAATCCGCTTCGTCAGAAACGTCCGCGTATCGGCGGTGGCGGGCAGTACGGAACTCCGGGAGGGAACCAGGAGCACATCGTCGAAGGTTAGGCCTTCCAGCAGCTTTTCAGGGAGCATATAGTTTGTACCGCGGCCGCGGGGCGGCAGCGGTACTCCTCATTCTACGACACGCGCCGCGTGGCGGCGGTCTGTTAAAATACGGGGGAATCCCTCCGGTCCATTTCCATCGGCCGTTCACTTCCACACCAACAATCCATAGGAGTTTCCGCTTTGTTTATTAACGCCACATCCCTGCGCGCGGGCATGGTCATCAAGTTCAACAACGAACTGCACAGCATTTTTGCCTTCACCCACCGCACGCCGGGCAACCTGCGCGCCTTTGTGCAGGTGAAGATGCGGAACCTGCGCTCCGGCTCGATGTTTGAACATCGCTTCGCCTCCGAAGACAAGGTGGAAAAGGTCGCGCTCGACGAACAGGAAGTGGAGTTCCTCTACAAGGAAGTGGATACCTATCACTTCATGAACACTGAAACCTATGAGCAATATGAGTTCGGTGACGACGTCCTCGGCGACGCCGCGCAATACCTCACCCCGAACCTCAAGCTCAAGATCGAGTTCTACGAGGAAAAACCCGTCGGCGTCGAACTGCCGGCCGCCGTGGCCATGAAGGTCATCGAAACCGAACCCGGCCTCAAGGGCGCCACCGTGTCCAACGTCGGCAAACCCGCCACAATGGAGTCCGGCCTAGTCGTCCAGGTGCCCGCCTTCATCAATGAGGGTGAAGTGATCCGGGTTTCCACCACCACGGGCGAGTACCTCGAACGCGCCTGAGCAGTCACGCCTGCCGCCTCTGCGGGGGACGCGGATGAAAGACGCGGAACCACATTCCGGAGATTCGGCCGTCCCTTTCGCCGGCCACGAAGACAAGCTGATGCTTGCCTGGACCCTGGTGACGGCCGGGATCGTCGGCGCCGTTACGGTTGGCTTCATGGTGGCCACCGAGCATCTGGCCGCGTGGCTCCATCCGGAGGGCGACTCGGCGGCCTGGCGGCGCCTCGTCTTTCCCATCCTCGGCGCCGCCTCGGCCGGCCTGCTTCTCCGCAGATTCTTCCCCGATTCGGCCGGAAGCGGCATCCCCCAGACCAAAGCCGCCTTGATCCTCAATGACGGCCAGATTCCCTTCCGCACCGCCATCGGTAAATTCATCTGCTCCACCATTACCCTGGCCAGCGGCATCTCGCTTGGTCGCGAAGGGCCCTCCGTCCAGGTCGGCGCCGGCATCGCCTCCGCACTCGGCCGCCGCATCGGCCTGGACCGCCATCGCATTCGGGCACTCGTACCCGCTGGCGCCGCCGCCGCCGTCTCCGCCGCCTTCAACACGCCCATCGCCGCCGTCCTGTTCACTCTCGAGGAACTCGTCGGCAACCTCCACGCCCCACTGCTTGGCCCCGTCGTCCTCAGCGCCGCCACCTCCTGGCTGGTCATGCGCGCTCTGCTCGGCGACGCGCCCCTGTTTCACGTTCCCGCCTACCAACTCGTCCACCCCGTCGAGTTCCTGTTCTACGGTCTGCTCGGCGCCGCCGGCGGCCTCGTCTCCGCCGGTTTCGTTAAGTTACTGCTCCGAATCCGCACCTGGTTCGCCACGTTCCCGGCTCGCACCAAGGCCATTCAACCCGCCGCCGGCGGCCTGTTCGTCGGGGTCCTCGCCTTCTTCGTCCCTGAAGTGCTCGGCGTCGGGTACCCGATCGTGGATCAGGCCCTCAACGGAAAACTCGTCTTTCAGTCCATGGCCATCCTGCTCTGCCTGAAAGTCGCCGCCACCGCCCTCTGTTACTCCTCCGGCAATGCGGGAGGCATCTTCGGCCCCTCTCTGTTTATCGGCGCCATGCTCGGCGGCGCCATCGGCAGCGGAGCCAGCTACTTCATGCCGGATTCCACCGGTTCGGTCGGCGCCTACGCCCTGGCCGGTATGGGCGCCGCATTCGCAGGGATCGTCCGCGCCCCTCTCACCTCCGTCATCATGATCTTCGAAATCACCCGCGACTACTCCATCATCGTGCCGCTCATGATTTCGAACCTCTTGAGCTTCTTCGTCTCCCAGCGCCTTCAGCCCGAGCCCGTCTACGAGGCACTCCTCCTGCAGGATCGCATCCACCTGCCCCCGGCCCGCTCCGAATCGATGCCCCGCACCATTCGCGACGCCGTCCAGCCCCGGTCGGATCGCACCGGCTCGGACGCGATTCACTACCCCGAACAGCCCCTCGATGCCGCCCTTGAAACCTTTGCTTCGCTTCCTCAGGACGCCGTCATCAGCGTCCGCTCCCGGCTCGACGACGAAAAAGAAATCGGCATCCTCACCCGCGGCGGCGTCCTCGCGGCCTTCGCCGTCCCTGAGCCCGTCCCGGCCCCCGGACAGGGCAAGGCCCTCCTCACCGGACTTGCCGTCGGACTCATCGTGCTCATTGGCGCCGTCAGCCTCGCCGGGTACCTCTCGCGGCGCGACCGCCGCACCGCTGCCGAGGCCCAGTACCAGGAAGCCCTCTCGCTCTCCCGCGCCGGCCGCAACAGCGAGGCCATCGAACTGCTTCGCGGCGCCGTCGCCGTCCTCCGCGGCGAGGAGCAGCGCCTCGTTCTCGCCCGCACCCTCGTCGCCGCCGGCCGCCACAGCGAAGCCGAAGGCTTCCTTCGCGAACTCCTCGCCTCCAACCCCGCACTCGGGCCCGCCAACCTCTGGATGGCCCGCGTTCAGTCCGAATCCGGCAACCTCGACCGCGCCAGAGACCACTTCAACCGCGCCATCTATGGCGACTGGCCGGACTTCGCCGTCACCGACCGCCGCGAAGCCCGCTGGGAACTCGCCGCCATTCTCCATCAGCTGGGCATTCGCGACGCCGCCGTTGCCGAACTCTCCCAGATCGCCGATGCCAGCCGCGATTCCTCCGACTGGGCCCTTCGCGTCGCGCAACGCTACTTCTCCTGGGGCGAATTCGCCCGCGCCGCCAACCTGTTCCGCTCCCTGAAAGACACGCCCGGGCTCGCCCGTTCTCTCTTCGCCTCCGCCAGATACCACGAGGCGCTGCCCCTGCTCGAGCAGGCCGCCCGCCAGTTTCCCGAACGCGCCGATCTCGCCCGGGAGTTCCAACTCGCCACCGCCATCACCTCGGCCGATCCCCGCGCCCCGCGCCTCAGCCGCTCCGTCCGCCTCAAACGCGCGCGCGATCTGCTCGCCTCCGTTCGAACCTCGCTCCGCGCCTGCGGCCTGCCTCCCCAGGCCACCACCACGCCGGCCTCCGTCGCGGACCTCTTCGAAGAGGCGCAGCAACTCTGGAACTCCCGCGCAGCCTCCTGTTCCCCCGCCGGCGACACGCAGGCCCTTTCCCTCCTGCTTGCCCCCGCCGCCCCCTAGCCGGCCCCCACCGCCTCGCCAAGCGCCGCCTCTTCCTCCGGCAGCACCGTACGCAGGTCCAGCACCAACTCCCCGTTCTCCACCCGCGCCACCACGCCCCGCGCCCGCAGCCGCTTCTCCAGCCGGTGCGCCGCACCCGGCACCGCCACCAGCCATGTCGCCAGCCGCTGGTCCGGCGTGCTCCCGCCGCCGATCACCGACTCCCCCGCCACCACTCGCGACCCCGGAATCCGCGCCGCCAGCGCCTCCGCCCGCACCCGCACGTCTTCGGCCGTCATCCGAATCATCCGCAGCGCCGGCACCGCCTCGTAGTCCTCCAGAAGCAGCGCCCGCAGCGTCCGCTCCATCGCCTGTATCTGCAGTTTGTCCAGCCGCAGCGCGCGATACATCGGGTTCCGCCGGATCTTCGCCACCAGCTCCGCCTGCCCCGCAATGCAGCCCGCCTGCGGCCCGCCCAGCAGCTTGTCCCCCGAAAAACTCACCACCGCAACCCCGGCCCGCAGACTCTCGCCCAGCAGCGGTTCGTCCACGCCAAACGGCCGCAGATTCACCAACGCGCCGGAGCCCAGGTCTTCATACACCGGCACCCCCAGTGAGACCAACTCCTGCAGCGACGGCTTGCCCGTAAACCCGGTGATGTGAAAATTGCTCGGATGCACACGCAACATCAGCCTTGTTCGCGGCGTAATCGCGTTGGCATAATCGGCCAGATTCGTCTTGTTCGTCGCCCCGACTTCCACCAGCTTTACCCCCGCCGCCCGCATGATGTCCGGAATCCGAAATCCGTCACCAATCTCGATCAACTCGCCCCGGCTCACGATCACTTCCCCGCCCTTGGCCAGCGCATGCAGCACCAGGTAGACGGCCGCGGCGTTATTATTCACCGTGATCGTGGGGGCCCCGGCCAGCCGTTCCAGCAGAGGCCCGCAGTGATTGTCCCGCTTCCCGCGCCGCCCCGCCGCCAGGTCGTACTCCAGGTTCGAATACCCGCCAATCGCCGTGAACTCGCCCAGCGGCGCCCGGCCCAGGTTCGTGTGCAGAATCACCCCGGTGGCATTGATCACCGGGCGGAGGCTCGGCTCGGCCAGCGACGCAAGCCGCGCGGTCGCCGCCGGCAATGGTTCCGGCACGGGCGCGGCGGCGCGGATCGCCTCTCGCGCCGCCCTCACCGCCGCCTGCGCCTCCGCCTTCAACAATCCATGCGGATAGGCCGGAAAACGATCCCGCAGCGCCGCCAGCAGCGTCTCCACCGACGGCAGATCGCGGTAGTCCATCGCCCGGTTCCCGTGCCTACTTCCCGAGCATCGGGAACAGCCGCCGGATCTCTTCATCCGATGGCCGCCGTCCATACTCGCCGATCTCGAACGACTCGGCGTATTTGATCTGCGCCGCCCGCTCCTTGCCGTACCACTTCTCGGCCACTTCACGCGCCTTCGGCGTGATGCCGAACGGCCGCCGCGACTTCAGCCACTCCCGCCGCGCCTTCGCATCCTTCGGAACTTCGTTGATCCGCCCGTCCACCCACGCCAGCCATTCGTAGAACTGCGAAACGTGCGCGTCCATCCCGTCGATCTTCTTCTCATACGTCGACCCGATATCCACCACCACATCCGGCGTGAACGGATTCGGCTTCTGGAAGTTGTCCGAGTAATACAGGAACACCGGATTCTTCGTCAGCGGCGGCGTGCCGGAAACCACGTTCGGCACCACCACCATGTAGGCCGCATCCTGCACCAGAATGCCCACATTCCGGTGGTCCGGATGGTAGTCGTTCGACCGGTGCGTCAGCACAATATCGGCCTTCCACTCCCGGATCGCGCGGATGATCTGCCGCCGGATTTCAAGCGACGGCGTCAACTCGCCGTCATGATTATCCAGCACCTGGTACTCCTCGATCCCCAGCCGCTTCAGCGACTCCTGCGTCTCCAGGTAACGGCGCTTCGCCAGCGGCCCGCCGCCCATCTCGTGATGGCCTGCGTCGCCGTTGGTCACCGACAGGAACTTCACCACGTGTCCCATCTGGGCCCACAGCGCCGCCGTGCCCCCCACTTTGATGTCGCAATCGTCCGGATGCGCCCCGATGGCAAGAATGCGGAGCTTCTGTTGCGCCGGCAGCGCCAGCGCGAAGACAAGTAAGAGAAGAAGATGTTTCATGATTCCACGGCCTGTGTCAGTTGACTCAGCTTCATTTTAGTCGCCATCAGCGCCAGGAATCCCACCACCCACAACGGCACTGTGATAACGAGAAACAAAAGTGTCGCATAGCTGGTCGCAGACTGCCGGTCCACCCCGAACAGCATCACCCCCAGCACCGCCAGCGCCTGGAACGATCCCACGTTCCCCGGCGCCTGTGGCGGCACGCTGCCCAGCCGCAGAATCACCAGCACCGCCGCCGACGCACCAAAACCCACGTCCAGCCCGAATCCCTTCTGGATGAAGTAAATCGGCCCCACCTGCAACGCCAGATACAACAGGCTCAGCAGAAAGGCATGGTAGAACGATCGCGACTTCCCCATGCACTCCAGCGCGTCCAGCAAATGCCGCAGCTTCGGGTTCATCCACCGCCCCGCCTGCTCCGGCCGCAGAATCACATACGCCAGCGCCGCCCCCAGCAGCAGCAGCAGCCCCCCCAGAATCCGGCTGCCGATCACCAGCAGCGGCGGCAGTTCCACAAACAGCGACGTCACAAAGAAACCCAGAATCAGCCACACCCCGTCGAACAGCCGCTCAATCACCACGCTCGAAACCACAATGGCAAACGGCACGCCGGACCACCTCGCCTGCAGAAAGCTGCGGATCACCTCGCCCGGCCGCAGCGGCAGCAGTTCATTGGCGAACAGGCCTATGTAGATCGCCTGCATCGAACGCCACACCGGCAGCACGCCCACCGGCTTCAGCAACTCATTCCACCGCCACCCCTGCACGCAGTACACCGCCAGGTCGCATACCACCGCCGCCAGCACATACTCCCACGGCGTCTGCTGAATGCGTGGCAGCTCGGTCTTCCAGTCGAATCCGCGATAGACCACGATCATGCACGCGATCGACACGGCATAACCGAAAACAGGCAGAAACCAGCGGGGGAAACGGCGTGTCCGGGTCAACGCTTTGATGATAGCGCGGCCGCTATTTCCTTCCATGTGGCTTCATCGGCGCCCACGGCAATCTTGTTTGCCCCACGCACCAGCGGCAGCCGCAGCAGCTTTGGATCCCGTTCGATCTTCCCCAGCAGCTCAGCGTCGCTCATGCGCAGGTACTGCAAGCCGGCGTCGACGTAGGCCTTCCCGGCCGTGTCCAGCAATCCGCTCAATGTAAATTTCTCAACGAACCGCCGGATCTCCCCGGGCGCCATCGGCTTCACCTGCAAATCAACAAAATGCAAGGGAACACGGCGTTCCTTGAAGAATCGCTCCGCCGCGCGCGTCGCCGCGGACCCTTTTACGCCGAATATCTGAACGTTCTGCATGGCTGGCTCTTATGACACACTGGTCGCTAGATCCTATGATGACGCGACGCACCTTTTCGGGTCTTCTTTCCAGCGCCGCCGCCATGGCGCAATCGCCCGAGATTGACTGGCACGACGCCCGCAAATACTCCGTCGAAGGGCTCGGCTTCAAGGACCTCGCCTCGCCGTTTGACCGCCTCCCGGCGCGCGCCGCCAAAGAGGTGCGCGAAGCCGTCTGGAACCTCAGCCGCGATTCCTCCGGCGTGCTGGTCCGCTTCATGGCGAACACCACCGCTATCCACGCCCGCTGGACCCTCGGCGGAAAGACGCTGGCCGGCCCCACCATGACCGCCACCGCGCAGAGCGGCCTCGATCTCTACGCCCGCAACGCCGCCGGCCGCTGGCAGTGGCGCGGCATCGGCAAGGCCACCCAACTGCCCACCAATGAGGATGTGCTCGCCACCGGCATGCCCGCCGGCGACCGCGAGTACATGGTCTACCTCCCTCTGCGCAACAGCGTTCTGTCGCTGGAAATCGGCGTCCCCAAGGGGAGCCGCATTGATAAGGGACCGCTCCGCTTCGGCCCCAAACCCATCGTTTTCTACGGCACTTCCATCACGCACGGCATCGCCGCCTCCCGTCCCGGCATGACGCATGTGGCCATCCTCGGCCGCATGCTCGACCGCGAAGTCATCAACCTCGGCTTCTCCGGCAACGGCCGCATGGAGCCGGAGGTAACCAAGTACGTCGCCGAAATCGACGCCTCTGTCT
The DNA here is from genome assembly GCA_964632345.1 of uncultured Solibacteraceae bacterium. Lineage (GTDB taxonomy): Bacteria > Acidobacteriota > Terriglobia > Bryobacterales > Bryobacteraceae. Next base: position 6,167 of record CAZWDD010000107.1, on the reverse strand, counting down.
ACGTCCTCGACTGCCTCCCCAACATGACCGCCAAGGACATCAACGAACGCGCCGAAGCCTGCGTCCGGCAGCTCCGCACCGTCCGCCCCTCCACGCCCATCCTGCTCGTTGAGGATCGCAACTACGCCGACAACTTCCTCAACCCCAGCCGCCGCGAACGCAACGCCACCAACCAGTCGGCCATGCGCGCCGTCCACGCCAGGCTCGTCCGCGACAAGGTGCCCGCCCTTTACTACCTTCGCGCCGAGGAACTGCTCGGCGACGACGGCGAGGCCACCATTGACGGCTCCCATCCCACCGACCTCGGCTTCATGCGCCAGGCCACCGCCTTCGCCAAGGCACTGAAGGGTCTGTAGCCGAAGGCCCGATTGCGTACCACCCCGGTGGACCTATACAGTTTCAATGTGAAGTTTTCTCTATTATTGGCCGCGGCCGGCTGCGCTCTGTCCGCGCAGGACGAGTTCACCACGAAGATCCGCCCCGTGCTGATGGAAAATTGCGCCAGTTGCCACAATCCGGCCAACCCTCGCAATCGCATCGATTTCCTGAAATCCGCCGCGGCCACCGACGTCGAAACCCGCCGCACGCTCTGGCGCGACGTCGCCACGCAGTTGCGCAACCGCACCATGCCGCCCGGCGCCGCCAAGATCTCCGAGGCCGACCGCATGCACGTCACCAACTGGATCGACGCCCGCCTCCGCTCCACCGGCTGCGTCACCGGCGACTATGCCGGCTTCGTCCCTTCCCGCCGCCTCAACCGCCGCGAATGGAAGAACACCATTCGCGATCTGTTCGGCCTCGACGTCCTGGCCGCCGACCTCTTCCCCGCCGATGAAGCTGGCGGCGCGGGCTTCGACACCAACGCCGAGACGCTCTACATTCCGCCCATGCTGCTCGAACGCCACCTCGAGGCCGCCCAATCGGTGCTCGATCGCGTCGTCGTCACCCCGCCCTTCAACCGCGTCTTCCTCTCCCACGAACTCTCTCCCGTCACCCCGCCCCCCACCGGTATCAAGCCCAGCCGTTTCGTCGAGCCTCGTGCCGAGCTCACCGCCAGCGTCTCCGTCTTCGCCGAAGGCGCCTACAGCCTCCGCGTCTCCGTGGAGCGGCCCAAGGTCACTCCCTTCACCATGGAGGTAAAGGTGGATGGCGTCACCGTCGGCAAGCTCCAGTACAATCGCGACTCCGGCGGCGGCGCCACCGCGCGCATCGCCACAGCCACGCTCTCCCGCGGCGCGCACACCATCACGGTCGTCAATGGTTCGGAGCGCATCGAGTTCTACAGCCTTACCGTCGATCAGCGGCCCGCCGACGTCACCGGCGAACGGCGGGCACTGCATTTCCGACTCTTCGGCATTGAGGCCGGACAATCCCCCATCGAACCGCGCGCCGCCGCCCGCCGCGTCCTCGCCCGCATTCTGCCCAAGGCCTTCCGGCGCCCAGTTGACGCCGCCGAAGTCGACAAGTTCCTCGCCCTCTATGACCGCGGCGCCAAACGCGGCGAACCCTTCGAGGAAAACGTCAAACTCGCGCTCAAGGCCATGCTTGTCTCCCCTCGCTTCCTGTTCAAAGTGGAGGAGCTCGACCCCCAGCCCGGCATCCGCCCCCTCGGCCACTATGAGATGGCCTCACGCCTGTCCTATTTCCTCTGGTCCACCATGCCGGACGAGGAACTCCTCCACCTCGCCGCCGCCGGCCGGCTGCAGGATCCGCAGGTGCTGCGCGCGCAGGTCGACCGAATGCTCGACGATCCGCGCTCCCGCGTCTTCGCCGGCGGCTTCATGGGCCAGTGGCTCGGCACGCAGGAGATCGGCGGACGCTCCGTCCCCCTGCTCACCGAGCTCCAGCACTTCTACACGCCGGAAGTCGCCGCCGATCTCCGCGAACAGCCCGAGATCTTCTTCCATCACATCCTCACCGAGAACCGCAGCCTCCTCGACCTGCTCAACGGCAACTACACGTTCCTGACGCGCCGCCTAGCCCGCTACTACGAGGTCGAGGACAAGGTGCAGCTCGGCGACGCGCCCGGTTTCCAGAGGGTCAACTGGCCCGATGACCGCCGCGCCGGCGTCCTCGGCTTCGCCAGCGTCCTCGCCATGACGTCGCACTACAAACAGGCCAGCCCGGTCCTGCGCGGCGCCTGGGTGCTCGAAACCCTCCTCGGTACGCCTGTGCCGCCACCGCCGCCCGATGTCCCTCCGCTCGACGAAGTCAAAAAGGCGGCGAAGAATCTCACCATGCGCCAGATGCTGGCCAAACACCGCGAAAGCCAGACCTGCGCCGCCTGCCACAACCTGATGGACCCCATCGGACTCGGCCTCGAGAACTTCGACTGGATGGGCCGCTGGCGCGACAAGGAGACCGACGGCTCGCCCGTTGATGCCTCCGGCGCGCTGCCCAGCGGCGAAACCTTCAACGGACCGGTGGAACTGCGTGCCGTCCTGCTCAAGCAGAAGGAGTCCTTCGTCCGGCAGGTGGTGTCGAAAGCGCTCGGCTACGCGCTCGGCCGCGGCATGCAGGATGGCGACCAGTGCACGGTGCAGCGCTTGATGGATTCGCTCGAAAAGGATGGCTACCGTGCGCGAGGCCTTATTCGCGATATCGTATTGAGTACCCCGTTCCGCAGTTCGCAGAGCGACGCGGCGGTTTCTGAGAGCCATGCGCCCGTGAAGAAGGCTCCCCGGCGCTTGTTAGGAACCAAGTAGGAGATGGCAATGACCAGAAAGTTTTCCCGTCGGACGATCTTGCGCGGCTTGGGAGCGGCGGTGTCCACCCCGTGGCTGGAATCCAGCCTGCTCGGCGCGCCGAAGGCGGCCGCGGACCGGCTCAGCGAACCGCCTCTGCGCATGGCCTGCCTGTTCATGCCCAACGGCGTTAATCCGGACCTCTGGACCCCGCCCGGCGATGGCGAAGACTACACCTTCACCCAGCACCTGAAACCGCTCGAACCGCTGAAGAGCGAGTTCCTGCTGCTCGAAAATCTCTGGAACCAGCACACCGTCGGCCGCAACGGCCACTGGCCCAAGGTGCCCGCGTGGCTCTCCGGCGGCTTCGTCGAACGGACCACTGGCGGCGATCTCGACGCCGGCGGCACCACGCTCGACCAGATCGTTGCCCAGCGGATCGGCCACGAAACGCCGCTGCCTTCGTTGGAACTCGGCATCGACGCACCCCGCACCGGCATCGACACGGCCGGCGGCGGCTTCCCCCGCGCGCTGGGTTCGTTCCTCTCCTGGGCCGATCCCAAAACCCCCGTACCGAAAGAGATCGTCCCGCAGCTCGCCTTTGACCGCCTCTTCCGCACCCGCCGCGCGCCGGTCGTCTCCGGCCTGGATCCAAAGTCGCCCGAAATGCTCGGCTCCCTGCAGCGCGATGAGACCAGCGTTCTCGATCTGGTTCTGGAACAAGCCAAATCGCTTCGCGGCAAGAGCAGCAAGGCCGATCAGACGCGCCTCGACGAGTACTTTGAATCGGTCCGTTCCGTGGAACGCCGCCTGGAAGCGTCCATGAAGCCGCAGAAGCGCTGGATCAACGAGGGCAAGTTCCCGCTCGACCGCCCCGTGGCCGGCACGCCCGCCACGCACATCGAGCATGTCCACCTGATGCTCGATATTCTCCTTCTGGCTTTCTGGACGGACTCCACCCGCGTCGCCACCTTCATGTTCGGCGACGCCCAGTCTCCGCAGGACTACTCCTTCCTCGATGGCGTAAAGGGCAACTTCCACGGCCTCTCACACCACCGCGACCTGCCCGATACCCGCGCGCAGTACGAGAAGATCATCAACTGGCACATGGAACAACTCGCCTACTTCCTCACCAAGATGCGCGGACTTAAGGAAGGCGAGCGGTCCCTGTTGGATAACTCCATGGTCCTGTTCGGCTCCTCGCTCAAGTGCGGCAACCGGCACATTGAGGAGAACCTGCCGCTGATCCTCGCCGGCCGTGCCAAGGGAACCCTGCGCCCGGGCCGCCGCGTGCGCGCGGAAAAGAAGACGCCCTTCTGCAACCTTCACCTGGCAATGATGCACCGCATGGGCGTAAAGGAAGATTCGTTTGGCGACTCCACCGGCGTACTAACCGGTTTGGCCTAGACAACCCGTTTTTCGATCTGACATAATGGCGCTCCTGTAAAGGGGTGTCATTATGCGTAACCGCAGCTTAATTGCAGTGGCTCTGTGTGCCTTTGCACTGCTTCTCCCGAAGCAGGCCAACGCGCAGGTATTGAAGGGCCAGATTCTTGGGACGATCTCCGATCAGTCCGGCGCCGTGGTGCCGGGTGTGAAGATCACCATCACCGAAACCAGAACCAACTTCCAGCGAACCGCCGACACGAGCGAATCGGGGAACTTCTTCTTCGTCAACCTGGATCCTGGCAACTACACCGTCGAAGCGGAGAAGCAGGGCTTCAACAAGAGCCTCCGCAGCGGCGTCGAACTCCTGCCGAACACCACGGCCCGCGTCAACTTTGAACTCGTTCCCGGCGCTGTCACCCAGACAGTGGATGTCAGCGCCTCCGCCGCGCCGCTGCTCCAGACGGACCGTGCCGACACCGGCGGCAAGATTGAGGCCGCCCAGTTGACGCAGATGCCGATGCTCTACAACCGCAACTACCAGAGTCTGCTGGTCCTGGTGCCCGGCGTCGGCCGTCCATTCCGCCCGCACTCGGAGTTCTACAACTCGCACGACTCTCTTTCGGTCCGCGTCAACGGACAGGGCCGGCAGTTCAACAACTTTCAGATCGAGGGCATCGAGAACAAGATCGACAACGGCAACCTGACCGCCCTGGTCCCTCCGGCCGAGGCCATCGAAACCGTCGACGTCTCCACGTCCAACTTTGACCCCGAATTCGGCAACGCCGGCGGCGCCGTGACGAATGTGACGCTCAAGAGCGGCTCGAACGACTTCCACGGCAGCCTGTTCCACTTCCACCGCAATGAGAACATTCAGGCGCGCAACACCTTCGCCGTCACCAAGGCGCCGACCGTCTACAACCAGTTCGGCGGAACACTCGGCGGACGCATCATCCGCGACAAGCTGTTCTTCTTCGCCGACTATCAGGGCAGCCGGGATCATCTCGGCCAGGTGAACCGCGGCACGCTTCCCGGCGCCACGTTCCGGACCGGCAATCTCGGGGCGGCGGGCGTCAGCATCTACGACCCGTTGACCGGCGCGGCAAACGGGTCCGGGCGCACCGCGTTCCCCAACGGCGTCATCCCCTCCAGCCGAATCAGCCCCATCGCACAGCGCATTCTCGGCTTCGTCCCGCTGCCGAACCTTACCGCGCCCGAGGGCCAGTTGAACTATCAGCAGAACAGCGTCCGCATCAAGACGCTAGACCAGACCGACTCCAAGGTCGATTGGGTCATCGGCAGCAATGACCGCATCGCCGTCCGCTACAGCCTGCAGCAGGCCGAGGTGATCGACCCGGGCCTGTTCGGCCCCGGCGGCATCTATGGCGGCTTCCGCAACGGCGGCTTCGGCGGCAACGGCCCGGCCCGCACGCAGAGCGCCGGCATCAACTATTCGAAAGTGCTGAGCCCGACGTTTGTCTGGGAAAGCCGCGTCGGCGTCGTGCGCAATCGCAATGACGCTTTGAATTCGGACACCGGCCGCAAGACGAGCGAAGAGATCGGTATCCGCGGCGCCAACCTCGACAACTGGACCAGCGGCCTTTCCGAAGTCCGCATCAACGGCTACTCCTCACCTCTGGTGGGCTTCTCCCCCAGCCTGCCGTGGGCCCGCAGCGTAACGAGCTTCGGCATTGTCAACAACTTCTCGAAGACCTTCACCAAACACATCGTCCGCTTCGGCGTCGATATCCGACGTGAACGGAATGACCTGTTGCAGACGCAGACCTTCAACCCGCGCGGCCGCTTCGACTACCTGCCCGGCCAGACCGGCACCACCGCCGATACGCGCCGCAACTTCGCCAACTCCTTCGCCTCGTTCCTGCTCGACGTTCCCAACCTCGCGGGACGCGATCTGCCGTTCGTCTTCCCGGCCCGCCGCGAACTCACCTGGAACTTTTACATCCAGGACAAGTGGCAGGTGAACTCCAAGCTCACCGTCGATATCGGCATCCGTCTGGAACGCGAACGCGGTTCCATGCCACGCTTCGATGGCGGCTACTCCAACTACAACCCGGCGAACAACACGCTGGAGTTGGC
>CAZWDD010000106.1:0-16601 GCA_964632345.1 uncultured Solibacteraceae bacterium | reverse complement strand
TCGCGGCGGCGATCCGGGCTGAGGAACTGTTGGCCGTGGTTGATGACGCCGTGCAGCAGTTGGCGGACGCGGGTCTTGAGCGCCATATCGCCCTCATCCTGAATCCGGACCGTGCCGTAGAAGTTGCGCAGCGTGATGCGGTAGCCGGACAGGAACCGCTTCTGCACGTTGGTCCAGAAGCCGCCGTAGACGCCGAGCAGCATGAGGAGGATGGTGAGGACGGCCAGGCCTTTGCCGCGGAGCAGAAAATCTCCATAGCGGACGGTTAGCGCGCCAACGGCCACGGCGAAGGAAATCCACCAGCCGATGGGGTACTCGTGATAGGCGGGGAAGACGTAGGGCGCCAGCAGGCCGACAAACAGCCCCCCGAGCGCGCCGCCCACCGACAGGGCGACGTAGAAGGAGGTGAGGTAGCGCGGATGCGGCTTCAGCCCGGCCAACTCGCCATGGCACACCATGCAGGCAACGAACATCGCCGCCGCGCAGGCGGCGATGCGCTGGACCATGGTGATCTCCGGCGCGTCGGGCGATTGAATCCAGACCATGCCGGCCAGCGCAGCGGCAAACAGCGGCAGCCACAGCCAGCGCACGTAGATACGGGCCGTCTCGAAGGTGAGGATGAAGGAGAGCAGGTAGAGGATCAGCGGAAGGATCCATAGGAACGGGATGGAGGCGATGTCCTGCGTCAGGTGGGTGGTGACGGCGAGCAGGAGGATGGACGGCGCGGCGGCCAGTCCTGTCCACAGCAGCAGGCGAATGCCGTCCGGCGGCGCCTCGGCCTCGCTGGCCGCCTCCGGCGCGGGGGCCAGCGGCGCATGGTCCCGGACGCGCCATGCAACGCCGGCGCAGACGAGAACGAATACGGTGTAGGCGCCGGACCAGATCCAGGCCTGCTGCGAAGCGTCGAGCGACGGTTCGACATAGAGCGGGTAGCTGATGAGCGCGAGCAGCGAGGCGAAGTTGGAAAGCGCAAAGAGCCGGTACGGTGTGGCGCCGGCATTGGCGCGCGCATACCAGGCCTGCAACAGCGGGCCGGTGGTAGAGAGCAGGAAGTAGGGCAGACCGATGGTGGCTGCCAGCAGGCCGAGGATGCGCCAGGCCGGGTCCTCGCCGCCCGTGGGTTTCCACGCGGCGCCGGGGACGATGGGGAGCAGCAGCAGGCTGAGCGCAAGCAGCGTGATGTGGGTATGGGATTGGCGGCGCGACGGGCGGCCGATCAGGACATGCGCGTAGGTGTAGCCGCCCAGCAGCGCCGTCTGGAAGAACAGCATGCAGGTGTTCCACACGGCCGCCGAACCGCCGAACCACGGCAGGATGGTCTTGGCAATGATGGGCTGTACCTGGAAGAGCAGGAACGACGAGAGAAAGATAGTGAGCGCGTACAGTGCCATCGGGCAGTTTCGTTATCTTCGCACGATGGCGAACAGGTTCGAGTAATCGTCGGTCCACTCGCGGAACCCGGGCGCCGGGGCGACGCGCGGGGCGTTTGCGCGCAGGGCGGGCTCGGCGGCGTAGCGCGCCGGACTCATCACCAGGACGTAGTGGGAGACATAACACTCGAGGTCGGTTTCGTCCGGTTCGTCCTCCACTTCAATGGCGATGCGGCCCAGGCGTGTGGCGGCCGCGGCGACAACGGGCCGGAGGTCCAGGTAGTTATTGGTGATATTGACGACCAGGATGCCGTCGGGCTTGAGGTGGCGGGCGTAGAGGTCGAAGGCTTGGCGGGTCAGCAGGTGTACGGGAATCGAGTCGCCGGAAAAGGCGTCCATGAAGAGGAGGTCGAAGCGCTGCGGCGGCTCGGCCTCCAGTGACAGCCGGCCGTCGCCGAGCACTTCGGTGACTTTGGCGGGGGTCTCGGAAAGGAAGGTGAAACGGGAACGGGCGATCTGAAAAACCAGCGGGTTGATCTCGTAGAGCCGGTAGTCGTCGCCGGGGCGCCCATAGCCGAGCAGTGCGCCGCAGCCGAGGCCCAGAATGCCGACCTTCTGGGGCACTCCTTGGGGCCGGGCAAGCGCCGCGCGGCCGGCGCCGCTTGATGCGCAGAAGTAGCTGGAAGGCACCATGCGGCGGGCGGGGTCGAGCAGTTGCTGGCCATGGTTGATCTGGCCGTGGACGAGCTGGCGGGCCGAGCCGAGTTCGCCGGGCCGCCCCCAGGATGTGACATGGAGGTGGCCGTAGAAATTGCGGACGGCGAGTTCGACGCTGCCAAGCTCCTTTTCGTTGATGGTGATCATCCACGCCCCGAAGGCGCCGACGCCGGCCAGTGCGGCGACAGCGACGATGCGGCGGGGCGCCGTATCAAACCCGTTGCGGACCAGTAGCAATGCCCCCAGCGCGGCGCACACCAGCAGGCCGATGGGCAGTTCGTAATAGGCGTTGAACGCCACCGGCGCCAGGAAGCCGACAAACAGGCCACCAAGCGCGCCGCCGAGCGAAAGCAGCACGTAGTAGCCGGTCAGGTAGCGCGGCGCCGGCTTCAGGTTGGCCAGTTCTCCATGGCAGACCATGCAGCAGATGAAGAGCACGGTCGAGGAGAAAACGACGTTCTGCAGGACGGTAATGGACCACTCGCCGCCGCGCGCCAGCAGCCGGCCGAAGTAGTAGAGGCCGATGGCGAGCGCCGGAAAAAAGACGGCGCGGTGGTAGAAGCGCGGAAACTCGAAGCTGAGGATGAAGGAGACGAGGTAGATGGCCAGCGGGATCACCCATAGGAAGGGGATGGCGGCGACGTCCTGGGTGAGGTGCGTGGTGACAGCGAGCAGGAGGATGGAGGCGCAGGCGGCCAGCAGAACCCACAGCAGGCGGTCGGCCATGGCCGGCGGTGAGGCGCTGCCGGTGTCTGCTTCGGCCGGCGGCGGTGCGGCGGCGAAGCGCCATGCGGCGCCGCCCGCCAGAGCAGCGAAAAGAACATAGGCGGCGGACCAGACAAGCGCCTGGTGGCCGACGGAAAGGGCCGGTTCGATGAGCACCGGATAGGTCAGCAGCGCGGCAAGCGAGGCGGCGTTGCTCAGGGCGAACAGGCGCCACGGAACGCCCTGCCGGCGGGTGCGGACGTACCAGGCCTGCAGCAGCGGGCTGGTGGTGGCCAGCAGGAAATATGGCAGGCCCACGGTGGCGGCTAGCAGGCCGAGGATGCCCGCAATCGGGTCATCGCCGCCGGCCGGCTTCCATTGCACCGAAGGCAGAATGGGGAGCCAGAGCAGGCTGATGGCCAGCAGCGCCGCATGGACCTGGCGCTGGCGCCGCGCGGGTTGCGACTGCAGCCAGTGGGCATAGGCGTAGCCGCCGAGCAGCGCGGACTGGAAGAACAGCATGCAGGTATTCCACACGCCGGCCGACCCGCCGAACCAGGGCAGAATCGCTTTGCTGATCACCGGCTGCACCTGGAAGAGGAGGAACGCGGACAGAAAGATCGCGGCCGCAAAGAGGCTCAATCACTGCCGCCCTTCAGGCTGGATAGCGTGGCGGCGGCCTTTTCCCCGGTGAAGATGACGCATGTGCTGGAGGCGCGGGCGGCCAGCCGGCCGGCGGCGTCGCGGACGTCGCACTCGATCAGGCCCGTGGTGCGGCCGCGGGAGACCACGCGCGCCTCGGCGGTCAGCGGCCCATCCACCACCGGACGGAGGTAGTTGATCTTGAGTTCCAGCGTCGTCATCGCCTCGCCGGGGGCCAGCGTGCAGAAAAACGCGATGCCCATGGCCATGTCGGCCAGGTCGCAATAGACGCCGCCGTGCAGCGTCCCGGCGGGATTATGCAGGCCGGGGTGCACCAGCATCGAGACCCGCGCCCGGCCGGACTCGAAATGCTCGATCCTCATGCCGAGCGACGCGGCCAGCCCCCAGGTCCCCTCCGCCTCCAGGCGGGCCCGGTAAATGTCCATCATCGTGGCGGAATTGTGCGTCATAATCGGGTGGAAAATGGCTATGGTAGCCTAAAGATTCTACGTTGTTCTCGACTGAGGTCCGTTGCCGTCCAAGGTCAGCGAAGCGTTTACCCTCCGAACCTACCCCTATCGGGAAGCCGATCTCGTTGTGAGCTTCTTCACAAGAGACCAGGGAAGGCTGCGGGGAATTGCGCGGAGCGCCAGGAAGCACAAGAATTCCTTCGGATCCGGTTTGGAACGTCTCACTCTGGTCCGCATGCATTACCACCAGAAAGAGAACGTGGAACTGGTACGGCTGAACAGTTGTGATTTGGTGCAGAGCCAGTTCAGTTTAGCCAGCGACTACTCCACCGGCGTGGCGCTTGATTACATCGCCGAACTCAGTGAACAGTTGTTGCCCTCCCACGAACCCAATGAAAAGTTTTTCCGACTCATCGGCGCGGTGCTCGATCACCTGCACGCAACGCCGGCGGCGGAACGTTCCCAGAGCATCTGGCAGCCGGTCACCTATTTTTCGTTGTGGGCGGTGCGGCTGTCGGGGTTTCTTGAGGATATGCGCATTGGAGAAGATTCGCTTGCGGTCGCCAAGGAAATGCTCGCCAAACCGGTAAGCCATCTCACGCCCCGGGCGTGGACGAAGGACACGGCGCAGGACCTGCGCCGCGCGCTGATTCGCAGCGTCGAGCTGCACATCGAGCGGCGCCTGGTGACGGCGCGCGCGCTGGAGACGTTGTAGCCCCTATGGACACCTTTCAGGAAACGATATTCAAACTCAAGAAGTATTGGGCCGACCGCGGCTGCATTATTCAGGAGCCGTTTCTGCGAGTGCTGGGCAAGAAGCGCTACAACGTCGCGTATGTGCAGCCGAGCCGCCGTCCTGCCGACGGGCGCTACGGCGACAACCCGAACCGCTTGTACAAGCATCAGCAGCTGCAGGTGATCCTCAAGCCGACGCCGGCCGACGTGATCGATCAGTACCTGGGGTCGCTGGAGGCGATCGGCATCGATCTTTCCAAACATGACCTGAAGCTGGAGGAAGACAACTGGGAGTCGCCCACGCTGGGCGCCTGGGGCATCGGTTGGCAGGTGATGCTCGACGGCATGGAGATCACCCAGTTCACCTATTTCCAGCAGTGCGGCGGCGTGGACCTGGATCACGTCCCGGCCGAGATCACCTACGGGCTGGAGCGGATCGTGGCGTTCCTGCAGGGCAAGGAGAGCGTCTACGACATCGAGTGGGCGCCCGGCTTCACCTACCGCGACGTGCGCTACTTCGACGAGCTGCAGCAATCGGTCTATAACTTCGAAGTGGCCGATGTGCCGCGCCTGTGGCGGCTGCTCGATGAGTTTGAGGCGGAGGCGCAGCGGCTGGTGGACGGCTACCGGGCCGAAGGGTTGGAGGATGCCGAGAAGCGCCGCTATCCGCTGTTGTCGGCCTACGACAATGTGTTGAAGTGTTCGAACCTGTTTAACCTGCTCGATGCGCGCGGGGCGATCAGTGTCACCGAGCGCGTGGGGGTGATTGCCCGCGTACGGAAGCTGGCGGTGGGAGTGGCGCAGGCATTTCTGGATCAGGAACAGTACCGGGAGGCGGCGTGATGAAGATCCCCTTCCTGTTGGAGATCGGGACGGAAGAGATTCCGGATTGGATGATACCGGCGGCGCTGGAGTATCTGGCTGCGAAATTCCCGGGCGAGAATGTGCGCGTCGACGCGACGGCGCGGCGGCTGGTGGTGCGGGCCGACGTGGAGGCGCGGACGGCCGACCGTGAGGAGATGGTGACGGGTCCGCCGGCCACTGTGACGGGCAAGGCCCTGGACGGGTTCTGCGCCAAGCAGGGAGTGACGGCGGCCGAGTTGACCGTCGCCGAGACGCCTAAAGGCAAATATTGGTCGTTCACGCGGAAGATCGCCGGCCGCCCGGCGGCCGAGATTCTGCGCGAGGAGATTCCGGCGCTGATCACGTCGATTCCCTGGCCGAAGACGATGTACTGGCCGTCGCTCGGCGGGCCGCGGTTTATCCGGCCCGTGCGGTGGATCGTGGCGCTGCTCGGGAGCGATGTGGTGCCCTTCTCCTGCGCCGGCGTCGAGTCCGGCAACACGACGTTCGGCCACCGGCGCCTCGGCGCGCGCGGCCCCGTGCCAGTGACGGTGGACAACTACGAACAGGTGCTGCGGGATAACTTCGTGATCGTCAGCGCGGCCGAGCGCCGGGCGAAGATTGAAACGGAAGTGGCGGCCGTGGCCGCGGCCCGGGGCCTGCGCGCCAAGGCCGATGCGAAGCTGCTCGAAGTGCTGACCTACATCACCGAGTATCCGACGGCGATTCTGGGCGGCTTCGATGCCGCGTATCTGACGCTGCCCGCCGAAGTGCTGGTCACCGTCATGCGGCACCATCAGAAGTACTTCTCGGTGGAGAACGCCGACGGCACGCTGGCGCCGCATTTCATCGCCGTGATGAACATTCCGGCCGATCCGGAAGGCCACGTGGTGAACGGCAATGAGCGCGTGCTGCGGGCGCGGTTCAACGATGCGCGGTTCTTCTACGATGTGGACCAGAAGCGCTCGCTCGCCGACCGGGTGCAAGACCTGTCGCATGTGACCTTCCAGGCGAAGGTGGGCAATTATCTGGAAAAGACGGCGCGCGTGGCGGCGCTGGCGCGCGAACTTGGCGGCGATGTGGCGTTTGAAGCCGCGCAGCTCTGCAAGGCCGACCTGACGACGGAGATGGTGAAGGAGTTCACCGATCTGCAGGGCATCGTCGGCGGGCTCTATGCCCGGGCGCAGGGCGTGCCGCGGCCCGTGGCGCAGGCGATGTATGAGCACTACAAGCCGTTGTCGATGGACGATTCGATTCCGGAGACCTCGGCGGGCCAGGCCTTGAGCGTGGCCGATAAGGTGGACACGCTGCGCTCCTGCTTTGCGGTGGGGTTGATTCCCAGCGGGTCGAAGGATCCGTTCGCGCTGCGGCGCGCCGCACAGGGCGTGGTGAAGATTCTGGCCGAAGGCGCGCTGGACGTTTCGCTGGATACGCTGTGCAACGGCGATGCGAAGCTGTCTGCCTTCTTCCGGGAGCGCGTGGAATACTACTGCCGCGATGTGCGCGGCTTCGCCTATGACGAAGTGAACGCCGTGCTCGCGGCCGGCTACGGCGACCTGCGTGACGCGCTGGCGCGGCTGGAAGCCATTCGCGCGGCGCGTGCGTCGGCCGATTTTGAAGCCGTAGCCGCGGCCTTCAAGCGCATCAAGAATATCCTCCGGCAGGCGGGCGAGTTGCCCGCGGGCGCGCCGGACGCCGCGTTGTTCAACGAACCGGAAGCGGCACTGGCCGCGGCCGCGAGCGTGGATTTTGCCTCCGGTTCCTATCCGGAGCGGCTGGCCCGCGCCGCGTCGCTGCGGCCCGCCGTCGATGCGTTTTTCGACAAGGTTCTCGTCAATGACCCGGATCCGCAGGTGCGTGAAAACCGCCTCCGGCTCCTCACCAACCTCATCAGCAAATTCTCTTCGATCGCTGACTTTTCAGAGATCGTTACGAATTGACTTAACCCCCCTCAAACAGGAGCATCTGGATGAAGAAATACGTTTACAGCTTCGGCGGTGGCAAAGCCGACGGAAACGGCAAAATGAAAGAGGTCCTGGGCGGCAAAGGAGCCGGCCTGGCGGAAATGACCACCGCCGGCGTCCCGGTGCCCCCCGGATTCACCATTTCCACCGAAGTTTGCAACATCTACTTCGAGAACAACCAGCACATCCCCAACGAAATCGAAGAGCAGGTGGACAAGGCTCTGGCGAAGCTGGAGAAGACCTTCGGCAAGAAGTTGGGCGACCCGAAGAACCCGCTGCTGTTGAGCGTGCGGTCCGGCGCGAAGTTCTCCATGCCGGGCATGATGGACACCATTCTCAACCTCGGCATCAACGACGAGACTGTCGTCGGCCTGGCGGAGAAGACCGGCAATGAGTGGTTCGCCTATGACTGCTACCGCCGCTTCCTGCAGATGTTCGGCGAAGTGGCCATGGACATCCACATGGAGAAGTTCGACCATGTGTTCGATTCGCAGAAGGCCAAGCGGAAGATCAAGCTCGACACGGACCTGACGGCCGATGACCTGAAGGCGATCGTCGAAGCTTACAAGAAGATCTACGTGAAGGAGACCGGTTCGCCCTTCCCGCAGGACGCCAAGCTGCAGCTGAAGCTGGCGCGCAACGCCGTGTTCCGCAGCTGGTGGAACGACAAGGCCGCCTACTACCGGAAGATGGAAAAGATTCCGGATTCGATCGGCACCGCGGCCAATGTGCAGGCGATGGTGTTTGGCAACATGGGCAACACGTCGGCCACTGGCGTGGGCTTCACCCGCGACCCCGGCAACGGCGACAAGATCTTCTACGGCGAGTTCCTGGTGAACGCGCAGGGCGAGGACGTGGTGGCCGGCATCCGCACGCCGGAGCCGATCACGGACCTGGAAAAGATCATGCCCGCGGTGTACAAGCAGCTGTTTGAAACCACGCAGATGCTTGAGAAGCACTACAAGGACATGCAGGACTTCGAGTTCACCGTTGAGGACGGCACGCTGTACATGCTGCAGACCCGCAACGGCAAGCGGACCGGTCCGGCGGCGGTGAAGGTTGCCGTCGACATGCATGAGGAAGGGCTGATCACGAAGAAGGAAGCCGTGATGCGCGTGGCGCCGTCGCAGCTTGACCAGATGCTGCACCCGGTGTTTGACGCCGCATCGCTCAAGACGCTGACGACGTTGACGACCGGCATTGCCGCCTCGCCCGGCGCCGCGGTGGGCCGCGTGGCCTTCTCGGCCGAAGACGCAGTGGAAGCGGCGAAGAAGTCGCCCGTGCTGCTGGTCCGCAAGGAAACCACGCCGGACGACATCGCCGGCATGGACGCTGCGAAAGGCATTCTGACGGCGATCGGCGGGAAGTCCTCGCACGCGGCCGTTGTGGCGCGCGGCATGGGCCGTCCCTGCATCGTGGGCGCTGGCGACATCTCGATCGACGAGAAGAGCAAGTCGGCCAAGGTCACCGTCGGCGGCAAGGTCATCACGATCAAGGAAGGCGAGTGGCTTTCGATCGACGGCACCACCGGCAAGGTCTACCTGGGCCAGGCCAAGACCAACGAACCGGACACCAATAGCGGCGTGCTGGCCAAGTTCATGGACTGGGCCGACGAGTTCCGCGGCAACTTCGGCGTCCGCGCCAATGCCGACATTCCGCGCGACGCCACGGCGGCCCGCCGCTTCGGCGCCGAGGGCATCGGCCTGTGCCGCACCGAGCACATGTTCTTCGCTGAAGACCGCCTGCCGATCGTGCAGGAGATGATTCTGGCGAAGGAAGAGAAGGCCCGCAAGGCGGCGCTGAAGAAGCTGTTGCCGCACCAGCGGAAGGACTTCGCCGGCTTGTTCACGGCGATGAACGGCTACCCGGTGGTCATCCGTACGCTCGATCCGCCGCTGCACGAGTTCCTGCCGAAGCGCGAGCACCTGATGGTGGACGTGGCGCTGCTGCCCTACGCCAAGGCGAAGTTGAAGGAAGAGATGTCGAAGAACTACGGCATCCCGGTGGAGGAGTTGAAGGAGAAGCTGCCCGCGCTGCTGCACCGCGTGGAAGAGCTGCATGAGTTCAACCCGATGCTCGGCCACCGCGGCTGCCGCCTCGGCATCACCTATCCCGAGATCACCGAAATGCAGGCCCGCGCGATCTTCGAAGCCGTCGTTCAGGTGGCCAAGAAGGGCATCAAGGTGATTCCGGAAGTGATGATTCCGCTGATCGGTTCGGTGAAGGAACTGGAGCACCAGAAGGCGATCGTCAAGCGCGTCGCCGACGAAGTGCTGAGCAAGGCCGGGTTGACCGAACAGCACTACATGATCGGGACGATGATCGAGATTCCGCGCGCCGCTTTGACCGCCGACCAGGTGGCCGAGCAGGCGGAGTTCTTCAGCTTCGGAACCAATGACCTGACGCAGACCGCGATGGGCCTGTCCCGCGATGACTATACGAAGTTCTCGCGGCACTACGAAGACCTGAAGATCTTCGCGGCCGATCCGTTCGGCGTGCTGGATCAGGCCGGCGTCGGCAAGCTGGTGGACATGGCCGTGAAGGCCGGGCGGAAGACGCGTCCGGACCTGGAAGTGGGCATCTGCGGCGAGCACGGCGGCGAGCCGAGCTCGGTGGAGTTCTGCGTGAAGGTGGGCATGAACTACGTTTCCTGCTCGCCGTACCGTGTGCCGATCGCCCGACTGGCCGCGGCGCAGGCCCGCATTGCGATGGCCGGCGGCGACGCTGGCGAAGCCAACCGCACGAAGTAGTCCCCGCAAGCTGCAACCGGAACCCGGGCGCGCCGAAAGGCTCGCCCGGGTTCGCTTTTGGGCAAGTAGAATTGAGGGTGCGGATGGAGTTTCTTCTCTACTGGCTGCTGTTGTTGTACCCGCAGGCGTCCACGCCGCAGGCGCTCTTTCAGGAGCGGCGGTTCGCCGAGGCCGCGGCGCTGCTGGAGAAGGGCGGCCAGGCGCGGGGGACGCGGTATCTGCTGGGGCTCTGCTATCAGCAGATGGGAGAACTGGGCAAGGCGGAGACGGTGCTGGCCGAACTGGCGAAGCGGGAGCGCACCTGGGCGCCCGCCTATTACGCGCTGGCGCGAGTGCTTTTCGTGGAGGGCAAGTTCCCTGACGCGCTGCGGATGGCGGCCGAGGCCGAGCGTTACGGCGAGCCGAGGGCGCGGACGCGGCGGCTGATGGCGAGCATTGAGGAGGAGCGGGCCAACTGGCCGGCCGCGCTGACGGCTTACGACGCGGCGATTGAGGCCGACCCGAAGAGCAGCGACGCCCGCTCCGGCCGGGCGTCCGTTTTGTTCAAGACCGGCCGCGCCGCCGACGCGCGCAAGGAAGCCGAAGCGGCGCTGCAATTGCATCCGGCCAACGAAGAGGCGCAGCGATTGCTGCGGCAGCTCGATGCGCCGGCGCCATCCGCCGCGGCCCTGTCCGTTCCGCCTGTCCGCTTTCAGCGGATGGATCTGCCCTTCGTGCTGGAGCATTCGCCGGGTCCGGAGAAGCATGTGGTTTCGACGATGGCCGGCGGCGTGGCGATCTTCGACTACGACAACGACGGGCGGCCCGACCTGTTCTTCACCAACGGCGCGGCGCTGCCGTCGCTGCGGAAGAATGATGCGAAGTACGCCAACCGGCTGTTTCGCAACCTGGGCGGCATGCGGTTTGAGGATGTGACTGCGGCGGCTGGCCTGGCCGGCGAGGGGTTCTCGATCGGGGCGGCGGCGGCTGATTTTGACGGTGACGGGTGGGTGGATCTTTTCGTTGCCGGGGCAGGGAAGAACCTGCTGTACCGCAACGAGCGGGGCCGGTTCACGCTCTCGCCCCGCGGCATCGCCGATGAGAAGTTCGCGGCCGGCGCGGCGTGGCTCGATTACGACGGGGACGGGCGACTGGACCTCTTTGTGGTGAACTATATTGACTGGACCCCGGATTTCTCCAAGTATTGCGGCGATCCGGCGAAGAAGCTTCGGGTATACTGCCATCCGCGCGAATATGGTTCGACTCCGAACCGCCTTTACCGGAATATCGGCGGCGGGCAGTTTCGGGACGTCAGTGCCGAAGCGGGTATTGGGAAGCACCTCGGGAAGGGCATGAGCGCCGCGGCGGCCGACTACGATGGCGACGGCCGGCCCGATATCTTCGTTGCCAACGACGCCATTCCCAACTTCCTGTTCCGCAATCTTGGCGGGAAGTTCGAGGAGACCGCGCTCGTGGCCGGTGTGGCGTTGAATGACCTGGGCCGCCCCGTTTCGAGCATGGGCTCGGACCTGCGCGACTTCGACAATGACGGCCGGCCGGACCTGATCTTCACCGCGCTGGTGGGGGAGACCTTCCCGCTGTTCCGGAATACCCCGGACGGGTTTCGCGACGTCACTTACCCAAGCGGCCTCGGCGCGCTGGCCGTGCGCCGCAGCGGTTGGGGCGTGGCATTTGCCGATTTGAACAACGACGGATGGAAGGACGTGGCGACGGCGAACTCGCACGTCACCGATACGATTGAGCTGACGCGTTCGGAACGATACAGGGAGCCGAGCGCGGTGTTCCTGAACGCCGGGGGACGTTTTCGATTGGGCGCCGAACTGGCGCCGGCGGCGGCGTATCGCGGCCTTGCCGTCGCGGACCTCGATGGAGACGGGCGTCTGGACCTGGTGACGACGGAACTCGGCGGCCGGGCCGCGGTGTGGCGGAATGAGAGCGACGGGGCGGGGAACTGGCTGGCGGTGCGGGCTCCTGTTGGCGCCCGCGTGCGGGCCGGAAGCCAGTGGCAGGAGGTGACCTCTGGCGGCAGCTACGGCAGCGGCTCGCTGGTGCCCGCGCACTTCGGGTTGGGGGCGGCGGTGGAGGCGGAGGTGGAGATGGTGCTCGCCACCGGGGAGCGCAAGGCGCTGGGCGTCGTGAAGGCGGGGCAGACGGTGACGGCAGGATTTTGAGTATGCTGTCACATGTCTATGCGAATCCTCGTCCTGCTTCTTGCCGCATTGCCGGCTGTTGCGCAACGCGCCGCGACGTTTGAGACCCGGCCGGCGACGGCGCTGGAGAACGACCGGATCGAACTGCTGACGCTGAACAAAGGCGGAGCGTTCGTCAGTCTGACGCTGAAGGACGATCCGGAGAAGATGAACCCGATGTGGAATCCGGTGGCGCTGGCGCGCATGACGCGCGGCCCTTCGCGCTTCGGCGATTCGCTTGGCCACCTCGTCTGCGTGGATGGCTTCGGCCCCACGTCGAAGGAGGAGCAGGCCGCCGGGTTGCAGGGGCATGGCGAGGCGCACCGTCAGCCGTGGGAACTCCTCTCGCAGGGGCGAGATGGGCGCACGGTGCAGTTGACGTGGCGGGCGCGGTTGCCGCTGGTGCAGGAGGTGTTCACTCGCCGCGTGGAACTGGTCGACGGCGAGCAGGTAGTCTACGTCGATTCGACGCTGGAGAATGAGCTGGCCTTTGACCGCCCGATCAACTGGGCCGAGCACGCGACGATCGGCTATCCGTTCCTGGCGCCGGGCAAGACGGTGGTGAATGCGTCGGTGGGCCGCTGCCAGGCGCGTCCGCACCAGAACATGCCACCGAACCGGCGGTTGGTTTCGGGGCAGGACTTCGACTATCCGATGGCGCCGCTGAAGGCGGGCGGGACGGCCGACATCCGGCAGATTCCCGATCCGCCGGATTCGATGGACCATAGCGGGTGCGTGCTGGACCCGGCGCGGCGGCTGGGCTACATCACGGCCATCAACGTGGAGAAGCGGCTGCTGTTGGGCTACCTGGTCCGCCGCGAGGAGTACCCGTGGTTGCAGGAGTGGATGAACTACCCGCCGAACATGGCGCTGTCGCGCGGCCTCGAGTTCGGCACGCAGCCGTTCGACGTGCCGCGGCGGCAGACGGTGGAGCTGGGGCGGCTTTTCGATACGCCGGCGTTCCGGTGGCTGCCGGCGAAGTCGAAGATCGGGACGCGGTTCCTGATGTTCTACACGCGGGTGCCGGCCGGATTCACCGAGGTGAGCGATGTGCGCCAGGAGAACGGGCAGTTGATCATCGAGGATAAGCACAGCGGACAGACGGTGCGGCTGGCCGCGTCGCTGCCGTTGTAGTCCGCCGGGCGGCGGCCCTTTGTGAGGGTGTAGCCGGTCCCACGCGGAAGAGTCCATCTTCAGGCCGGGGGCAGCGGAGAAGCCGAGGCTGAGGCCGAGGGCGGGTGCTTTCGGCATGACATGCCCGGGCCGGTGACCGGGTTGGCTGCCGGGATCGGGCTCCGTATGGATTGGGACCCTGCCGGAGAGTTCTTCGGGTAAGTGTTGTGTTTTCAACGCCAATTGGGACCCTCGGAGGGAAATTGCGCGGCGCTTGGCGCGTTCGAGATCGCGGGTTAGGGGGGCACATGACGATGCGGCGAGGAATGCGGTCCTGTTAGCCGTGGTCGAGGGAGCCGGCGCGAGCGGCGAGGCGCGCGGACTCCATAGAGGCCAGGAGGGAGGCGGCGTGGGTGTAGCGGAGGCGAGTGACGCGCCAGTTGATGTCGATGAGGTCGTGGACCATCTGGAGTTCGGAGGGGGAGGCCGGGCGCCAGTAGGCGAGTTCGGCGGCGGGAGTGGCGAACTGCCTGGGCGCAGCGGGCGACGCCGGCGCGTTGTTCCTTATTGAGTTTGGCCATGGTGGTCTCCTCCGGGTAAAAGTGAGACGGCCCTCCGTGGTGGGAGGACCGTGTGGTGTTGGTCTGGATGTCCGAACCCGATTTGAATTTACGGGGCGGGGGAAGGGGAAGAGGGGGAAGGCGATGGGCGGTTGTCCCATAAGAGATGTGCTGTCTATCACTTGCGTAGGGGAGATATTTTTTCGAGGCGCGTGAACGTGCGAGCGGGAGGGACGGCGAGAGTGCGATTGTGGCGGCGGAGTTGTTGAAGAGCCACAACAGACCGGACATGCGGGGTGCGTGTCTTCGGGTTGGGATGATGACGGGGGAGCGGGAAGCGGGCGGGGTCCGGGGGACAAGGAGTATGTGAAGTGCGTGAGGTACGAGGATCGCGGGGTATTGCAGGCGCTCCGGTAGAACGGGGCTGCATTCCGCGAGAGTTGCGGGCGCCATTTGGGGTGGATGCCGCAAAACGGGTGCTTCAACAGGATAACCTTGAGTATTTGCCGCGCACGGGGCTTAGTCTTAATAGTGTGGCTCGATGGCTTGGTTCGCAGATCGGATTCTCTTATCCCTCTTGCCGCCCCTTGCGTTCGGTTGGAACCCAAGGATTTCCTTTGTGACTCGAAACGGATCCTTGCGGAGATGAGAGAATCATGGGTTGCTGTCGCAGCTGTTACTGCTGTCTTTGGCTTCTTCGGCGGAGTCGCATATGTGGAAGGCGCATCTGTGGCGATCGCGCTTGACGGCCTCAGGAACGTCGCCGAGATGGAGCATCGGCAACTGCGAGTTTGCGCGGATCGATTTGGACTTGTGGCCGTCCTTGTAGACGCGATCGGCTTAACCGTGCTTTCCTATTTGACGTGGCGGCGTTGGCGCCGATGTGTGATTGCCCTCGTCTTTCTCTTCCTGATCCAAGTTTCACTAGTTGCTTCTGCATTCGCGCTGAGGCAGGGGGGTGCTCATCACCGTAATGAACGGAGCCGGACGTGTCATTAAGCGGTGCCTGTGTTACTGAGTTTTCAAATTGTGAGGGTGCCCGGCCAGGGCAGCGTCGATCGAGTTTCAGCGCTGGCCGTCGGCTGGAAAAGGGTGCAAGGCTGGATAACGAGGCCTTCCTTGCCGCCCGAAGTACGGCATCCAGCAGTCCCCTTGAGGGACCATGTATGACGTTGCCGGTCAGATCGCGAAGCTCTGCAAATAGGGGAGGAGTCATGCGGTTGTGGACGAAGATCGCGATCCTTGTTGCTGTTTCCATTGGCATGTGGTGTTGCGGTTCGCGAGATCTGGAACTGTCGTCGCGCGGGCCGGTGCCTGGAAGGGAGGTGCGCGTGTATCTGCAAAGCTCGTTTTTTGACGCGAGGAATCGGCTTCAGATTGAAATCCTTGGTGGCCGGGGCTCCCGGCGATTTGGTCCGTCCGACATTGAAAAGGCCGGCGTAGATGCTGCGGACACTCACGAATTTGAGTGGGGCGCGTGTCTGACGGAGAGCGCCTGGCCAACATCCGACATTGTTGTCGTCCTTGTGAAGAACTGTTTGGGAAGCGTCACCATCGTTGCCTATGACTATTCGAGCGGACGGCTGATGTCTGCGGATCGATTTCTGGACTCTATGCGCGATGCGATTCGTGCTTCTTACCGGTCTGTGATGAAGGATCCGGAGCAGGATCCACTGGTCTGGGTCAATAGTAGAGAGGCCAACATAGAATACAAGGTGAGTCGAGGGTACGACCGGAAAGAAGCAGAGCGCGTAGACCCCCACTAGTATGTCGAGTGGTTGCGGGTCAACCGTTCGATGCTGTGTCGCCCAGCGCGGCGCGAGGGTACGTACCAACTCGGTGACCTTTGGTATTCCGCTGTGTGAGTGGGAATGGAGAAGGCCCGGGGGCGGGGGGGACTTTGAGAGCACGTACACGTACTCGGTGCTGGGACAGTTGCTGAGCGTGCAGATGACGAGGCCGCAGGGAGCGGGGACGGGGACGGTGACGCAGACGCGGACGTGGGTGTACGACGGGCAGACGCAACGGTTGCTGTCCGTGACGCATCCGGAGAACGGGACGACGTTGTTTCTGTACAATGCGGATGGTAGCTTGCAGCGGAAGACGGACGCGAAGGGCCAGAAGGTGGAGTTTACTTACGACAGCGACGGACGGGTGACGGCGGCGCGGAAGTATGGAACTGGGGGAGCGGAGCAGACGTGTGCGCGGGTGGACTACCACTACGGGACGAATCCGTTTGACGGGGCGTTCACGCAGAACGGGGTGGGGCGGCTGGCGGCGACGCGGACGGGGTGTGCGGGGACGGGAGCGGGGGAGGTGATCGAGATGTACTCCTACACGGCGGCCGGTGCGGTGACGAAGAAGCGGCTGCGTCTGGTGCGGCCGGGCGGATCGGTGAACAAGGATGTGAGTTACACGTACGGGGCGGACGGGAAGCTGGCGACGGTGCTGTATCCGGATGCGACGATTCCGTATACGTACAGTTATAACCAGATGGATCAACCGGTGGGGATGACGGGGCCGATGCAGAGTGATCCTGGGAG
>CAZWDD010000105.1:0-16676 GCA_964632345.1 uncultured Solibacteraceae bacterium | reverse complement strand
CCGCCGCACCCAGAAACCCTCTCCGCGTCATCGTCATGGTTGCAGAATAGCTGGAAACTCCCCCCATCCGCCCGCCGCAGTCATCCCGCTCGCCCGCTGCCGGCCTGCGCGCGAACTCTCCACCGCACCTCCCGCACCGCCCGATCATCAGGGCGTACGAACTTCGTGAGGTGCAGTCGTCGTGTCTGGCGCGGCATGAACAACGTTCTCCCACCTTAGGACATCCGGTCGACACGCCCGTCGCGGCCAGAGTGCACCACTGTGGTGTGCTCTGATACTGTACAGGTATGGCTTCTGTTCAACGTTCCGGCTCGGCAAAATCAGTCCGCCAGAGCGTCACGATTCCCGCCAACCTACTTCCCGAAATTCGACGCCGTGCGCGCGAGCAGAATGTCACCCTGAGTCGTGCCCTGGTGGACTTGGCGGAGCGTGGCGTTCGCGCCGAGGCTGAAGCCAAGGAACACCTGAAGGCAGCCTATCAGGGATTCCTCGCTGAAAGCGATCCAGTGCGTAAGGACGATGCCGGACGCGAATTGATTCGGGCCATTTTCGGGAAAGACGCGATTGCCGAAGATCCGGTTCGCTGACCTCCCTCGGCCCATCTGGCAGCATCTCCTGCAGCGAGTCGCGGAACGACGAATATCGTTGGCGGACCTTGAGGCACTTCAGCAGTGGGTGCTTTCCGGACCGGTCGCGCCCGACGGCGATTGGTACAAGAACTTCGGTTCATTCATACTTTGCGGCACCGGTCAGTTTCCGAAAACGGTACTGGAGAAAGGCATGGCCCCCTTCGGTGAATCGATTGACTAGTCTGCGCCGGTTACGGAACGGTCTGAGAGCTTGGCTCTCCTGGCCAGACCCGGCCTGCCAAGTCAGCCTCGTTCGCCACGGCGTTCCACGCTGTTCCCATACCCGATCCGGTCCGAAAACCGCAATCGGTCTTCAGGTGGTGTTCCTATGGGGATTCTGAACGATTCCGTACACCCGGCTGAGTTGTCTTGGATGGAAGAATATCGGAATCGCAAAGCCTACTCGCACTTGTCAGACGAGCAGCTTCGACTTCGATATGCCGCACTGCTGGAAAACACCGTGGCGTTCGATCAATCCGGCACAGCCTTCATCGATAGGCCAACTGCACCGTACTGGACGAAGCGGCTTGTTTGGGCGGAAGAAGAATTCCGGCAGCGACGGGCTTGGGACGCGGTTGTTTCGCTCCAAACCAGGGAATTGGAGAGGCCGAGGCCTCTACTCGCGGCCGCACGACGGCTATGGTCCACAATCGAGCAACCGGCGCACGGCCCTTACATCGTAAAGTTCGGAAAGGCCGCGCACATCGAGCAGATGTACTCCAAGGGGTGTTTTCGGATTTCATCCGCATCCTCGTATGCGGAATCCCAGAACGCAGCCATCCGGGACCAGGAGCTGGCCAGCAATGTTGTATTACCTCCCAGGATGAAGTTGACAATGGAGATTGACGGGACCCAGCAGGAAATTCCGAACCTTATACGGCCCATTTGCCTTACGCGGCAGTGCAAGAACTTCTACGTCTTCTGCGCCTCCTCCACTTTTCGTCCTCGACTCTTCGATGATTTTGACGCCGATGCCTGCTTGCTCGTCCGCGATCTTTCTCGGTTCACCATCCGACTCTGGCGGGAGATGGCGACAAGGTCCAGACAGACCGACGGATTAATGGGCCCCGTTCACTACGAGGACCCACTCCACCCGATTGGCGCCGGCCGGAGCGTCGAAATGACGAAGGACTTTCGGTACGAATACCAATCAGAATGGCGAATGACTTGGAGCGCCGAAGTACCGCTGTCGCCGGACGCGGAGCCTGTAACGATCGAAATCGGCAGCTTGCGGGAGTCTTGCGAAGCTTACTACCTCTGAGAACATTCAGGGACGACAGGCGCATCCGGTTTCATGCGTTGACTCCCTCCCCCCGCCTCATTCACACCACTCCCAACTCCTCCCAAAATACCCCCAACCCACTCCCCCTCACCAAGTTACCCCGCCTCCCCCGCCCTCCGAAAACCGCCCTTCCCCTTGCCCCCATGCGACTCTCCCCTCATGCGGAATCGCCTCGCGGGGCCCCTCGCCCCACCCCAACAAAAAAATCGCAGGACCGTCCCAGAAGTTGTTGAAAATAAACAACCGCGTTTAGGACCCTCCCCGCTCCTGCACCATCTTCCGCAGCCGCGCCCGCAGCTCCGCCCGCACCTTCGCGTGCCGGTCGCTCTTCGCCAGGTTCTGCATCTCCTTCGGGTCCGCCGCGTAGTCGTACAGCTCCGCCCCCTCGGCCCCGCCGGCCCACTCCGTATACCGGTACCGCTCCGTCCGGATGCTGTACCCCATCAGCTTCTCCTGCTGCCGCGCCACCTGGCTCAGCGCCGCCCGGTCCCACTTCGCCCCCGGGTTCTCCAGCAGCGGACGCAGGCTCGTCCCCTGCAGGTTCCCCGGCGTCCCCGCCAGCCCGCACAGGTCCGCCAGCGTCGGGTACAGGTCCAACAGCTCCACCGGCCGCCCGCACGCCTTCCCCCGCGCCTTCGTCCCCGGCCCGGCCACCAGCAGCGGCACCCGCGTCGCCGCCTCGAACACGGTCTGCTTCATCCACTGCCCGTGCTCGCCGGTCCCGTACCCATGGTCGGACCAGAACACCACCACCGTGTTCTCCGCCAGCCCCAGCCGCTCCAGCGCGTCCAGCAGCTTCCCCACGTTCGCGTCCACGAACGTGTTCGACGCATAGTAGGCCTGCAGCACCTCCTGCGTCTGCCGCCGCGTCATGTTCCAGTTCGGCGGCGTCGTCCAATACGCCCACGGCGGCGCGATCGTGTTCTCGCCCTCCGTGTACGGCACCGGCTCCAGCTTTTCCGCCGGGTATAAATCGAAGTACTTCTTCGGCGTGATGAACGGACAGTGCGGCCGGTAGAATCCCGCCGCCAGGAAGAACGGCCGGTCCCGGTTCTGCTCCATCAGCTTGATCGTCTCCGCCGCCACCATCCCGTCCGTGTGCTGCTCATCCGGCGCCGGCGACGCATAAAACGCCAGTGCCGACCCAAAGCTCTTCCGCTCCGGCGTATGGTTCGTCAACAGCGGTTCTTCGTCCTTATCGATCCCCCGCGGGTTCACCCGGTGCTGCCACGACGGCGCGTCATCCAGCCCGTCCGTCCCGATCTGCCCCGGGTTCCCGTAATGGTAGATCTTCCCCACCCGCGCCGTGTAGTAACCGTTCTTCTGGAAACACTGGCTCAACGTCACCACATCCGGCAGCACGCTCCGGAAATGCTTCGTCAGGTTATACACCTTCGTCGTGTCCGGCCCCAGGCCCGTCATCACCGACGTCCGCGACGGGCTGCAGAACGCAAACTGCGTGTACGCCCGGTCGAACCGCACCCCGCGCGCCGCCAGCCGGTCCAGGTTCGGCGTCTTCACCACCGGATGCCCGTAACAGCCCAGCGCCGTGTTCATGTCATCGGTCGAAATGAACAACACGTTCGGACGCCGCCGCCCCTGCGCCGCCGCAATCGAGGAAAACAGAAACTGCCGCCGGTTCATATGCTCAACTCCACTCCGGCCCCTCGCGGCATACCTCCGCATGGGCCTCCATCAGCTTCGCCCGCAGCGCCGCCAGCCGCTTCGGCTCCCGCGCCGCCAGGTCATTTCGCTCGCCCGGGTCCGTCTTCAGGTGGAACAATTCGAACCGCTCCAGCGGCCGCCGCTTGAACTCCCGCAGCTCCTCCGGCCGGAACCCCGACACCCGCGGAGGCGCCGTCCCATCCGCCCATAGCCCCGTGATCTTCCAGTCCCCTTCCCGCAGCGACGCCCGCGGCCCGTCCAGCGCGTTGAAGTAGTGCCAGTGCAGCGGCCTCGCCCGCTTCACCCGCTTCCCCGCAAACGCCGGCAGCAGGCTCGCCCCGTCAATCGTCCTTCCCCCCGGCAGCGGCGCACCCACCATCTCGCACACCGTAGGCAGCATGTCCACCCCGCACACCGGCTCCCGCGACACCGCCCCCGCCCGGATCCGCCCCGGCCACCGCGCCATCACCGGCACCCGGTAGCCCCCTTCATAGAGCGATAGCTTCATGCTCCGCAGCGGCCCCGGCGACCCGTGGCTCCGCCAGCTCCCCGCATACCGCCGCAGCGTCTCCGGCCCGTTGTCGCTCATAAACACCACCAGCGCCCCGCCCCGGCCCGCCGCCTCCAGCCCCGCCATCAGCCGCCCGAAGTGATGGTCCATCTCCGTCACGTTCCCGTAGTAGAGCGCCTCGCCTTCCTTCTTCGCCTCCGGGTACCGGTCCACGAACCCCGCGCTCGTCGCAATCGGCTCGTGCGGCGAATGGAAGCTCACAAACAGCCCTACCGGCTTCCCCGCCTCCACCGTCCGCAGCCACCCCAGCGCCTCGTCCACAATCACCTGGCTCGAATACCCGCGCAACGGCCCCACCCGCTCCCCGTTCCGAACAAAGTTCACCGGGTTCTCATGCGTCGGCGCCGCGTTGTTCTGCGTCGCGAACCAGTGGTCGAACCCGTGGTCGCCCGGCTGCGGCTGCCCCGCCGTGTTGAACTGCCCGTTCAAATGCCACTTCCCCGATACGCACGTCGCGTACCCCTTCTGCTGCAGGATCCGCGCGAACGTCACCTCCTCCCGCCGCAGATGCACCGGCGAGCCCTCCGGAATCCAGTCATAGATCCCCACCCGCGCCGGCGTCCGCCCCGTCAACAGCCCCGCCCGGGACGGACTGCACACCGGCGCCGCGGCATAGCCGTCGGTGAACCGCATCCCCTGCCGCGCGAACGCGTCCAGGTGCGGCGTCCGGATCACCGGATGCCCGTAACAGCCCAGGTCGCCGTACCCCAGGTCGTCGCACAACACCACCACGATGTCCGGCCTCGCCCCCGGCGCTGCGGCGGCCACCGAGCCCAATGCGCCCAGAAACCGCCGCCGCCCCAGCATCACTTGCTCAACACCGGCAGCAGCGCCGCGTCCAGCGCCGCGTCGGAGATCTCCGCCAACCCGCCCTTATGCAGGCTCCACTGCTCCACATGCGTCAACGATTCGTCCTTGCCCAGCTTCGCCAGCGGCCCCATCGTCTCCAGCTCCAGAAAGTCCTGGTTCGTGAAGATCTCAAACGACGCCCCGAACTCCGGATGCGCCATCCCCGGACACGGAAAGTACTCCTTCAGGAAGATCTCGCCGTTCAGGAAGTAGGCGCCGAACGTGTGCCGGTTCCAGTGCCCCAGCTTCTGCGGCACGCGGTTCAACGGGTCCTGCCGCAGCGTCAGATACTTCTTCGTGAACTTCCAGCGCGGATCGCTCAGGTCCGTGAACGCCCACATGATGAGAGGGTTCGTCGGCTCCAGGTCTTCCGGATGCGTGCCCCGCGGCGGGAAGCCGCTCACGCCCAGCCCGCCCTGCGCCATCACCGTCGGCGTCCACGCCGCCAGCTCCACCGGCAGCAGCCCGCGGTTCCAGATGGTGTGCGTCACCGTCACCCGGCTGCCGCTGTCGGCCAGCGTGATCGCCATCCGCTTCTGCAGCCCCGTCTCCGGTTCCACCTTCTGCGTCGCGATCAGCGTGCCGCCCTCGGCCTCCATCTCGATCGGCGCGTTGTCCAGCGCATACGTCGCGTAGCGGTCTTCCGGGCCCTTCCACAGCCGATGCCCGCCGCGGATGCACCACCCCGGCTCCCCGCTCTGCCCCAACTGTTCGGTGAACTCCTTGAACAGGTTCTGCCCGCCCACGAAGCCGAAGCGCATCACCCGCGGCCCGATGTCCTGGGTCACGATCAGCTCCACGCTGTCATTGGAAAGCCGCCAGCAGTTCGGCCAGCCCTTCCATTCCACTCTCTCGATATGTACTGACATGTCCTCGGCTATTTTATGGCAAGCACGGCGTCCACCGCCGCGCCCGTCACCGCCGCGCGCACCTCGCCGAATCCGGCCGCGCGGCACAACGCTTCATACTCGCTCGCCGTCCGCTCCTGCCCCTCCGTGCACGTCAGCATGTTCACCGACTGCATGAAGGCGTGCACCGGCCCCGTCCGCTCCTCGTTGAGCAGCGCCTCGCAGATCAGCAGCCGCCCGCCCGGCGGCAGCGCCGCGTGGATCTTCTTGAGCAGGCGCTCGATCTTCTCCGGAGCCCAGTCGTGCAGAATGCGCGCCAGCGCGTAGCAGTCGCCCGGCGGCAGCGGATCGGCAAAGAAGTCCCCCTCCACGCACTCCACGCGCCCGCCGGTGAACTCACGCGTCAACGGGATCACGCGCGGCAGGTCAAACACCGTCGCCCGCGCGCCAGGGTAGGCATCGAGGAATGCCAGCGCCAGGTGCCCCGTCCCGCCGCCCAGGTCCACAAAGTGCCGCACGCCGCTCAGGTCATGCGCCCGCACGGCCTGCGGCGAGCTCAACTGCCCCAGCCCGTGCAGCCCCGTCAGGAACGTCCGCATCGACTCCTCGGTCCGGAAGAAGTGGCTGAAGATCGGCCCTTCCATTTCAAACGCCTGCGGCCAGCGGTGCGTGCCCTCGCGCACCGCGTCCGGCAGATGCTCCCACAGCCGCCACAGCACGCGGTTGGAGTAGAGAATGTAGCCGGCCATCGTGCGCGGGCTCGCCGTCCGCAGGTAGTCATCGGCCTCGGCCGTGTTGGTGTAGACGCCCGCGGCCTTCGTCAGCAGGCCCAGGCTGACGCAGGCATCGAGCAGCAGCTCGGCCGCCCGCGCATCGGCTCCGGCCGCATCGGCGAAGGCCGCCGCCGTCACCGGCGTGCGGTCAAAAACGCCCAGCTCGACGGCGGTGAACATAGTCTTCGAGCGCCGGAAGGCTTCAATCAGGTCAGGGACGATATGCGGTTGGGGAGTCATCGGGGGCGGAAGTGGTCCCAGCCCTGCGCCGGGAGCGGCTGGCCCTGATAGAGTACCTGTCCGGCCGGCCCCTTCGCCATCCGCCCGATGACGTGGCAGCCCTCCGGCAGCGCGACGGCCTTCGGCAGCGTGAACAGCAGCTCGTAGTCCTCGCCGCCGTGCAGCGCGTGCTGCAGCGTGGCGCCGCGCGCCACGGGGACGGCCGAAACCTCCGCCGCGCAGCCGGAGGCGAGCGCCAGGCGCGCCAGGTCGAGGGAAAGTCCATCGCTCAAGTCCATCGCGCAGCGCACGCCGGCCTGGCGCAGCGCCGCGCCTAGGGCGAGCTTCGGCTGCGGCAGGAAGCGTCCGCGCCGGTCGAGCGCGAGCGCCGCCTTGCCCAGCGGGCCGCTGACGCAGAGCCTCTCGCCCGGCCGCGCCGCCGAACGCAGCATCGCCTTGCCGCGCGGCACTTCGCCGCACACCATCACGTCGCAACTGATCCGCTCGGACGAGGCCAGATCCCCGCCGGCCAGCACCACGCCGTGCGTCCGCGCCAGCTTCAGCAGCCCCTGGTAGTAGCCATCCGCCCACCGCGCGGCCTCGGCCGGCAGTGCCAGCGAGACCAGGCAGAACAGCGGCCGGGCGCCCATCGACGCGCAGTCGCTCAACGAACGGGCCAGCGCCTTGTGGCCCACGCCGGCCGGGTCCTCATCCCAGCGGAAGTGCACGCCTTCGTGCATCATGTCGGTGGTGAAGATCAGGTCGCTGGCGGCGCCCTTCTGGCGGAAGACGGCGCAGTCGTCGCCGATGCCGGTGAGGACGCCGTTGCCCGCGGCCACGCCCATCCGGCGCGCGCGGGCCTCGATGGCGGAGAGGAGGCTCGCTTCGGTCAAGCTAACATTGTAGGGTGATCCGTCCGCTTCTGTTGTTGCTGCTGTTGACGCTGCCCGCCTTTTCACAGGGCCGGAACGCCCCGCGCGGCACGGCCGGCGAGTTTGACTACTATCTGCTGGCCATGTCCTGGTCGCCGCAGTACTGCTCCTCCCCGGCCGGGGCACGCGATAGCTCCCAATGCGGCGGCCGCCGCTACGAGTTCATCCTGCACGGCCTGTGGGCGCAGTACGAGCGCGGTTGGCCGCAGTTCTGCGCCACGGGCGAACGGCTGTCGAACGCGCTGGTGGAGCGGATGCAGGACATCATGCCCAGCCGCCGCCTGGTGCGGTACGAGTGGGAGAAGCACGGCACCTGCACCGGCCTGCCCGCGGCG
Organism: uncultured Solibacteraceae bacterium; assembly: GCA_964632345.1. Taxonomy (GTDB): domain Bacteria; phylum Acidobacteriota; class Terriglobia; order Bryobacterales; family Bryobacteraceae. The sequence goes on along the minus strand of CAZWDD010000105.1, from coordinate 8,573 downwards.
GAGTACTTTGGCAAGGCGCGCGCGCTGTTCCACGGCGTGAAGGTCCCCGCGCCGTTGCGCAACCCCTCGAACGCGCGGACGGTGGCGCCGGCCCGGATCCGCGACGAGTTCGCCGCCGCCAACCCCGGCGTGCCGAAGGACGGCATCACGGTGCAGTGCGCGGGCCGATTCCTGAGCGAAGTGCGCGTCTGCTACACGCGCGACGGCAAGCCGCGCAACTGCCCGGCCGACGTGCAGCGGCAGGCCTGCCGGCTGCCGGAGATCATCATCCAGCCGGCGCGCTAGCCGCGCCGCTGGTGGACGTACTGGCCGATCTTACCGACGGTGTCGAACCAGAGGCCGTTGGCCGGGTCCTTCGCGTAGGCGATCAGCTCGGTCAGCGCGCCGAGATCGGTCATCTGCCGGCCGTTCGACGTGCCCATTTCGTGGCCGGCGAAGATCAGCCAGCGGCCGTCCTTGATGGCCGTATCGACGTGCTTCTTCATGTCAGCGAAGGTCATGTTGTCGAAGCCGGTGCCCATCAGGGCGGCAAGGTCGCAGACGGCCGGGTCGTTGGCGGCTTCGTCCAGATAGCCGCGCCCGGTGACGAAGCGCTTGGCGATGAGCGGGACATAGCTCTGCGTGTTGACGCCGCGGCCGACGAACTTCTGCCCGCAGGGGTAGGCGAAGCTGATGGGTTTCATGCCGAAGGCGGTCTGGATTTCGTCGGTGGCCGTGTCGAGATCTTCGGCCAAGCGGTCCAGCGTCAGGTCCTCCAGCCCCTTGTTGCGCGCGAAGCCGTAGTTGGCCGTGCAGGGGTGGCTCTTGGTGTGGTGGGCGATCTCATGCCCGGCGGCGTGGGCGGCCTTCCACAGGTCGAGCCGCTTGGTGTAGTTGCTCGACAGCACGTAGAACGTGGCCTTGACGCCGTGCTTGTTGAGGAACGGGATGCCGGTATCGACCTGGCTATGGCGGGCGTCGTCAAAGCTGAGGCTGAGCGCGGCGCGCTTGCCCTCCGGCCAGCGGAAGGCCGGCGGCTGCGCGGCGGCGGCGAGCGAGGCGAGAAGAAGGCTGCGGCGTGTCATGGCGTGGCGGTTGTTCCTCTAGGATTATGGCGCAGCGGGAGGCGGGGGTTCACTTCGGACGGTATCGGAGGCGCAAGACGGGCGGAACTTGGAGAGACCGATTGCGCGGAGAGTGGTGAGCAGACCAGAAGGCAGAAGGTCGACAGACGAGAGATGGCGGAGACGATCCGGGCCATGCCGCTATCATAGACGTCCGCCGGGCAACCTAATCCGCCGGCGTGCCGAGGACGAGGCCGCCGGGGAGCTCTTCGCCGAAGACGCGGTCAAAGTCGCCCTGGGATTCGCCGTCGAGGAGGGCTTCCAGGTCAGCGTCGCCCGCGAGGAGGTTGCGGACGAGAGCGGCGGTTTGCGGGTTGACGTCGAGCGCCACATTGCCCGTACGCTGGGCGAGGCGGACGAGGGTTTCGGCGGCGTTGGGGACCTTGGCGAGGGACTCGATCCAGCGGGCGGCGGTGGTGGGGGCCAGCACCTGGTTGATGGGTCCGTAGAAGAGGCGGCGGGCGCCGATGCGGGCCAGGCACCACAGCTCGGAGGCGCCGCCTTCGCCGTTGCGGAGCTTGCGGACCAGCGCGTCGCCCAGCTCCGTGCGGGTGCCGGCGGGCAGGTGTTCCAGGCTGGCGGCGGTGCGCCATAGTTCGCGGTGGAGGCTGGAGTTGACGCGCTGCACGCGCTTGTTGCCCTTGGGCAGCAGGAACTGCGCGATGCGCTGATAGATATCGGTCTGCTGGTTGCGGTTCAATCCGCCGGCGACGCGGCCCCAGAAGATGTACCACTCGATTTCGCACTGCACCTGATTACCGAAGGTGAGGCCGGCGGCGAAGATGCGGCGGGCCTGCTCGATGCGCAGGTCGTCGCCGGGATAGCCGAAGCCGGGCCGGAGGCAGAGGCCGCAGAGGTTGAGCCAGCGGGCCTCATGGCGGGCCGACTTGCGGCGGCCTTCGGCGAGCTCCAGAAACTTGTCGGCCAGCGCGCGGATGATATCGAGCGGCCAGCTGAGGCGGCCGAGGCCGAGCGCCTGTTCGAGGCGGGCGGGCAGCTCCTCGGGCGCGGCGGCACCGGCGGGCGAGAAGACGGCGGCCACGTGTTCGAGCACGGCGGCGCGGGCTTCGTCACTGATGACGGCGGCGGCGCGGCGCGCGGTGGGCGACTGGGCCTTGGCCTTGCGCAGCTCAAACTGCAGACGCCAGCGGTTGTCGCTGATCTTGGAATCGCAGAAGATCTCAATGGTCCCGACAGCGGTAAGCGTGGCGCCGAGCTTGACGGGGACGAGCCGTTCGCCCTGCGGCTTACCGAAGCGGATGAGCGCATTCAGCGGCGCATGGGAGTGGGGTTCGCCGCCCTCGATATCGGCGGCGGAGAATTCGACGACGCTGCCGAGCGGGTCCTCCGTGCGGGTAAGGGAGCTGTAGAGGCGGAAGCTGACGGGCTTGTTGGCGACGAGCTGCAGGCCCTCCATGTCGAGGGTGAGCGTGGAGCCCTCCTCGGCGCCGCGGGGGGCGAGACAGACGGCCTTCACCGGATCGGCCGATTCGCCGACGCCGATATAGTAAGCCCTGGGCAGGCCGCCGCGGACCAGCACGCCGGTGCCGGTGCTGCGGGCATTGGCATAGTAGGCGGCGCCGACGGCGACGGCAAGATCAAGGTCGCGATTCTCAAAGATGAGCGGACGGCGCCCGTACCAGCTTTCAAGCACATCGGCGACGCGCTGGCGGAGGATTTCAGGGATGAAGAAGCCGCCGTTGAAGAGAATGGCATCCGGCACCACGCCGCCGGCGCCGGCCAGGAAAGCGGCGAGATGCCTGGTGACGGCGGGGTCGGAGACATAGGGCAGGCCGAGCTCGCGGAAGATGGAGCGCTTGTCGTCGGAGGGCCGGTCGGAAAGAGCGCAGGCGGGCAGGAAGCCATCGAGGGCCAGTTCCAGCGCTTCGGCGCGGGTGATCTCCGTGCGGAGCGTGCCGCCGATGAGCGAGGAGCCGCTGCCGAGGACGGTGATCTCCACCTTCTCCACAGCCGGGTTGTTGAGCATGCGCTCCTTGGCGGCGGCGCACTGGCGGCGGAGGGCGCTGCGCTGGCGGAGGCTCAACTGCTGGCCGAGCTTGGCTTCGACGAGCCAGGCGAGGGTGAGATCGAGATTGTCGCCGCCGAGCAGGAGGTGGCGGCCGACGGCGGTGCGGGTGAACTCCACCAGATCGCCCTGGCGGGAAACCTTGATAAGCGTGAAGTCACTGGTGCCGCCGCCTACGTCGCAGACAAGAACGGTCTGGCCGTCGAAGAGGGTTTTCTGCGATTCGGCGAGATGGTTGGCGATCCAGGAGTAGAAGGCCGCGGCGGGCTCTTCGAGCAGGGTGAGGTTTTCGAGGCCGGCTTCGCGGGCGGCTTCGACGGTGAGTTCGCGGGCCTCCTCGTCGAAGGACGCCGGAACGGTGAGGACAATATCCTGCTGGGCGAGCGGGTGGTCCGGATGGGCGGCGTCCCAGGCCTGGCGCATGTGGGCGAGGTAGCGGGCGCTGACCTCGACGGGGCTGAGTTCGCGGGCCGATTCCTGGGTGTCCCAGGGGAGGATCTTGGCGCGGCGGTCGACATCGGCGTTGGAGAGCCAGCTTTTGGCGGAGTGGACGGTGCGGGTGGGGGTGAGGGCGCCCTGTTCGCGGGCGTAGGCGCCGACGTAGGTCTGGTCCCCGAGATAGAGAAAGCTGGGGAGCGTGCGTTGGGATTCCTGGCGGCCCTGGGCGACGAACTGCGGGATGTCGAAGACCTGAATGGTCTGGTCGTCGTCGGACGGGTCCATCCAGGCGAGGGCGGAGTTGGTGGTGCCGAGGTCGATGCCGATCTTCATTGCGTTTGCTCGCGAACGTTGAATTCGAGTTTCCAGCGGTGGCCGTCCTTGCCGACGCACCAGAGTTCCAGGACGCCGGTGGCGGTAACGTCGGCGGCGAGGGTGACGCGGGCGACCTTCTCGGCGGCCGGGGGGAGGGTGACTTCGATGGGGGAGAGCTCTTCGACGCCTGGAGGAATGGGGTCCAGGATGTCGCCGGGTTTGTCGTCGTGGCGGGAGACGGAGCTGAAGAAACGGAATTCGGCGGGCTCGCCGGTGAGGAGGCCGAACTCCTGTTTGGGGAGTTCGACGGAGGAGCCTTCCTCCAGGCCGAAGGGGACGACGGCGAGCGCCTTCATGGGCGCGGGGAAGCCGGGGACGGCGGGCATGGCCGATTCAATGCCGATGTAGTAGCTGCGAGCAACGCCGCCGCGGATGCGGATGCCCCGGCCCTGGCGGGCGAGGCCATAATAGGCGGCGCCGCGGGCGACGGCATGCATGAGGTCCTCCCCCTGCAGCACTTCGACGGGGCGGCCGAGCCAGGCTTCGAGGGATTCCAGGATGCGCTGGCGGACGATGGGGGCATGGAGGACGCCGCCATTGAAGAGTACGTGGGTGGGGGCGCCGGCCTGCTGCACGAAGCGGGCCAGGTGGGCGGTGATGCGGGGGTCCGACGCGTAGGGGAGGCCGACCTCCTGGAGGGCGGCGCGGCGGGCGCGGGCGGGCTGTTCGTCGAGCGGAACCGCGGGCAGGAAGCCGGTGAGCAGGATCTGTTGGAGGGTCTCGCGGCGGAGCGCGGCCTTAATGGAGCCGCCGATGAGGCCGGTGCCGCGGCCAAGGATGGTGACGGGTTCTTCGGCCTGGGTGGCGCCGGGGGCAAGCAGCTTCTCCTTGGCGGCGCGGCAGCGCTGCCAGAGCATGTGGAGCTGCATAGCGTCGAGCCGGGTGTTCCTGGCGGCGAGCTCCTGTTCGACGGCGCGGGCGAGGGCAAGATCGAGATTATCGCCGCCGAGCAGAATGTGCTCACCAACGGCAAGGCGTTCGAGGGTGAGTTCGCCATTAGCTTCGCCGACGGCGATGAGGGTGAAATCGGTGGTGCCGCCGCCGATATCGACAACGAGGATGCGGGCGCCGGGGTGGACGCGGGTACGCCAGTCCTCATGACGTTCGAGCCAGGCGTAGAAGGCGGCCTGCGGCTCTTCGAGCAGGATGGGCTGGGCGAAACCGGCGCGGCGTGCGGCGTCCTCCGTCAGGGCGCGGGCGGAAGCGTCAAACGAGGCGGGGACGGTGATGAGCACCTGGTCCCCGGCGGCTTCGGCGGTGGCGTTGCGGAGATGGGCGAGGTAGGCGGTGGTGGCTTCGAGGGGAGAGACGCGGGCGACGCCTTCGGGGGCGGTGAGGGGGAGGAGGGGGACGGTGCGGTCAATGCCGGCGTGGGAGAGCCAGCTTTTTGCGGAATGGACGAGGCGGCTCGAGTTTTCAATGCCGCGGCGGCGGGCCCATTCGCCGAGGATATAGCGGGGAGCATCGTCCCAGGGGAGGCCGGTGGAGCCGGGGGCGAATTCGGTGGGGCCGTGGAGGTAGAGGGAGGAGGGGAAGAGGGGCTCTGCGCGGAGTTCGCCGGGGCCGGTGAGTTGCGGGACGGGGAGGACGGCAACGGAGCCATCGGCACCGGCACGGGCGACGGCGCAGTTGGTGGTGCCGAGATCGATGCCGAGGACGGAGGCCGTGGACACGGCGCTACTCAACTTCGATTTCGGCCTGGGCGATGATGGCCAGGTTGACCGAGGAGTTGACCTTGGGAAGGTCGACGTTGGAAGCCTTCCAGCCCTTGTGGCGGAGGATGCCGCCGGGGGCGCGGCCCTCTGGCGGGACGTTGCCGATGAACTTCAGGCCCTGCTTGGCGTCGGCGCCAGCGGCGTCGGACTTGGTGTAGGTGCCTTCGACGCCATCGACGATGGGGGCGAGGGTGACGCAGCGCTTGAGGACGGTGCCGCACTGTTCGTGGAGGGTGCGGACGGCGGCGCCGACCTGGTCGTCGGAGTAGGCGGCGATGTCTTCCATGAGGAAGTCGACAAGGCGGGCCTCGCGCTGGAGGATGCCGAGGAACTGGAGGGCCCCGTCAGCGGGCTTGACCTCGGGCGCCTTGGGGGCGGCGGCGGGCTTGGGGGCCTCCGGCTTCTTCACCTCCGCGGCCTTGACGTAGCCATAGGCGCGGGCGACCTCCGGGGGCAGCTCGCCGCCGAAGAGGATGCCGAAGAAGCTGGAAAACGCGTTACCGATACGAGACAAATGAATTTACTCCGAAACCAATAGGATACAACCCTTGGGGCGGAACGGGGACGGGATTGCGGTGGAGGCGGGGATTGGGTAAGATGGAGAGGTTGTCTATACGCCGTCGGGGCGTGGCTCAGCCTGGTAGAGCGCCTGGTTCGGGACCAGGAGGCCGGAGGTTCGAATCCTCTCGCCCCGACCATTTCCACGATCCATTTCTCACCCATACGCCGATCCGGTTCTCAATTCCGTGATCGGTTGTTTTGCTTTTGCGGCCGGGTTGCGCATGCGCTCCGTTTCGGATCGAGGAGAGACATGCAGCCGCGCGAACGACCGCCGGCGAGTGGTCCGCTATGATTGGAGTTTCGCCTGACGCCGCCGGGCCGTCCGGCGCGGCCGCTTTCCGATGACTCTGTCCCTACGAACTTTTTTGCTGGTGGTGTGTTTCTGCGTGGCCGCGCTGGCGGCCGCCTGGGTACTGGCAGGCAATGAAGCGGACTCTCCCTACGTTACAACCGAGATGTTCCAGCAGGTGTACTTCACCGATGAGGGGCTGTATACGAAAGGGGCGGTCTGGTTCGCGCGGCACCGGGAACTGGTGCAGCCGTTCGATTTTTCGGCAACCTATCTGACGACGCCGCTCTACCTGGTGCTGCTGGGCTACGTTTTCAACCTGTTCGGGGAGAGCTGGCAGGTGGCGCGGGCGTTTTCGATCTTTCTGACGCTGGTTTCGCTGGGGGCGTTCTGGTCCATCTGCCGGACGGCGATGCCGCGGGCCTACTGCTGGCTGGCGACGGTGAGCGTGGCGCTGACATTTCAATACCTGCACAGCGCGCGGCTGGCGACGGCGGACCCGCCGGGGTTGGCGTTCTGCCTGCTATCGGCGGCGGTGTGGATCCACTGGCGGCGGTCGGCGGCCGGGACAGCGGCGGCACTGGTGCTGGCGCTGGCGGCGGTGTTCCTGAAGGCAGGGTACCTGGCGTTTCTGGGGGCGATCGGGCTGAGCATTGCAGTGGACGCGCTGCTGGATTGGCGCGAGGGGCGGCGGGGCCGGGCGGTGGCAGCCGTGCTGCTGCTGGGGCTGGCGGCGGGCACGCTGTTCGGTATCCGTGCGTCCCTGCGGCTGGCCAATCCGGCGCTGTCCGAATACCTGATGCGGTTGAATCTCTACGCGGACATGGGGCTGCGGATTTCGATCGGCACGGGGATCCGGTATCAGCTGCGTTCATTCCTGCTGTCGGCTCCGCTGCTGCCGGGTGTGCCGGTGCTGCTGGGGGCGGGGCTGGTGGCGCTGCTGGCCGGGTGGAGCGAGGCGCGGGAGGGGCTGGCGAAGCGGCTGCGGAGCGCGGCCATGGATCCGGTGACGCGGCTGATGCTGCTGTGGGCGCTGGGCGGCGCGGTGCTGTTCGGCCTGACGGGCCTGCAGGGCGCGCGCTACTACCTGTTTCTGGCGCCGGTCACGGGCTATCTGGCGTTTTGGAGCCTGCACCGGTTCATCGGGGAGGAGCGCTGGGGGCTGCGGGTGGCGCTGCTGGTGACGGTGCTGCATCTGGCCGGGCAGAGCAACCATTACCTGCTATGGGCGCAGCAGGCGCCGGAGGCGACGTATATCTCGATCTGCCGGTCAATCGCCGGAAAGATCATGGCGGACAACGGGGGGCGGCCGGCGGTGGTGCTGGGGCACGGGCTGAGCGACTGGCTGGCGCTGTTTGACTCCCGGATCACGGGCGTGGATTACGGGTACAACGGGATGGACCGGGTGATTCCGCGGCGGGAACGGTTGCTGCACTGGCGGCCGCAGTACGTGGTGATCAACGAAGACGATGTGTGGTTGAACAGTGAGTCCTTCGACAAGCTGCTGCGGGCGAACCCGGACGTGTTTGCGGGGGCCGAGCCGATGGCCGAGTACCGCTTCCTGTTCCGGAATGCGTATCCGAACTCCCCGCTGAACCGGGCGCCGAACCTGAAGCTGCTGCGGTTGCGGTACCGGGATGGGGGCGCGTAGCGCTACTTGGGTTTGCGAAGGGACGGGGCGCCGGGGCCGGGAGCGTTGACGAGGCGGTAATCGACCTGGACGATGCCGGTCCAGGGGACGGGGGCGCCGTCGGCGGCGGTGGCTGGGGAGAAGCGCCAGAGGGCGACGGCCTGGGCGGCGCGGGCGTCGAGAGCGGGGTCGAGGCCGCGGACGAGGTCGACCTTTTCGGGGACGCCTTCGGCATTGACGCGGACGCGGAAGGCGACCGCGCCCTGGATGCCGGCGCGGCGGGCTTCGTCGGTGTAGACGGGGTTGACGCGGCGGAGGACGGAGGGCGGGGTCTGCGCGGTGCGGACGGGAGCGGGGGCGGGGGGCGGCGTTGCAGCATCGGCGGGGGTGGCTGCTGGAGTGGCGGCAGGGGGAGTCGGAGCCGCCGTCGTCGGTT
>CAZWDD010000104.1:0-16763 GCA_964632345.1 uncultured Solibacteraceae bacterium | reverse complement strand
CACCTGGCTGCCCACCTATCTGCAGGAGCACTGGCACTTGAGCGGCGCCGAAGCATCCAAGCTGCAGATCTTCCCGCTGTTTTTCGGCGGCATCGGGGCCATCTTTTCCGGCTTCGTTTCGCCGCGGCTCGCATCCCGCCTCGCCAGCACCAACAAGGCGCGCCGCATTATGTCCACCGTCGGTTTCGCCGGCGCAGCCGCGTTGATGTACACCGTCACCGAGATGAGCACGCCCCTGATGGCCATGCTGGTGATGGGAATGGCCAGCTTCTGCAACGACCTCATCATGCCCAACGCCTGGGGCGCCTGCATGGACGTTGGCGGCAAGTTCGCCGGCACCCTCTCCGGCTCTATGAACATGATGGGCAACTTCGCCGGCCTCGCCGCCCCGCTGATAGCCCCCTATATCCTGCTCTACACGAATAACGACTGGAATCAGGTACTCACCGTCATGGCCGGCGTCTACCTCTGCGGCGCGTTCGTTTGGCCGTTCATCGACCCGGTGACGCCGTTGAAGCAGGACTGACCCGTTGCGCGTTGTTCCGATCCTGACGCTCCTCGCCGCGACGCTCGCCGGCGAGGAACCCAATTTCTTTTTCGACGGCCGCGTCCAACTGCTCGGCGAAACCCGCGTCCGGTATGAGAACCGCCGCCGGAACGCCTTCGGCGCGGCCCGGGATTTCGACGTTGCACTGCTCCGCCAGCGCCTCGGCTTCGCCTACCGGCCGAATGCGGACGTCGAAATCCGCGTCATCGGCCAGGACACGCGAGCCCCTCTCTACGGCCGCGGCGCGCCGGGCAATCTGCGCGATGGCGCGGACCTCTACGAGGCCTATGTCGACCTGTTCGGCAAGCGCAAGAAGGGCTTCGCCATGCGCGCCGGCCGCTCCACCTTGAGCTACGGCGACACGCGCTTCATCGGGTCGCCCCAATGGGCCAACCTCGCCCGGACCTATGAAATGGCGCGGGCCCAGTGGCGGACCGAGAAGAACACCTGGGAGGTTCTGTTCGTCTCCCCCACCCCAATCCAGATCAACCGCTTCAACAAACCTGTCCTCCGCGAGCATATGGTGGGCACCTACAACGTCTTCGGCAAGTGGGGCGAGTTCTACGCCTTCCGCCATCAGCAGCCCGGTACGCTCGAAAGCGCAATCGCCGGCGGCCGCCTGATGGCGCCCGTCGGCAAGTGGAAGATGACGCTCGAACCTGTCGTCGAACGCGTCAAGCGCGGGGGGCTCTCGTCACCGGAGGGTGCGCTCGCCGCCGCCATGGCGCGCAGGTTCGGGCTGGTGGATCTAACTCTGGAGTACAAGTTCGCCTCCTCCGGCTTCGACCAGATGTACCCGGCGATCCACGACAAGTTAGGGCACGAGGACCTGTTCGCCTGGCGCAACCTCAACAACATTCGCGCCTTCGCCACCTGGCGCCCCGTGAAGACCCTCGCCGTCAATTTCATGTACAACGCCAACTGGCTGGTCGATCCCAGCGTGGGGCTCTTCAATACGCAGAACCGCCTCATCTCGCGGGATACAACCGGACGCGCCGGACGATGGGCCGGCCAGGAGGCCGATTGCTACGTCAACTGGAACTACCGCCGTTTCCTCACCATCGGCGGCGGCGTCGGCGTCTATGCCAACGGGACCTTTCAACGGAACACCACACCCAACGGACAGCCTTATTTCTTTTACTTCCACCACACCTTCACCATGTAGCCAGCGCCGCCCGCAGCCGCTCCGGTTCCACACGGTAGTGCCACTCCTCTCCATCCGGGAGAACGGTTACCGGCACCAGCAGGTTGTACAACTCCCGCAACTCCTCGTCGCTGTCGATATCGAAAACCTCCAGCGCAAAGGCCCTCCGCCGCTGCTCGGCGCGCAGAACGGCCTCCGCCTGCTCGCACAAATGGCACCCGCGGCGCGTGTAGAAGCGGAGGGTTACCATCGCGAGTCCCGCCAGTGGCTCCAGCGGCGGCGCGTGCGCATGACCAGGATCAGAACGATTCCCGCCAGGAAGCCGCCGATGTGCGCGAACCAGGCCACCCCGCCCTGGGACAGTTGGGAGTGCCCCAGTGATCCGATCCCGCTGAAAAACTGAATCACGAACCAGTAAGCCAGGATGATGTAGGCCGGAATCTCCATCGTCGTCAGAAACACGAACACCGGAACCAGCGTCGTGATCCGCGAATGCGGAAACTTGACGATATAAGCGCCCATCACGCCCGCAATCGCGCCGCTCGCCCCGATCATCGGCACCCGCGACTCCATGTGGAACAGAATCTGCAGAAACGACGCGGCAAACCCGCACAGCAGGTAGAACACCAGATACCGCGCGTGCCCGAGGATTTCCTCCACGTTGTCGCCGTAAATCCACAGGAACCACATGTTGCCGATCAGGTGCATCCAGCCGCCATGCAAAAAGATCCCGGTCAGCACATCGGCCCACTCGAAGCGGGCCGGCACCAGCCCGTAGTGGGACAGGAAGAAGTTCAACTCATATGGGTCGAGCGAGAACTGGTACAGGAAGATGGCGACATTCAGCAGGATGAGCGCGACGGTGACGAACGGTTTGGTGTGGCTCGGTTGCGTGTCGCGCAGCGGGATCATAGCGCCCGTTGCTCAAAGTCGCGGTTGGTGCGGCGTTCGGCCCGGGCCATCAGGCTCTTGGCCGCCGCCAGATCCTGAATCCCGCCGCGTGCGCCGATGGCCGTGCAGTTCAGCGCGGCCATGGCATTGGAAAGGTCCAACGTCTCCCGCAGGCTCATGTTCTGCAGCACGCCGTAGCAGAACGCACCATGGAAGACGTCTCCGGCGCCCGTCGTGTCCACGCAGTTCACCACGAATGCTGGCGAATACGAGAACTTCCCGTCCATGCGGGCGATGGAGCCGAACGACCCAAGTGTCATCGCTGCCACCTTCATCCCATACTCTTCCTGGATCATGATCAGCGCCCGGAACGGGTCGCCCTCGCCCGTCCAGCGGACCGGAAACTCCGAACTCGTCACCAGATAGTCCACGTTCGGCAGCACTTTATCAAAGCCGTGATACACGGTATCCACATCCACTGTCACCGGAATGTTGTGCTGCCGCGCAATCGCCGCCGCGCGGCCCACCGCCGCCGTGTCGTGCCCGTCGATGTGCAGCAGGCGGGCGCAGGTGATCATCTCCGGCGTAATCTCCGTGGGGTCCAGCCGCAGGCAATCCATCCGCCGCCAGAAGACCGTCCGCTCCCCCGTGGACTGATCGATCACGATATAGGCGGACTGGTTCGGGCAGCCCTTCCGGACCTGCACGTGATCCAGATTGATTCCGGTGCCCTGCAGGCTCTCAATCTGAATCCGGCCCCGTTCGTCGTCCCCTACCGTGCCGATGTATTTCGTGCGCAACCCCAACCGCGCACAAGCCACCATGGCGCTGGCTACCTGGCCGCCTGGACTGTACATTTCGTCAACAAAAGGCTCCTTGCCGGCGTAGGCGGGGAAGCGGGGGACGAGGATCAGAGTGTCGGTGGCGTTCAGGCCGACGCCCACTACATCGAAATCAGGCATGCGAAGGACTAAGCTAGCACAGCCCGGTGCGGATCAGTTCTTCTTCCCCTCGACGAGGTAGAGGAATATCCGGTGCCGGCGCCCGTGCGCGAACACCTCATCGACATCCACCGGGTTCCAGCCGCGAATCCCATAATCATGCGAAACCACCCGCGTGCCGGGTCGCAGCGACTTCTCCAGCTTCGGCCGCAGCTTTTCGTTGAAGCTCGTCGTCAGGTAAAGCGTCACCACATCGGCCTGCGACAGGTCGGCATCGAACACGTCGGCGCGCACCACCCGCGCCTTGTTCTGCAGGCCCAATTTCAGAATCATCTCATTGGCCTGCGCCGCAATCTTCGGGTCAATTTCAATCCCGATCGCCTTGGCCTGGAACTTCTTTACCGCAGTAATCAGGATCCGCCCATCGCCGCAGCCAAGGTCCACCACTGTGTCCCCCTGCCGCGTCTGCGCCACTTCCAGCATCCGGTCAATAATCTCCTGCGGAGACGGCACATACGGCGCCATCCGTTGGCCCGGTGGTTGCGAAAACACCGGCAGCGACACGATTGCGAGAAGAACGACGGGAGTGAGTGACATGACCAGCAGCGAGTTCCTATAGAAGTGGACGCATCAGTTCGACTTTGCGTTTTGGGCAATTCGCGCCGAACGGGATTTTTGAATCCGGTTAACCACTTCCGTGGTTGCTGACCATAGGTCGCGCGGACGCGAGATTGTGAATTCCGACCCCTTCCAGAATTTTACAGCGTTCCCGATCGTATCGCGCCACGGAACCGCGTGCGGGACCAGATTGTAATTCATGTAAAAGACCGGTGCCTCCAGTGCCCCCACCTCCCGCAGCGCCTCCGTCTCAATGTTCTGATCGAGCATCACCTTTGGCCCGGCAAAGATGAACGCGTCCGGCTGTTCGGCCCCGCCCAGCTCCGTGCGGATCAACTCCGTCAGGAACCGTATGTCGGATTTCTTATCCGCCAGCCGCGCCAGGTCCACCCGGCCGAGCTGGATCTTCGACAAAGCTTCGCCCAGCGCGGGAAAGTCGATCCGTTCCGCTTTCTCCTGCCGGTAGAGCACCTTCTGCTCCTGCATGCAGAACGCCACCAGCGAGAACCGCGCCACCCGCGGGTCCCGTGCGATGTTGCGCAGGATCGACACCAGCGCCGCCGTATCCACCGGCCGCATCATCGAACTGCGCGGGCTCTGCGGGGCGTAGTTCAACAGAATCTTTACGGTGGCCGGTTCGGCCTCCCGCGGCACCGACGGTTCGTGACGGAAGTGTTCGGTCTCGGTCTGCTGAATCAGATTCGGCCCGATCGCCAGCGCCATCTGCGTGTCCTTGTCCGCGAGCTTCGCCTCCACGTCCCAGAAACTCGAACAGACCCGCTCGGCGCGGTCCCGCATCAGCCAGTCCACTTTATAGTTGCCCTCGCCGACGTCGAAAGAGCCGTAAAACGCCGCGTCACCCTTGGCATCTTCATCAATCTCCGGCACCTTCATGCGCTGGATGAAGTAGGTGGCGTCCCCCCCGTCGCTCGGCGTCACGCGGAAAATGATCGTCAGCAGATTCTCCATGCCCGCCAGTTCGCGCATCGGTAGCGACACTTCATAGCCGCCATGAAATTTCAGGTCGAACCCCACCTGCGCCGCCTTCGTCGGCGTCACCGTGCACGGCAGATCCTTGCGCGCCTCGCCAGCCTCCAGCACGGCCTGGTCGGTCCCGAACAGCCGCACCATCCCGCCCGATCCGGTCATCAGCATCTGCCCGTGTGCGCACACACTTCCCATCAGCCCACAAAGGAGGGCCAATCGGCCGCCGATCTTGCCTGGCATTAGGAAGACACCCATGCTGCTCTGCCCTCTATGACGGGAATCGGAAGTCCGCGGGCCAACCTGGGTCCGTGGATAAGCTGTATTATCCATCACAAAGAGATGAGATGGAATGGTGCTTTGCCCTAATTTTTCACCCGGACTTTCCGGGGGCGCTGTGCTAGAGTGCAGGAAGTATGGCTTCCCGCAGCGTAAACAAAGTGATTCTGGTAGGGCATCTCGGCCGCGACGCCGAGACGAAATTTACACCGTCCGGTACAAGTCTGACCCGTTTTTCCGTCGCCACCAGCCGCCGCTGGAAGGATCAGCAGTCCGGCGAGTGGAAAGAAGAGACCGAGTGGCATAACGTCTCGCTGTGGCGCGCCGAGAACCTCGCGCAGTATCTGACTAAGGGCAAACAGGTCTACGTCGAAGGCCGCCTGCAAACGCGGAGCTATGAGGATAAGGACGGCCAGAAGCGCTACTCCACCGAAGTGGTGGCCGATGACGTCATCCTGCTCAGCGGCCGCGGCGAAGGTGGCGGCGGCGGCATGGACGCCGGCGGCTTCAATCAGGAGCCGCGCATGGTTTCCCAACCCCGTTCCGCCTCCCGTCCCCAGCAGTCCGGCGGCGGCGGTGGTGGCTGGGGCGGCGGCGCGCAGGCCTCCGAACCCGCCGGCGGCTCCCCCTTCGATCCCGGCATCAGCGACGACGATGTTCCATTTTAGGCCGCCGTTGCCGGACCGGTGCGCCGGTTTGGGAAATCGCCCGCGCGTACCTCTCGTAAATACTTGATTTTGCGAACCTGGCGTTTGGCGGCGGGATTGCCTTCTCACTGGCAGGAGATACCTGCCATGAACTCTTCCTTCTCTTTCGAAGACGAAATCGATCTTTCCCGCTTCAACTCGCTCTACAAAACGGAAGCCCCGTCGGAGGCCGCTCCCGTCTACACCTCCGTGCCCGACGGTAGGTATGAGGTGGTGGTCGCCGAGGCCTCCCTCACCAAGTCTCAGCGTTCCGGTAACCCGATGATTCGCTGGGTGTTGCGCATCACCGGGTCCACCTTCCGGGATCGCATTCTCCGCAAGCATTCCGCCATCACCGATAACACCCTCCGCTTCGTCCGCAAGGAACTCGAAATCTGCGGGCTCCGCCTCGAACGCTTCGAAGACCTCAAGAGCCGCGTGGCCGAACTCGAAGGCGTTGAACTGGAGGTGGTGAAGGTCACCAAGGGCGAGGACTCCAACATCTATTTCAACCGCGCCATCACCTCCCATTCGCAGGCCGACGGCATCGCCGAGGACGACCTGCCTTTTTAGCCCGCGCCTTGCCGCTGGCCGCCCGCCCGATCTATCGTAGTTAGTTACGGGAATGGCAACCAAACAGCCCAAGAACCGGATCCTGGCCGGTGTCATCATGGGCAGCAAGTCCGACTGGGAAACCATGCAGCATGCGGCGGATATGTTGACCCGCTTCGGGATTCCGCATGAATGCCGCGTGGTTTCCGCGCACCGCACGCCGGACCTGCTGGCCGAATACGCCGCCACCGCCGAGGCGCGCGGCCTGGAAGTAATCATTGCCGGCGCCGGCGGTGCTGCCCATCTGCCCGGCATGGTCGCGTCGCAAACCATCGTCCCCGTGCTCGGCGTCCCCGTCGAGAGCCACGCGCTGAAGGGCATGGACTCCCTGCTCTCCATCGTCCAGATGCCCGGCGGCATTCCCGTCGGCACCATGGCCATCGGCAAGGCCGGCGCCACCAACGCCGCGCTGCTTGCCATCGCCATTCTCGGCAACACCCGCCCGGCCCTTCGGAAAAAGCTGCACGCCTACCGGAAAGAGCTCAACGACATGGTCCGCGGGCAGTCGCTGCCATGACGCCCCGCCCCATCCTCCCCGGCGCCACCGTCGGCGTCCTCGGCAGCGGACAACTCGGCCGCATGTTCGCCATCGCCGCCCGCCGCATGGGGTACCGCGTCCATACCTTCTCTCCCGATACCGACACGCCCACCGGCCAGGTTGCCGATCTGGAGATCGTCGCGCCGTATGAGGACCTCGACGCCGTCAAACGCTTCGCCCGCCAGGTCCGCGTCGTCACCTTCGAGTTTGAAAACGTCCCCGCCGAAACCGCCGCCGCCGCCGCCGAACTCACCCTCGTCCGCCCCCGCGGCGAGGTGCTGCACACCACCCAGAACCGCTTGCGCGAGAAGCGTTTCCTCGACGCCAACGGCTTCCCGGTGGCGCCGTTTCGCGAGGTGCAGTCGCTTGACGAGTTAAACCGTGCGATGGCCGAAATCGGCCCCAAGGCGATTCTGAAAACAGCCGGATTCGGCTACGACGGCAAGGGCCAGATCAAACTCCACGCCCCCACCGCCGCCGAAGAGGCCTGGCGCCGCATGGACGGCCAGCAGTGCGTGCTCGAACAGTGGATCGCGTTTGAAAAGGAGGTCTCCGTCGTTGCCGCCCGCGGCGCCGATGGCTCCTTCACCCACTACGGCGTCGTCGAAAACGAACACAAGAACCACATCCTCGACCTCACCCGCGCCCCCGGCCGTGTCAGCGACGCCGTCGCCGCCGAAGCCATCGAAATCACCCGCGCCGTTCTCGAGAAACTCGACGTTGTCGGCGTCCTCTGCGTCGAGTTCTTCCTCGCCCCCGGCGGGCAACTGCTCATCAACGAACTCGCCCCCCGGCCCCACAACTCCGGCCACTTCACCTTCGACGCCTGCGTCACCTCTCAGTTCGAGCAGCAGTTGCGCGCCGCCTGCGGCCTCCCGCTCGGCTCCACGGAACTCCTCCGCCCCGCTGCCATGGCCAACTTGATGGGTGACCTCTGGGACACCGGCGAACCCGACTGGGCAGCCGCACTCGCCCTGCCCGACGTCAAGCTCCACCTCTACGGCAAATCCTCCGCCCGCCCCGGCCGCAAAATGGGACATCTCACGGCCATGGCCGCCACCGGCGAGGCGGCGGCCGAACTGGCCCTCGCCGCCCGCGCGCGCCTCGTCCGCGGTTAACCCGCTTACCTCACACTCGCCCGCTGCTCAATGCTGAACGTCTCCAGCAGCGGATGCCGCACCACCGCGCGAAACTCCATCACGTCGCCCGGCTTCCACGGAACCTCGGCCGTGAACTTCCCCGCTGCGGTCCGCCGCGCCAGCGCCGTCCGCGTGAACGGCCCGGCCCGTTCGGTCAGGTCCAGCCCCTTCACCGACCGGTACTCAAACCCCACCTCCAATGCCTGCTGATTGCTCATGTTGCGCAACTCCGCCTCCAGCACCGCCACCTGCCGCCCCGCATCCCAACGCCACTTCGCCTCGCTCACCTGCGGCGGCGTGAACGCCGGCCGCGCGCCCGTAAGCTTCAGCACCACCGGGTTCGGCCACTTGCGGTCGTTGTAGATCCGCTGCGCCCGCATGGCCCGGATTTGCAGTCCGTCGGCCGCCTGCCGCCACGTCGTCTCCGGCTTCACCTGCGGCTGATACTCCAGCAGTTCGCCGCTCTGGCCCAGCACCTCCACCTTCCCGCCCGGCCCCAACTCCACGCTCCGCAGCGTCATCTCCTTCCACTCGCCGTACTTCCACCGTTCGTCCGGCCGCACCGCCACATACAGCACATCGGCGTCTTTCTTCTTCGTGAACCAGAACGTGTCCGTCCCGCTCTTCTCGCTCGGCACCACCCACGGCCGCACGCCGTAGATCATCTCGCTGTTGAGGAACATCCACAGCGCGATCTCCCGCAGCCGCTCCTCCTGCTCAATCGGCAGCTCCCCGTCCGGTTTGGGCCCCACGTTCAACAGCAGATTGCCGCCCTTCGCCCGCGTCTCAATCAACAGCCCGATCAGTTCCGCCCCGCTCTTGTAAAGGTCGTTCGTCGGCTTGTACTGCCACTGCGTGCCCATCGTGATGCAGCTCTCCCACGGCCCCTCGATGCGCGCGCCGGGCACATACTGCTCCGGCGTCGCGATGGCGCCCCGCGTCACCACCGTATCCGGCTGCAGCTTCCAGGCCAGTTCGCTCAACCCCTCCGGCGGGCCATCGAAAAACACCACGTCCACGTTGCCGTAGTTCGTATACAGTTCCCGCAGCTGCTCCTGGTCGTAGGCGAGCAGGCCCGGCACATTCGCCGGCGCCACGCCCGGAATGTTCCGCTGGATCGGGATCCCCTTCTGGTGCAGGTACAGGAAGTCGTCGGGCGAATAGTAAATCCCCGGCGCAATGCCCTGCCGGCGGAACGCGTCCATCACCTCGCCGTGAATATCCCGCGGAAACGGCGTCGACTGAATCCCGAACGGCGTCGTCTTGGACCGGTACATCGTGAACCCGTTGTGGTGCTTGGTCGTGAACACCACATACCGGATGCCGGCCAGCTTCGACAGCGCTGCCCAGTCGTCAGCGTTGAACTTCCGCGGGTTGAAGGTCTTCGGCAGTTCGTTGAAGTACCGCTCGCGATAGTCCTTTGACGCGCCCGCCAGCGAATGGCTGATTACCGATCCCAACTGGCTGTCCACGCTCCAGTGGATGAACAGCCCGAAGCCCGCATCGCGGAACCACTCCAGCCGCTCCGGCTTGTTCCCCGTTCCGGCCACGGCCGGGGCGTTATTCGTCTGTGCCGCCAGTTGGGCGGCAAAAAGGGCAAGAGCAACGAGGGGTCGCATGGGATAATGATATTCCGGGCTTCCACCAATGAAAACCTGCTATTTCGACGCTTTCTCCGGTATCAGCGGCGACATGACCGTCGGGGCCCTCATTGACGCGGGCGCCGACGGCGCCGCACTCCTCGACGCGCTGGCCTCTCTGAACCTCGGCGCCACCTACTCGTTTGAAAAAACCAAGCGCCGCGGCATCGCCGCCACCAAGTTCCACGTCGAGGGCGGTGAGCAGAAGGCCCATCGCCACCTGCCGCATATCCACCGCATCATCGAAGGCGCCGAACGCCTCAGCGACCGCACCCGCCAGCGCTCCCTCGCCGTCTTTAACGCCCTCGGCGCCGCCGAGTCGAAGATTCACAACCAGCCGCTCGAACGCGTCCACTTTCACGAGGTCGGCGCCGTCGATTCCATCTCCGACATCGTCGGCGCCTGCTACGCCCTGGAACTGCTCGGCATCGACGAGGTCTACTGCTCACCCATCAATGTCGGCAGCGGCACCGTCGAAACCGAGCACGGCACCCTGCCCGTGCCCGCCCCCGCGACGGCCGAACTCCTCATCAACAAGCCCGTCTACTCCAAAGGGCCGCAGATGGAGTTGACCACACCCACCGGCGCCGCCATCGTCGCCGCGCTTGCCGCCGGCTTCGGCCCCATGCCGACGATGTCCATCTCCGCCACCGGCTTCGGCGCAGGCTCCAAGGACTTCCCCGGCCAGGCCAACGTCCTCCGCGCCGTCATCGGCGCCCGCGCCGCCGCCGTCGAATCCACCACCGTCACCATGATCGAAGCCAACATCGACGACTCCACCCCCCAGATGCTCGGCTACGCCATGGATCGCCTCTTCGCCGCCGGCGCGCTCGACGTCACCATCCAGCCGCTGCTAATGAAGAAGAACCGGCAGGGCTCCCTCCTCGCCGTCATGGCTCGGCCCGAGGATCAGGAAAAGCTCGCCCGCATCGTGCTGGAGGAGACCACCACGCTCGGCCTCCGCATGTACCCCGCCGAGCGCCGCGTGCAGCCCCGCAGTGAAGTCACCGTCGAAACCCCCTACGGCAAGGTGCGCATGAAGGTCACCGCCGAAGGCGCCTCCCCCGAATACGATGATTGCCGCGCGCTGGCCGCCGAAAAGGGCGTCCCGCTGAAAAAAGTGCTCAGCGAAGCGCAGATTGCTTACTGGAAAGAGTTCTAGGGCCCAATGGAAAAGTTCTACATCACAACGCCGATCTACTACGTCAACGCCGCGCCGCATATCGGCCATACCTATACCACCATCGCCTCCGATGTCGTCCGCCGCTACAAGCGCATGCAGGGCTTTGATGCCCGCCTCACCACCGGCACCGACGAGCACGGCCAGAAGATCGAACGCAGCGCCCGCAAGGCCGGCAAGTCGCCGCAGGAGTTCACCGACTCCATCGCCGCCGAGTTCAAACAGACCTGGGATAACTTCCAGTTCGGCATCGATTACTTCCAGCGCACCACCTCGTCCAGCCACGCGAAAAAGGTGCAGGAGCTCTACCAGGCCTGCAAGGCCAACGGCTACATCTACAAGAGCTCCTACACCGGCTACTACTCCGTCGTGCAGGAGGCGTTTGTGCAGGACGCCAAGGAAGGCGACGTCGATCCGGAAACCGGACAACCGCTCGAACTCGTTACCGAGGAGAACTGCTTCTTCCGCCTCTCCGCCTTCACCGATCAACTGATCGCCTTCCACGAGGAGCATCCGGACTTCCTCCAACCCGAAACGCGCCGCAACGAAGTGCTCGCGTTCCTCAAGCAGGAAGGCGGGTTGAAGGATCTCTCCATCAGCCGCACGACCATCAAGTGGGGAATCCCCGTCCCCGACGAGCCGGACCACGTCTTCTACGTCTGGTTCGACGCGCTCACCACTTACATGAGCGCCGTCGAAGGCGAGGGCATGTGGCCCGCCGACCTCCACATGATCGGCAAGGAGATCGTCCGCTTCCACGCCATCTACTGGCCCGCGTTCCTGCTCGCCGCCGGCTGGCCGCTGCCCAAGAAGATCTTCGCGCACGGCTGGCTGCTGTTTGACAACAACAAGATGTCAAAATCGCGCGGCAACATCGTCCGCCCGGAGCCCATCCGCCAGGCCATGGGCGCCGACGCTCTGCGCTACTACCTGCTGCGCGAAATCGTCTTCGGCTCGGACGGCAACTTCGCCTACGACGCGCTCGTCACCCGCTATAACGCCGATCTCGCCAACGGCCTCGGCAATCTCGCCAGCCGTACCCTCAGCATGATCCACCAGTACCGCGGCGGCGTCGTGAAACTGCGCGGCGGCGATGAGCCCTTCCCCCGCTCCGCCACCGTTTCCGCCGCCATCGATGGCTATGAACGGCTCGACTTCTCCCGCGCGCTGGAGTCCATCTGGAGCCTCATCAGCGCGGCCGACAAGTACATCGTCGAGCAGGCCCCCTGGAAACTCGCCAAGGACCCGGCCGCCGCCGAACAGCTCGACCACGTGCTGGCCAGCGTCTACGACGCCCTCCGCGTCGTCACCGTCCTCGCCGCGCCCGTACTGCCCGATTCCTGCTCCCGCATCTGGAAACTGCTCGGCTTCGCCACCCCGGTCGACGCCGAGCGCTTCGGCGCCCTGCTCGATCCCCCCGCCGGCGAATCGCGCCAGGTGCCCGCCGTCGAGCCCGTCTTCCCCCGCCTCGACATGAAGACCACCATCGACAAGTTGAACGACCTCGAACAGCAGGAGTCGGACCGCCAGGCCGTCCTTATGGGCAAGACTATCGAAGCGCCATTGCCCGCCGATGAAGGTGCCCCCATCCCCCTCGCCCCGGAAATCACCATCGACGATTTCGTCAAAGTGGACCTCCGCGTCGGCGAAGTGAAGTTCGCCGAACGCGTCAAGGGTGCCGACAAGCTGCTCCATCTCAAGGTCGACATCGGCGAACCCGAGCCCCGCACCATCGTCGCCGGCATCGCCATGGTCTATGAGCCGGAAAAACTCATCGGCCGCAAGGTCGTCATCGTTGCCAATCTCGCCCCCCGCAAGCTGCGCGGCATCGAGAGCCGCGGCATGATCGTCGCTGCCTCCCTCGAAGGCGGCAAGCCCGTGCTCACCGGCTTCCTCGAACACGTCCCAATCGGCGCCCGTCTGAAGTAAATGTGGATCGATTCGCACTGCCACCTCGACGGCCATCGCTTTGATGACGACCGCGAAGCCGTCATCGAACGCGCCCTGGCTGCCGGCGTGACGAAAATGCTGTCGATCGGCACCGGCGACGGCCCGCCCGATCTCGACGTCGCCATCCGCCTCGCCGACCGCTACCCCTGCCTCTATGCCAGCGCCGGCGTCCACCCGCACGACGCGGCCAAGTGGACCCCCGAGTGCGCCCCGATGCTGAAAGACCGCATGGCCCACCCGCGCGTGCTCGCGCTCGGCGAGATCGGCCTCGATTACCACTACGATTTCTCCCCCCGCGACGTCCAGCAGCGCGTCTTCATCGAACAGATGGAGATCGCCGCCGCCGCCCGCAAGCCGATCCTCATCCACACCCGCGAGGCCTGGGACGACACCTTCCGGCTGCTGGAGACCCATTGGAAGCCAACCGGTCTTCCCGGCGTCATGCACTGTTTCTCCGGCGGCCCCGCCGAGGCCGAACGCTCTCTCGCCCTCGGCTTCACCATCAGCTTCGCCGGCATCGTCACCTATCCCAAGGCCCCCGAACTCCGGGAAGCCGCACTGGTTACGCCGCTGGACCGGATGCTGGTCGAAACCGACGCGCCCTATCTCGCCCCGGTTCCCTTCCGTGGAAAGCGGAACGAACCCGCCTATGTCGCCCGCACCGGGGAGGCGCTTGCCGCCGTCCTGGGCCTCGCGCCGGACGAACTCGCCCGCCGCACCAGCGAAAATTTCACACGACTTTTTCCCGCCGCGGCATCCGAATAGCTGAGGGGCGGGGGGGACTGCGATACACTGGGATATTTCATGGGAATCAGCCGGATTGGTCAAGCCTTAACCGCCCGCGAAATCCTGCAGCTTGTCGAAAAGGATATGCGCCGGGTGGAAGAGGTGATGCGCCTGGAGTCGGTCGCCTCCGTTGAGGCGATTTCGGCCATCAACCGCCATATCCAGGCCAGCGGCGGAAAACGCCTGCGCCCCACCTTGGTGCTCCTGTCCACGCAGTTGTTCGCCCCGCTGACGGACACCGCCATCGCCATGGCCGCCGTCGTCGAGATGATCCACACCGCGACGCTGGTGCACGACGATGTCATTGACGCCGCCGAAACCCGCCGCGGCAAGCCTTCCACCAACGCGCTCTGGGGTAACCAGACCTCCGTCCTCGCCGGCGACTGGCTCTACATGCAGGCCTTCCAGGTCGCCGTCCGCGCCCGCAACTTCCGTATTCTCGACCTCCTCATCGGCCTCACCCAGATGATGGTCGAAGGCGAACTCCTCCAACTCGAACGCCTCGGCCGCATCGATATCAGCGAGACCGACTACATGGAACTCGTCGATCGCAAAACCGCCAGCCTCTTCAGCATCTGCGCCCGCCTCGGCGCTATGACCGGCGGCGCCAATGACGCCGACGAGGCCCGCCTCGGCGAGTTCGCCTGGAATCTCGGCATCGCCTTCCAGTTGGTCGATGACGTCCTCGACTTCACCTCCCGCGAGAAAATCCTCGGCAAACCCGTCGGCAATGACCTGCGCGAAGGCAAAGTCACCCTCCCGCTCGTCTACGCGCTCCAGGATGCTACCCCCGCCGAACGCGAAAAGGTGGCCACCGTCCTCCGCGAGGAAGAGTACAAGTCCGTCCGCTTCGATGAGATCACCGGAATCCTGAAAAAGTACCACGGCGTCGAACGCGCCATGGAGCGCGCGCAGCACTTCACAGACCGCGCACGCATCCTCATCCAGGAGTTTCCGGAGTCCCCCTACCAGCGCGCCCTCTTCAGCGTCACCGATCTCGTCACCGCCCGCGACCACTAGTCTTTTTCAAACGTGATCGACGACTCGGCCCCGAACTTCCGGTAGTTCCGGAAATTCAACTCATTCCGGCTGCACATCGTCGTACCGGTCTGGCAGATCACATTCTCGCTGTGCACCGGCACCAACCACTGCTTCCCGTTGATCCGTACGAAGTCGTAGTCCAGCGTCAGTTCGGCCACGTCGTACTCGAAATTCTCCGGAAACGACACTGCTTTCTGTTCGATCCGCAGCACACGCTTCGACTCCTTGTCGATCCAGATCGACCCCTTATACGGCGGGTTGTAGCTCTTGCCATTCTCCGGAATCAGCCGCCAGTGCGAGTTCTGCTGCAGCACCGAGTAGTCGTAAACCACCGCCGTCCGCCCCGCCACGCGCTGCTCGGCGCGCTTCACGAACTTCGCCGCCGTGAACGGCGACAAAATATCCTCCTGCGTCGTGGAGAACTCCCCCGTTGACCACGCCCCCGTCTTCTCCGGCGGCCGCTTCGACGGACGCCCGTTGATCGAAATCTTCCGGTACTCCTCCTTGCCGTCCTGCACCGCCACTTCGGCCGTCACCATGTCCACCGCCTGCCAGTTCGGCGGACGCGTGCTCGATACATACCGCATCGTGTGCTGCTGCACCAGAAAGTCCGGCAGCTTGTCGGTGAACTCGCCGGCCGCCTCGCGAGCCTCGGCGATCAGCGGGTCCACGCTCGGCGCGGCGATGCTGACCGTCTCCTGATACTCCGCCGGGTCCACCGTCTCCTCCGGTTCGGACTCCCGCCGCGCCTGTTCCCGCTTCACTCGCTCCGGAATTCCGCGCCGCAGCACCGGGGCGTCGTCCTCAGGTTCGGCCGCCTCGCTCGCCTTCTTCACCTCGGCCGGCTTTGCCACCGCCTCCCGCTCCGCCGCCGTCCCCTTCCGCAGCAGCGTCACCCGCAGCGCCGTCTCCTCATCGTCCGGGTTGAACGATACCCGCAGTTGGTCGCCGGGCTTCAGCAGCGAATCCCGCACCGGCTGGCCTTCCTTATCGAGAAACTGCGTCTTGGCCAGCAGCCGGAACTCCAGCGTGCCCTTCTCCGCCGTGTCGAGTTGCAGATCCTTCTCGCCCATCTTCCGTAGCGTGCCGTCGAGCGACTTCAACGTGATCCTGATCTCGCTCGTCGGCTTGCCGTCCTTCTTGGCGTCCGGATCCTTCGGCTGGCGCTTAGGGATCTTGATCTCCGGCACCGGTAGACTCACCGGCACCCCGCCCGGCAGCCGCGTCGGATACTGGCCGGGTGGGTATTGTCCTGGCGGATACTGCCCCGGCGGATAACCGCCCGGTGGGTACTGACCGGGAGGATACTGCCCCGGTGGATATTGCCCCGGCGGAGACTGCGCGTGCAGCACACAGAACGCGAAAAGGACGCCCGAAACAACTAGCCGCACGGTTTGTGGAACCTCGCCGTCATTCTACTCGTTCCGGGAGGGCGCCGAGGAATAAGGCGGTTTACCTAGCGGACGAGGAACGCGCCTCTCATCCAAAATTCCAACTCCTGTACCTTCGCCGTTTCCGGAAGTCCCGGTACTCTGAGGCTGTCCTGAGAAAGGTGTATATGTTCTTTCGACCGATCGCAATTCTTGCCGCACTCGCCGCCGCGGCGCTTTCCGCCGAAACCCGGCAGCACGATGTCCTCGTCCAGTTTTACCCGGACAAAATGTCCGCCGGCCTGCGCGAATTGTCACGCCACGGCGTATCCGTCCGCCGCGTCCTTCCCATCGTCCGCAGCGCCGCCGTCCGCCTCTCGCCCGCCCAGTTGGAGCGCGTCCGCCGCAGCCGTCTCG
>CAZWDD010000103.1:0-16764 GCA_964632345.1 uncultured Solibacteraceae bacterium | reverse complement strand
GCGGGGGGGGGGGGGGGGGGCCGGCGATCGACCGGGAGGACTGGGTGGTGGTGAAAGTGTGCGTGGGGGCGCTGCCGGGGGCTGATTTTCATCCGGGTAAAATCAGCGACCCGCGGCTGGCGCGGGCGGTGCTGCGGTATCTGGCGGAGAAGGGGTTGGGGCGGCGGTTCACGATCGTGGAGGGCGCGCCGGAGCGGGGGCCGGCGTGGGAGTCGACTTGGGGGGGCGAGTTTGACGGATTGAGCTACCGGGCGATGGTGAGTCAGCTGGCCAGGCAGTATCCGCGGCTGCAGTATGAATTGGTGGATCTGAATACGGCGCCGGCGCTGGAGATGCCGGTGGAGGGGCGGGTGTTTGCGGCGAAGCACGCGGCGGGGATATACCATGTGCCGCGGGTGCTGCGGGAGTGTGACAAGGTGATCTCGATTGCGCCGTTGGGGACGGGAACGGGCGGGGGGATCGGGTTAACGCTGATGAACTATCTGGGGTTCGCGCCGGGGGATAAGTACGGGTATCCGAAGAGCGGGCTGGCGGGGCTGGGCGCGGCGGGGGAGGTGGCACTGGACTACTACTCATTCCATCCGGCGGATTATGCGATCGTTGGCGGGACGTTTGCGGGAGATGGGAAGGGGCCGCGGCGGCACAACGTGGTGATTGCGGGGACGAACGGGCCGGCGGTGGACGCGGTGGGGGCGGCGGTGATGGGGTTGGAATCGACTGGAATACGGCATCTGGAGCTGGCGGTGCAGCGTGGGTACGGGTTGAATGATGCGTATTCGGTCTGGACGCGGGGGGCGGAGATTGAAGAGGTGAAGGCGGAGTTCGCGCGGAGTTAGAACAAGACGGAGAAGTGGCCGCCGGGATGGGCGACGGGCGAGGCGAAGCTCCAGGCGGGGACTCCGTCGAGGCGACCGGAGCCGGCGGTGGGCCGGCCGGACCGATCGTAGAGTTGCCAGGCGAAGGCGCCGCCCCGTTTCCAACCGGTGCCTTCGGTCCAGACGAGCAGCATCTGGCCGTCCGGATTGAAGGCCAGGCGAGGGTGTTTGCGCCCTTTGGCTTCGCCGGGAGCGGCGATGGGTTCGGAGGGTTTATCAACGGGAGCCCAGAAGATCTGACCACCGGTCTCCCAAGCGGCGACGACACCGGCGGGACCCTGGGCCAATTCCATACTGCTCATGGGACAGGCGTTGATCTCCCAGCGGTGGAGGAGGCGGCCGGTGGCGGCCACGCCCGGGCGGGGCGAATGGAGCAGGTAGATATCGCGATGTTTGGATTCGCGGGCGCCGCGGTAGAGGGCGTAGAGGTGTCCGCGGCGGTCCGCGAAGGCTTTCATGCCGCAGCAGCCACAGGCTCCGGTGGGTTCCGGCCACGCTTCGCGTTCGGCGGAGAAGGAGACGCCAGCGTCGGTTGAGGCGGCGATCCAGACCTGGCGGCGGGCCTCACCTTGGAGGCCGGCATGACTTCCGTGGACGCCGATGCCGTGCCAGGCGACGGAGACGGCTCCGCCGGGACCAACGGCGATGGAGCCTCCACCATCGAGACCAAAGGTCCGGGTCATGAGATTCCGCTGCGTTTGAAAGGCTGTGCCCGCGTCGTTGAGGCGTGTATAGAGCATGGGCATACCGTGTTTGCCGGAGTCGGGATTCAAGGGGCCGAGGGGGCGAGCGGCGGAGGACCCGTTCCAGACGACGTGGAGGCGGCCATCCGGGGTGGCGGCGATTTGTGCGCCGCGAATGCTGCCGGCGGCGATGGCGCTGGCCGGGGCGCTGACGGGAATGGATGGCGACCAGGAGGCGGTGTCGGAGGACTCGGTGTAGAAGAGTTCGCCGGCGAGAGGATCACCAGAGAAGTAGACGAGTTGGAGGGTCCCGCGAGGCCCAAGGACGACCTGGGGCTGGATGCCGCCGAACGGAGTGCGGATCGCGACGACCCGGGGTTGGGCGGCCGCGAGGCTGACCAGCGGCGAGGCAAGAAGGGCGGCGCAGCGGCGGCGGGAGAGAGGCACAGGGGCAGTGTACATGGCCAATGACGGTTTTTGGGGATCGATTCCGCGCAGACAAGCGTGTCATACTACGCCGTGAAACCGATGAGTCTGCGCTTCCTACTTGTTGCCGTAGCCGGAGCGTCGTTAGCGGCGCAGACGGGCACGAACCTGATTACGACGATTGCGGGGACGGACCCGACGCTGGCGGCGGGGCCTGCACTGGCGACGACGCTGCCGCCGGGAGGGTGGGGCAAGCCGGCGGTGGATGCGGCAGGGAACATCTACTTTGCGGTACCGGGGTGGAATGCGGTGCTGCGGCTGACGCTGGCGGGGCGAGTGGAACGGTATGCGGGCAATGGGCTGGGGCGATACAGCGGGGACGGGGGCCCGGCGTTGCTGGCGAGCCTGAACGGGCCGCGGGATGTGGCGGTCGATAGCAGCGGGAACGTTTATATTGCCGACGCCGGGAACCGGCGGGTGCGGCGGGTGCGGACGGACCGGACGATTGAAACGGTGGCCGGAGGGGGCAACCAGACACCGACGGCGTCAGGGGTTGGAGCGGCGCAGGCGGCGCTGCCGGGCCTGGAGACGGTGGCGGTGGACGGCGCGGGGAATGTGTATGCGAATATTGACGCGACGTCGATTGCGCGAGTGGACAACGGATCCCGGACGCTGCGGCTGTATGCGGGTGCGCCGGGGGTGACGGGCGTGCCGGTGAACGGGCCGGCGGCGCAGTCGCGATTTGGGGCGATCCGGAGCCTGCTTGGGGATGCAGCGGGGAACGTGTACATTGCCGACGCGGGGGCGGTGATGATTGCGCGGATCAACGCGGCGGGGCGGCTGGAGATATTTGCCTCGCGGAATGCGCTGCCGGGACCGCCGGTGGACGTGACGGTGGACAGCGAGGGGAACGTGTACTTTGCGGTGGAAGGAGCGGGGGCGATCTGGCGGCGGCAGGGGAACGGGTCAATCGGGGTTTGGGCCGGAAATACGGAGCAGGAAGGGTTTTCGGTAAACGGGGCGGCGCGGGAACGGTCGTCGTTCGGAAGCGAGTTGCGGCTGGGAATCGACATCAAGAATGCGTTGATTGTGTCGGACAACCGGAACGGGAAGTTGCGGAAGGTGGGGACGGTGGCCGAGGAGCTGGCCGGGGCGGGATTGCTGTACACGGGAGAGGGCGGGGCGGCGACGACAGCGGTGGTGACGGGTCCGGCGTATGTGGCGCAGAGCCTGACGGGGACGACGTATTTCTCCGATCCGGGATCGCGGCTGGTGTTCGCGGTTACGCCGACGGGAGTGATTCGCCGGTTTGCAGGGGGCGGGACGTTGAATGCGAGTTTCGTGGATGGGGTACCGGCGCTGAACGGGGCGTTCGGGACGCCGTATGGGATCGCGGTGGACCTGCAGGGAAATGTGTATGTGGCCGATGATGACTGTGCTGTGCGGC
Source organism: uncultured Solibacteraceae bacterium (assembly GCA_964632345.1). Taxonomy (GTDB): domain Bacteria; phylum Acidobacteriota; class Terriglobia; order Bryobacterales; family Bryobacteraceae. The sequence continues at coordinate 13,333 of CAZWDD010000103.1, read as the reverse complement.
GGATCGGGCGGGACGGGGCGATGCGGCTCTACGCGGGGCGGCCGAAGGTGTGCGGCACGAATCAGGAGGGGACGGCGCCGCTATCGGCGCGATTCGGACGGCTACGGGGACTGGCATTCGACGCGACCGGGACGCTGTACATCACCGACATCACGAATCATAAAGTGTGGCGGATTGGGGCGGACGGGATGGTGCGAACGTTTGCCGGGACGGGACAACCGGGGGCGGCATCGGCGGGAACGCCGGCGATGCAGGCGGCGCTGAACACGCCGGTTGGCGTGGCGGCGGGGCCGGACAATACGGTGTTTATCAGTGAATCGGCGAACAACCGGGTGGTGCGGGTGGGGACGGAGGGGCGGCTGTTTCCGTTTACCGGGATTCCGAGGCCGGGCGGGGTGGCGGTGGATGGGAATGGGAATCTGTATGTGGCCGAACCGGAGGGGCACCGGGTGACGGTGGTGAACCGGTCGGCGATCAGCAGTACTTATGCGGGCGCGGGCACGGCCGGATTCCGCGGAGACGGCGGGCCGGCGGCTGCGGCGCTGCTGAACGGGCCGGCGAGCGTGGCGGTGAATCCGCAGGGGCTGGTGGTGATTGCCGACCGGGGAAACGGGCGGCTGCGGATGGTGTTGAACACGGCGCCGACGGTGACGTTTCCGAACGTGAACCTGGCGCTGGCGCCGGAGGCGGGCGAGTACTCGCTGGGCGGGACGGTGAACATCCCGTCGCCGCTGCCGGGGCTGATTTATGAGACTTCGGTGAGTTACGGGGGTGGAGCGACGGGGTGGCTGACGATACTGCCGCCGCGGGGGACGCTGCCGGCGTCGATCCGGTATGAGGTGAGTACGGCGGGTTTGGAGCCGGGCGAGTACACGGCGCAGGTGACTGTACGGGTGCCGAATGCGGCGCAGGGGGAAGCCGTATTCCCGGTGCGGCTACGGGTGCCGCAGCAGCCGACGCGGGATTCGCTGGTGGTGCGAAACACGCGGATTACGATGCTGGCGTTGAGGGGCGGGAACAAGACGCAGTCGATCCCGGTGTTTAACCGGGGGGCGAGGCCGTTGACGGTGAAGAGCAGCATTACGCGCGGGGAGTTTTTGACGATCGAACCGCCGGAGGTGACGATCGCGCCGGGCGAGACGAGCAGCTTCACGCTGCGGGGAGCGTCGGGGGGCCTGATGGCGGGGACGTACCTGGGTGGCGCGGCGTTGACGGCGGGGACCGAGACGGTGCCGGTTGTGTGTTCGTTCACGGTGTCGCCGCGGCCGGCGCGGCTAACGCTTTCGCAGACGGGACTCTCGTTCCGGGTGGTGGCGGGCGGTCCGGCAGCGCTGCCGCAGGCGATCTACGGCAACCTGGCGGGGCTGGCGGCGCGAGCGACGACGGTGAGCGGGGCGGGGTGGCTAACAGCGACGGCGGACGGGAGTGCGGTGACGGTGAGCGTGGACGCGCAGGGGCTGGCCGTGGGGGACCACTATGGGCGCGTGGAGATCAGCGACGCGACGGCGGCGGCGATCCGGCAGACGGCGACGGTGGTGCTGCAGGTGTTGCCGCCGGGGTCGACGCCAGGGCCGGAGATTTTCCCGACGTCGATGATCTTCACGACGACGGAAGGCGGGACGGTGGCCGGGCAGGATCTGCGGCTGGCGCGGCGGACGACGGGAAGTTCGAACTTCACGGTGACTGGGGCGACGCTGGACGGGGAGCCGTGGCTGGCATTTACACCGGCCGCGGGCCAGGTGACGAGCGACGGGACGTTCCGGATTACGGTGCAGCCGGACGCGGCGGGCTTGCGGGCGGGCGAGTACCGAGGTGCGCTGACGATTTCGTTGGACGACGGGCAGACGCGGACGGCGCCGGTGCTGCTGATTGTGGCGCCGCAGAATGCGCCGGGACCGCTGGCCAAGGAGCGGGAGCGGGCGGGGTCGAACTGTGCGAGTCCGAATCTATTCCCGCAGGTGATTGCGCCGGCGGCAAATTTCCGGGTGACGGTGGGCGAGCCGGTGCGGCTGGCGGCGCGGGTGGTGGACGGGTGCGGGAATCCGCATCAGCCGGAAGGGGGCGGGACGGCGGGAGTAGCAGTGACGGGGCTGGGGTCGCAGGTCGTGAACCTGAGCCATATCGGCGGGGGCGTGTGGGAGGGAACGGTGACGCCGCCGGCGACACAGGCGAACGTGACGTTCACGTTCCTGGCGCTGTTCAGCCGGGGGACGAACCTGCAGGCAGGAGCGGACAAGGTGAGCGGGGAGGTGCAGACGGCGGCGCGGCCGGTGGTGTTTGCCGAGAGCCTGACGGACGCGGCGAGCTTCCAGTTCGGGCTGCCGGTGGGACCGGGGACGCTGGTTTCGCTGTTCGGCACGAATCTGAATGCGGCAAACAATGTACCCACGACGCTGCCGCTGCCTTCGCAACTGGGCGAGGTGGAGGTGCGGCTGAACGATCAGCCGATACCGCTGCTGTACGCGGGGCCGGGGCAGATCAATGCACAGATTCCCTACAACCTGTCCGGGGACACCGAATATCAGTTGGAGATCCGGCGGGGCCAGGCGATTGCGACGCCGCAGCCGGTGGTGATCGCGCAGGCGCGGCCGGGGATCTTTACGGTGGACCAGACGGGCCAGGGGCAGGGGCATATCTACCGGGCGCTGACGGGCGGGGCGCAGGTGCTGGCCGATGGGGCTGGCGCGGCGTCGGCGGGAGAGGTTCTGGTGATCTACTGCAACGGGCTGGGAGCGACGACGCCGGGGGTAACGGCAGGGGCGGCGGCGCCATTTTCGCCGCTGGCGGTGACGTCGAACGAGGTGGCGCTGACGATCGGCGGGGTGCCGGCGACGGTGGCGTTCGCGGGCCTGGCGCCGGGGTTCACGGGGCTGTACCAGATCAACGCGGTGATGCCGGCCGGAGTTGCGGCGGGGGCGAGCGTGCCAGTGGTGATCACGGTGGCCGGGCAGGAGAGCGTGCCGGTGACGATGGGGGCGCGGTAGAGTCCGCGCCGCCCATCTCCGGATCAATCGGCGGGAACGAAGGCGCAGACGGCGGCCTTGTCGGCTTCCGAGAGCGCGGCTTCCGGGTGCAGGAGGAGGTACTTCGCGTCGGGCATCTTGCCGTTGCGGACGACATCGCAGACTTCGGCCATGCGAAGTTTGGACATCTGACCGGAGTAGTTCCAGGTGGAGAAGTTCAGATGGGCGCGGCCGGTGCGAATGTCGTGATCGAGGAGCCAGGAGGCGGGGGAGACCTTGGCGTACCAGGGGTAGCGGGTGTGGTTGCTGTGGCAGTCGCCGCAGGCGCGGTCGAGGATTTCGGCCACGGGGGCGGGGGGCTTGGCCACCGCTTCGAAGGTAGCGGCCTGGACGAGGGGCGGATTTTCAAACGAGGGCTGGAAAAACTGCAGACCTCCGGCGCCCAGCACCAGGGCCAGGAGGGCGAACGTCAATTTGCTCATAGCGGGCTTCCTTAGGTCAGGTCGGGTTGCGGGGTTTTGGCGGTGCTCTTGGGGAGATCCGGCGGCTGGATGTAGGCCGCGGGAAGTTCGCCGGTGAGCGACTTGAGGAAGGCGATGATGAGGTTCTGCTCCTGGTCGGAGAGCGTCTTGCCGAGCTGGTATTCGGCCATGTGGGAGACGGCTTCCTTGAGGGTAGCGACCTTGCCGTTGTGGTAGTAGGGGGCGGTCTTTTCGATGTTGCGGAGGCCGGGCACCTTGAACATCAATTTGTCGGCGTCGCTCTTGGTGACCTTGGCGCGGCCGGGGTCGGACTCATCCTCGTAAGGCTTGATCTGGCCGAGCTTCTGGAAGCTGGAGCCGCCGAGGTTAACGCCCATGTGGCAGGTCTGGCAGCCGGCGGCGATGAAGGCGTTGAAGCCCTGCTTTTCTTCGTCCGAGAGAGCGGCGGCGTCGCCCTTTAGGAACTTATCCCAGCGGGAGGGGGTGACGAGCTTGCGTTCGAAGGCGCCGATGGCCTTGGCCATATTGGCGAGGGAGATGGGCTGCTTTTCGCCGGGGAAGGCCTTGGCGAAGGCGTCGACGTACTCGGGCATGGAGGAGAGAGTGGCGACGACGTCCTTCTCCGACTTCATGGCCATTTCGACGGGGTTCATGACAGGACCGGCGGCCTGCTCCTCGACGTCGGCGGCGCGGCCGTCCCAGAACTGGACGAAGTGAATGGCGGCGTTGTAGACGGTGGGCGAGTTGCGGTCGCCGCGCTGGCCCTTGTGGCCTTCGCTGGTGGGCTGGTTGTCGACACCGTATTTATCGAGCTGGTGGCAGCTGTTGCAGGAGAACTTGTGGCTGCGCGAGAGGCGGTGCTCGAAGTAGAGGAGCTTGCCGAGGGAGGTGAGTTCCTCGGAAGGCGGGCCGGACTTGGCGGCCATGACGTCGGGGAGGGGGGCGAAGAACTTGAGCTTTGAGGCGTCGATTTCGACGGCGGCCTTCGGGGCGGAGGAGGAGCAGCCAGTGAAGAATACCACACTGGCGAGGGCAGTGAAAGGAAGGAAAAAGCTTAATCTCATGGGCGTCCGTTAACCATGATGGCATCGGGACGCAAAGGGTGACAAGAATGATTCTTGTCTTACCAGAAAAAGCGGAGTTTGACGCCGGCGGTGCGGGGTTGGACGACGCGGGTGCCGACGAAGATGGACTGGAAGTTGTAAAGGGCGGTGGTGTTGGCGAGGTTGGTCAACTGGAAGCTGAGTTCCCAGAGCTTTTTGTCGCCGCGGTAGTGATCGTGACCGACGGAGATATCGGCGACGGTGCGGGGGCGGACGCGGGTGGGATCGGAGGCGAGGTTGACGTAGGGGAGGAGGTCGGCGTAGTCGGGGTCGCGGATGACTTCGGCGGGGTCGGAGGGGTTGGAGACGAGGCCGGAGTCGTAGCGGAGGGAGAGGGAGGACCACCAGGCGCGTTTGTAGGCGTAGTTGAGCATGCCGTGGATGCCGAGGGTCTGATCGTGATCGATGATGAAGGGGCCATCGGAGAGGGTTTCCTCGGCTCCACCGCCGGAGAAGGGGGGGGTGACGATGGCGCGGTAGTGGGTGAAGCTGAGGGAGCCGGAGAAGCCGGCGGCGGGGAGGAAGTTGAAGCGGCCTTCGGCGCCATTGACGCGGGACTGGGCGAGGGTGATGGGGAAGATGATGCCTGTGTTGAGGAAGTTGTCGTTGTCCTGGAGGTCGCGGGAGCGCTTGTGATAGTACGACCCACTGAAGCCGACGTAGCGGGAGAGGGACTGCTGGAGTCCGAGTTCGAGGAAGTCCTGGCGTTCGGGGCGCATGATGACGGCGCCGGCGCCGAAGGCTTCGCGGACGGCGTCGGGGGCGAGGAGTCCGACCTGGCGGGAGCTGGACAGGAGGAGGTTTTCGTTGGGCGGGGTCTGGTAGTTGCGATTGTAGGAGGCGCGGAGGACGGTACCCGTCTCCTTGATATGGAAGGCGAGGCCGATGCGGGGCTGGAGTTGGGTGCCGCGGGCGACGAAGCGGTAGTTATCGTAGCGGAGGCCGAGGGAGACGGTGAGTCGGCCGAGGCGGATGCGGTCCTGGAGGAAGCCGGTATCGAGGGCGCCGGTGCGTTTGTCGGCGAACTGGAAGAAGCTGCCGCCGCGGGAGAGGTCGTGGGGAAGGAGGCCGGGGAGGAACTCGTCGCTATCGGGGTGGTTGAAGTCGGGGTGGGTGATGGCGAAAGAGAAGAACTCGCTGATGGGGACGCGCTGGAGGTCTGCGCCCATGCGGATGTTGTGGATGCCGGCGACGCGGTTGTAGCGGGCCGAGAGGGTGAGGGTGGAGAGATGGCGGGCCTGGGAGGCGGAGACGGGGGTATCGCCCGCGGAGGGGAAGAGCTGGGCGCTGGAGGTGCGGTAGGAGGCGGTGGCGTCGAAGGTGGAACGGGCGTCGATGGTGCGGACCCAGCCGAGGGAGACGGAGGCGTCGCGGAGGAGTTGGCGCTGCTGCTGGCCGTTGGCGTGTTGGGAGCGGAGGTTGGCGAGTTGGAAGCTGGAGCGGCCGCCCATGAGATTGAGGCGGAAGGTGTCGCGGGCGTTGGGCTGGTAGTCGAAGCGGGTGAAGGCGCGTTCGGAGTTGCCGCCGTTGTGGAGGTTATCGAGGGAGACGGAATCGAGAAAACGGTTGGACTTGAGGGTATTGACGCTGGCGAAGTAGCCGAATTTTTCGGTGCCGCCCTGGACCTGGGTGATCTGGGCGAGGGTATCGAAGCCGGCGGCGTAGAGCTGGGTGGAGCCGGCGGCCTTGCGGCCGGTGCCCATGCCGGTGCGGGTGGTGATGTTGGCGACGCCGGAGACCTTGTTGCCGTATTCGGCGGGGACATCGCCGGTGAAGAGTTCGATGTTCTGGACGATGGTGGGATCGACGGCGTTGGCGAAGGCGCCGGTGAGCTGGTCGGAGATGGGCATGCCGTCGATGACGTAGGTCATCTGGTTGTGGGCGCCGCGGGGGTGGATGGCGCCGTTGGCGTTGGCGGCGAAGCCGGGGAAGGAGAGGAGGACGGACTCAATTCCCCGCCCCGAGGCCTGGGAGGGGAGGCGGGCGAAGGTGGCGGCGTCGAGTTCGGTGCGGGTGCCGGTGGCTTCGGTATCGATGGTGGCCCGGAGTTCGGTGGCGGTGACGTCAATGGCCGTACCCTGGCCGGCGAGGGGGAGGCGAATTTCGCGCTCGACGGGGATGTTGGAGCGGAGGCTGAGGGACTCGGCGACGGAGGCGAAGCCGGACTTTTCAATGGAGAGAGTGTAGGTCTGGAAGGGGATGTTGGTGAAGTGGAAGCGGCCGTCGGGGGAGGTGGGGACGGCGTTGGCGTAGCCGGTGAGGGGGTTGGCGAGGCGGACGGTGGCGCCGGGGATGATGGCGCCGGCGGGGTCGAGAACGACGCCGGAAAGGGTGGCCGTGGTTTGGGCGGCGACGGGAAAAAACAGCAGGGCAAGGCCCGGCAATAGGGAACGAAACATGGAGATCTCCTAAAGACGAATGAACAATTCGCGGGTTTAGGAGAGAACGGGGGGCGCGCGGTCGCGGACGGAGGAGACGATGCTTCCCGAAGCGGCGAGGGCGACGGGGGGAGGAGCGTCAGCAAGGGTGAAGGCGAGCGGGGCGAGGACGGCGGCGGCCTCGGCGAGGGAGACCATCTGGTGCTCAAGGTTATTGAATGAGCAGGAGTTGGACTTACCGAGCGTGTGCTGATGGAGGGGCGAAAAGAGGGCGACGCCGAAGAAGAGCAGGAGGAGGGACAGGAAGAGAGCGACGCGCGCCCTGGAGGGCGGAGCGAGGCGGCCGTGGGTGGCGCGGAATCCTGTCACAGGTTCAATTGCAGTGTAGCACCGGGGGTTATGAGTCGGCGCGTTCGGGTTCCCAGTCGATGAGGTCGTCGCGGTCGGGACGTTCGTCGGGGCGGTTCCGCTTTTCCTGTTCCCAGCGGGTTTTCTGGTCTTCGCGCTCTTCGCGTCCGTCACTCATAGTCAGATCCTGCTCCCAGTGTAGCGAGGGTGTGGCTAGCGGTGGCGGGAGCGGAGGGCGAAATAGGCGAGGAGAGGGGGGCCGGCGAGCCAGAGGGTGCCGGGTTCGGGGATGTCGGCCGAGGACGGCGGGGGTGCGGCGGCGGAGCTAACGGAAGGAGACAGGACGAAGGCCTGTTCGCGGCCGTTGTAGAGGCCGTGGCCGACGATCTGGCCGGCGTCGTTGATGGCGCTGGCCGAGAGGAGGTGCCAACCGGAATCGGGCGCCAGGAGGGAGTTGAGATCGAGGAGCTGTCCGTTGGCGTAGAGGAAAGCGGATTGGCCGTCGAGGGTATCGGAGTAGCCGACCACGTAGCCGGAGGCGTTAATGCCGTAGGCGAAGCTATTGGCGCCGCCGAGGGTACCGAGGAGGGTGGCGGCGGTGGCATTCCAGACGGTGGCCTGGAGGGCGCCGGACTGGCTGCGGGAGTGGCCGGCGACAGCGCCCGAGGCGGCGATGGCCATCGCATAAGAACCGGCACTGCCGATGACGGTAGCGACGCCTTCAGGGGAGACAGTGAAGGCGCGGAAGGCGCCACTGGCATCCATGGCGGTGCCGGCGACGGCGCCGGAGGCGTTGATGGCGTTGGCGGAGGCCCAGTCCCCGCCGGCGGGTTGGCCGATGGCGGTGGTGACGCCGTTGCGGGTGGAGAAGGCGTAGCCGGCGCCATCGGAACCGATGGCGAGGCCGGCGGCGTCACCGGCGTCATTCAAGCCCATGACGTAGGCACCAGCGGTGGTAAGGGGATTGCTCTGGCTGTCCCATATCACACCGTAGGCGCCCTGCAGAGAGTCCAGATAGCCGCCGGCCTGGGCGCTGCCGCTGATGGCGGTGGCCCAGGTCTGGACAGCGGAATCGGGGAGCGCGAGCGTGGTGAGCTGGCCGTTCTGCCAGAGGAAGGCACGGCTGGTGCCATCGAGGAGAAAATAGTTGCCGGCGACGGCGCCGGAGCCGTTAATGGCGGTGGCGGTGGAGACAGCGCCGGCCGGGCCGATGGCCTGTACCTGGTAGACAGGCAGCGCCGCGGCGGGCAGGGCGAGGAGCGAGGCGCACATCATGCGCGCGAGCAAGCAACGGGAGATCAAGGGAACCAGCCTTTCCTGAAAACGGACCTTTCAGGCGCGTGCGGCCAAACGCCAACGGGAACTACAGCGGATTAATACAAGTGTGTATCGGAAAGGGCTTTGGCGGAACTAGGAATTTCCTTATGGCCCATGTATTCCGGCAGGGATAGCAGGGGAAGAATCGGAAGGGCGGGTGATATGATGAGCAACCGTGTCGCGCCTGCTGAGCCGGTTTGGCCCACTCGTACTGATCTACGTGCTGATCGCCCATGTATTTCCGCCGCCGGCGGGGGTAAAGCTGGAGGCGTGGCGGCTGTTTGGCGTCTTTGCGGCGACGGTGGCGGGGCTGATCCTGCAGCCGATGCCGGGCGGGGCGATGGTGTTGCTGGGGGTGGTGAGTTCGGCGGTGGTTGGGGGGCTGCCGATCCAGAGCGCGCTGGCGGGGTATGCGGACCCGATGGTGTGGCTGGTGCTGACGGCGTTTCTGATTTCGCGGGCGTTGTTGAATACGGGGCTGGCGCGGCGGATTGCGCTGTTATTTGTGAGGGGATTCGGGAAGACGTCGGTGGGAATCACGTATGCGCTGGCGGCGACGGACGCGGTGCTGGCGGCGATTATTCCATCGAACGGGGCGCGGTCGGGCGGGGTGACGCTGCCGATTGCGCGGTCGATTGCGGAGTTGTATGGATCGCGGCCGGGGGAGACGTCGCGTCGACTGGGGGCGTTTCTGATGGTGGCGGTGTATCAGAGCATCTGCATGACGGCGGCGATGTTTTTCACGGGACAGGCGAGCAACCCGGTGGCGGCGCGGATTGCGGGGGAGAACGGGTTTCCGATCACGTGGGGGAGCTGGTTTCTGGCCGGGTCGGTGCCGGGGGTGGTTTCGCTGGCGGTGATTCCGCTGGTGGTGATGCGGCTGTTCCCGCCGGAGATCAAGGAGACGCCGGAGGCGGCGGCGTTTGCGGCGGACGAGTTGGAGAAGATGGGCGGGATGTCGCGGGCGGAGAAGATCCTGGCGGCGGTGTTTGTGGGCGTTTGCGGGGGATGGGCGACGGCAGGGGTGCACGGGTTGGATTTGACGGTGACGGCGCTGCTGGGGGCGTCGGCACTACTGTTGACAGGGGTATTGACGTGGGAGGACGTGAAGTCGGAGAAGACGGCATGGGATATGTTCGTCTGGTACGGGGGGCTGGTGCGGCTGGGGAAGGCGTTGAACGACGGGGGCGTGATGAAGGTCTTCGCGGAGTCGATCGGCGGGTGGTTTGCGGATATGACGTGGCCGGTGATGTTCGGGGCGGCGCTGCTGATCTACTTCTATGCGCACTATGCGTATGCGTCGATTACGGCGCATCTGCTGGCGATGTATCCGCCGTTTCTGGCGGTTCTGATCCTGAAGGGCGCGCCGGTGGGGCTGGTGGCGTTTGCGTTTGCGTGTTTCGTGAATTTTTCGGCGGGGTTGACAAACTACGGGACGACGCCGGCGCCGATGTACTTTGCCCAGGAGTATGTGCGGATGAGCGACTGGTTCCGGGTGGCGGCGGTGGTATCGGTGGGGAATCTACTGATCTGGTCGACGGTTGGGTTCGGGTGGTGGAAGCTGCTGGGGATCTGGTAGATCGAGGCGATAGATGCCCTGGGGGTCCTTCTTCACTCTGGGGGCAAGGGCGTCGAGGTGGTGGAAGAAGACGGTATCGCCCATGAAGGGGCGTTCCTCGGTCTGCTGGTACTCGGCGAAGAGCTGGTGGGCGGTTTTGCCGCCGTCGCGGAGGAGGCTGACGACGGTGCGTTCGAGGCGGCCGGTGTCGAGGAGGCGTTCGAGGGCGGGGCGGAGATCGGGGAGGGCGTCGAGGTTGGTGGCGAGGAGTTCGGGGAGACGGTTGTTGGTGAAGGCGTCCCAGGCGCGGGAAGCGGTATCGAACATCTGCGGGGTGACGGGGACCTTGGCGGCGGCGAGGGCGGCCATCTGCTCCACCTGCATGTTGCGCGGGATACGGACGAGGAAATGGGGGCTGGAGGTGAGGCCTTCGCGGTGGAGGAAGTCGAGACACTGGATGAGCTGGAGCTGGTCGTAGAGATCGTCCTCAAACCAGAGCCAGACGCTGTCGCGGGCGACGAGACGGCGGAGGTGGCGGTCGCGTTCGTGGAGTTTGATTTCGCCGGCGGGATAGCCGTTGGCCTTCAGCCATTCCAGGCGGAGGGCGGTTAACTCCTCGAGGGTCTTGCCGGGAGGGACGGGGCCTTCGTGGAGGATATCGTGCCAGACGATAAGGCGGGGTTCACCAGCCCAACGGCGAATCTCGTATGCCACTGCGTCGCCATTGGTGATGTGCACCATGGCCGGTTACCGGGCGGCTTCGAGAGCCAGCTTGTGCTGCTTCTCCCAGGCCTGCTTGGCCTGGTACTCAAACCACAGCTTGCTGAAAGCGGCCCAGAAGTAGCCGCCGACGAAGAGCGACAGGAAGGGGATGGCCAGGAAGTTGTAGCTTTCGATGGAGTAGGCGATCATGGCCAGGAACCAGGTACCGGCGGCCATTTCAAAGAAGGGAAGCCAGCCGATGCGGCTCTTGTAGCGCTGGTTGCCGAGCTTGACCTTCTTGTCGCCGACCGCGTACTTGGGCGTGCGGGCGAAGGCGGTCTGGTAGCCGAAGATGGCTTCCATAACGGCCTTGGCGTTGCTGAGGGTGAGGGCGACGCCGGCGGCCATGAGAACGGGCATGTACCAGATGGTCCGGCGCCAGGTCTGCGGGCGAAGCTGGCGCTGGGCAACGAGATAGAAGGCCGAGATGGACCAGAAGCTGGCGGCGATGAGGGGAAGATCGACAAAGACCATCTGCATCCATCCCATGTAAAAACGGACGATCATAACGGGCAGCATTAGGGCCGACATGATGAGCATGAGGGGATAGGAGATGTTGGGCGTGAGGTGGCAGATGGCTTCGAGCTTGACGCGCCAGGACTGATCCGACTTGAGGATCATGGGCAGGAGCTTCTTGGCGCACTGGGTGAGGCCCTTGGACCAGCGGGTCTGCTGGACCTGGAAGCCGTGCATGTCGAAGGGCAGCTCCGAGGGGCACTCGACGTCGGGGGTGTAGACGAACTTCCAGCCCTTGAGTTGGGCGCGGTAGCTGAGGTCCGAGTCCTCGGTGAGGGTGTCGTGCTGCCAGCCGCCGGCGTCCTCGATCATGGCTTTGCGGAGCAGGCCGGCGGTGCCATTGAAGTTGAAGAAGAGACCGCCGCCGGCGCGGGCAACGTGTTCGAGAACGAAGTGGCCGTCGAGGAGGATGGTCTGGACTTCGGTGAGGGCGTTGTAGTGCTGATTGAGGTAGGTCCATCGCGTCTGGACGACGCCGACCTTGGGATCCGCAAAATAGTGAATGGTCTTGCGGAGGAAGTCAGTGGGGACGATGAAATCGGCGTCAAAGACAGCGACAATTTCACCGGTGGCGGATTTGAGGCCTTCCTGCAGGGCGCCGGCCTTGTAGCCATGGCGGTTGGTGCGGTGGAGGTACTCGATGGGGTGGCCCATGGCGCGGTATTCGGCCACGAGGCGTTCGGTGAAGGGGTGGGTTTCGTCGGTAGAGTCGTCGAGGACTTGAATCTGGAGCAGGTGGCGGGGATAGTCGATCTTGACGATCTGTTCGACGAGGCGTTCGACGACAAAGCGCTCGTTGAAGAGAGGGAGTTGGATGGTGACGGGGGGGAGTTCGTCGAACTGGCTTGGGGGCGCGGTGGGGAGATTGCGGCGGTTCTTGAAGTAGCCGCGGATCATCTCGTAACGGTGGACACCGTAGAAGGACAGGACGATGAGGATGGCGAAGTACGGCACAAGCAGCGCATAATCGAAGAACGCGAGCTTGTGGATGCCGGCGAAGGTATCGTCGAAGAAGGCGCGCCGGACGGCGTTGAAGGCTTCGGCGGGATCAGAGACGAGAAGGGCGGGGATTGGGGGCATGAGTGCCAGAGAGAAGGTGGCTTGCCTGATCGGGTTCGGGTTGGAAGCCGGCCTTGTGCTCCTTGCTTGGGTTGAACGCGGTAGCGAACACGATGTGCAGCGGAACGTTCTACTGTTTTTCGTGACCTCTGTATTATACCTCTGCGGGCTGGTGGTTCTGGGGAGGGTGGAAGGGGAGATACGGGGTTGGGTGTTGGTGGGTTGGGCGGTGGTATTCCGGCTGACGGCATTCGGGATGGGGCCGGTGTTCAGCGATGATTTGTACCGTTACCGGTGGGAGGGTCAGGTGGCGGCGGCGGGATGGAACCCGTATGACTGGCGGCCGGCGGACGCGGCGATGGCGCCATTTTTTGATGCGAGGGTAGACGGGAAGGATTTCAAGGCGGTGTATGGGCCGCTGCTGCAGACGCTACAGTGGGCGCTGTATGAGTTGGGCGGAGGGGCGCTGTGGGCGATGAAGCTGGGGGCGTGCGCGGCGGAGGCGGCGCTGGGGTGGATGCTGTGGCGGAGGGTGGAAGAGAAGTGGCGGTGGGTGGCGTGGGGGTGGTGTCCGCTGGGGATCGTAGAGTTCTGGGGGATGGGGCACCACGATGCGGTGATGGTGGCGCTGGCAATGGGGGCGCTGGTGGCGGCGGAGGGGAGGCGGTGGAGGTGGGCGTATCTGCTGCTGGGGCTGGCGGGGGCGGCGAAGTACTGGCCGCTGCTGTTGTGGCCGCTGCTGGTGCGGCTGGGGGGATGGCGATGGGCGTGGGTGACGGCAGCGGCGCTGGCGGCGTGCTGGTGGCCATGGCGGACGGATGTGAGCGAAAACCTTCAGTTTCTGGGG
>CAZWDD010000102.1:0-16790 GCA_964632345.1 uncultured Solibacteraceae bacterium | reverse complement strand
TACGAATCGCCGCATTCCTTAGCCGCCTATTCCACCGATGGCCCTCCTGTCGTCGTCTCGATCACGCCCGCGAATGCCCAGTATGTCGAGGCTTCCGGACCTCGCTCATTTACCGTCCTCGTTCGCCATCCTGGGGTTGCGTCGAGCATTTCTAAGGTCGAGCTTCTCTTCAATCGGGAGGAGTCCGCCGCCAATGGTTGCCTCATTGAGTACTTTCCGCAAACCGGTGCCCACGTGTTGTGGAACGATGCCGGCACTGCGACGGTCCCGGGCGCCAACGGACTCTTTCAGAACTCTGAGTGTTCCATTGCCAGTGCGGTCGGCGCCATCTCCCATACCCAAACGCAGCAGGAACTTGAGATTACTGTGCCCGTTTCGTTTCGCGCGGCGCAGTCTCGATTGGCATGGGCGCGAGCGTTCGATGCTTCGACCGGTACGCCATCCTACTCGAGTCAGGTCGTCCGTGGGCCCATAAGTAGCCGGCCGATCGTTGTGTCCGCCAGTCCCGCGGGATCGAGCGGGCCCCAGGCGGCGCCTCTCTCCATCGCCTTTCGTCACCCGACACATTCCGAGGAGCTGAACGTAATGAACGTTCTGATCCGGAACGTGTTGGACGCAAACGAAGCCTGCTACGTGACGTTGGAGAAGCGAGAGAACAAAATCTCGCTTGCGGTTGACTACCCGACGCCCACCAGCTTCTTCGTTGGTTCTTACCAGGCCAACACAATAGGTGGAATGTTACAGAACTCGCGTTGTCGGATTACTAGCGCGGCCAACGAAGTGTTTGCCACTTCAGGTAACCTTTTCTGGAATCTGAATGTCGAGTTCTTCTCGAATTTTGCCGGTGATAAAATCGTCCATGTTGCCGGAAGAGATTTGAGCCTGGAACTTGTTGGAGGGGCGAGCGGCGACTTCGGTAACTCCGGGTGGCAGCGGCTCGGGGTTTGGAGTGTCCCTTCATTCTGGCCGGCGTTTCCGCGCACGAATAGCCACGCTCCGAATACCGGGTCGGGCATGTCCCAGACATTTACTACGTTTTTCGAACGATCCTCGGCGGCTCAGTTCTCCAGAGGTTGGGTCCTTTTTCAGGACTACCTTGATGGGCGAAACGCATGTTATGTCGCTTACGCGGCCGATCAGAACGTGCTCTACCTGGTTAATGACGAAGGGACTGGAGTGCTGCCGGGGATTACGCCGGGAACTGCTTCCTCGCAAAGCAACTCGCAATGCGCGATCAACGGCGCCGCATCCGTGGCCGCTCAAGTCGGCAACATCATGGTTCTGATTCTCGACGTGAGTTTCAAGCCTGAGTTTGCGGGTCGCCGGGTCGCCTACACGGCATCCCAGACCGTCGACGGTGCTACGTCGCCCTGGCAGAGCAAGGGTACATGGTTGATACCCTAACGATTGGATTCGGTCCCGTCCGCCTCCAACCCCATGCCCCAACTCGTCAACTCCCGCTTCGTCCTCGCCGTCCGCGACCTCGCCCTCTCCACCCGCTACTACACCGAAGTCCTCGGCTTCCAACGCGACCCCATCGACGCCCACGGCTGGAGCTTCCTCTCCCGCGGTGCCGTCCGCCTCATGCTCGGCGAATGTGTCGACGAACGCCCCGCCTCCGAACTCGCCAACCACTCCTACTTCGCCTATTGGAACGTTGAGGGCATCGACGATCTCTACCGCGAGTTCGCCGCCAACGGCGCCCTCCTCACCTCCCCGCCCACCGACAAGCCCTGGGGCCTCCGCGAATTCCACCTCACCACCCCCGACGGCCACCGCATAGTCTGCGGTCAGCCCCTCCTCCCTCCCGCTTAGGCATAAGATAGGGGCAGATCAATGCGCCCCCTTCTCCTCCCTCTCCTCGCGTTCGGTCTCTTCGCCGCCGATTGGCCCCAACTCCGCGGCCCCGCCGGCTCCGGCCTCTGTCCCGATTGCGGCCCCTTCCCCACCGAATTCGGCCCCGCCAAAAACGTCCTCTGGAAAACCGCCCTCCCCGAAGGCAAGTCCTCCCCCATCCTCACCGGCCCCTATATCGTCCTCACCGGCGCCGCCGGCGATGACCTCTTCACCATCTGCCTCAGCCGCGCCACCGGCAAGGAACTCTGGCGCCGCTCCATCCGCGCCCCCAAACGCGAAGCCCAGCACGAGCTCAACCACCGCGCCGCTCCCACCGCCGTCTCCGATGGCCGCAATCTCTACGTCTTCTTCGCCGATTTCGGCCTGCTCTCCTATGACTTCGAGGGCAACCAGCGCTGGCAACTCCCCCTCGGCCCCTTCAACAGCCAGCACGGCATCGTCGCCTCCCCCGTCTACGCCGACGGCCGCGTCATCCTCGTCTGCGATCAGGATACTGACGCCTTCATCATCGGTGTCGACGCCGCCACCGGCAAGGTCGCCTGGCGCAACCCCCGCGAAGTCATCAACGGCTACTCCACCCCCATCATCCACCGCCCCGCCTCCGGCCCCGCCCAGGTCATCGCCCCCGGCTCCTACCAGCTCACCGCCTACGCCGTCACCGACGGCAAGCCCGTCTGGTTCGTCCGCGGCCTCACCTGCCAGCCCAAGTCCGCCCCCACCATCTCCGGCGACGTTCTCTACTTCAGCGGCTGGACCCCCGGGAACGACGCCGGCCAGCAGGTCGACCTCCCCCCCTTCGCCGAAGTCGCCGCCGCCGCCGATGCCAACCGTGACTCCAAACTCGCCCCCGACGAACTCCCCCAGCCCTGGAAACCCACCGGTACCTGGCGCGCCGTCGATCTCGATCGCGACGGCTTCCTCAACGAACGCGAATGGAACTTCTTCCGCACCCGCCGCGCCTCCCGCAACGCCGCCCTCGCCGTCAAGCTCGGCGGCCGCGGCGACGTCACCGCCACCCACGTCCTCTGGCGCTACGAAAAGTCGCTCCCCGACGTCCCCTCGCCCCTCGTCCTCAACGACGTCGTCTACCTCTTCCGCAGCGGCGGCATTGCCACCGCCCTCGACGCCCGCTCCGGCAAGGTCCTCAAGCAGGCCCGCCTCACCGGCGCCCTCGATGACTACTACTCCTCCCCCGTCGCCGTCGATGGCAAAATCTATATCGCCAGCGAGCACGGCAAGGTCGTCGTCCTCCGCGCCGCCGGCGATTGGGAAATCCTCGCCATCAACGACTTCGATTCCCCCATCTACGCCACCCCCGCCCTTTCCCAGGGCATCATGTACATCCGCACCCGCGACGCCCTCTACGCCATCGCCGCGCCCAGGTAACTCACTCCTCCATCGCCGGCAGATACTGCGCAATCACCCCGCGCAACGGGGATACCGGGCCGTTCTCCTGCCGTGCCAGCAGCTCCGCCTCCGGCATCCCCAGCCGCAGTTGCGCCAGCCATTCGCCCGGGTCGAACTCCACCCCCAGCGGGTTCTGTGCAAACGCCGTCTCCATGAACGCGCTCGCCTCCGCGCCCGCTGCCAGACAGTCCACCTGAAACTCCATCTGGTTCCCGTCCGGGTCCGCGTAGTACAGCGCCACCGTGATCCCGTGATGAATGCACCAATACGGCGCGATGCCCATCTCCTTCAGCGTCGCGTAATTCTCCAGCAACTCCCGCAGTGACCCATACGTGTACCCCACATGGTCCACGCCGATCGCCCCCTGCCGGTCCGTCTCCGCCCCGTCCGGCTGGAACACCGCCATATTCGCCAGCGCGAACCGGTGATGTTCGTCATCGAACGTCAGAAACGCCAGCGCCGGATTCTGATACTGCACCCGCGCGCCGAATACCGTCTGGTACCACTGCAGCATCTGCTCGAAACGCCGCGTGCGATAGACAACATGAGCCGTCCTGATCGGCCTCGCCAAGGTTTGCATGGGAGCACGGACGATAACACAATCCGCCCCTCCTCCATGCGCTATGCTGGCTGAATTCCAAACGGAACTCCCACCATGGCCGCCTTCATCATCGCCACTTACGACATCACCGATCCTAACGGTTTCCTCGCCTACCAGGCCTCCGTCATCCCCATCCTCCTCAAGCACGGCGCCGAAGTCCTCGTTGCCGATCCCAACGGTACCGCCCTCGAAGGCGAACCCGGCCGCATGACCGTTGTCCTCAAGTTCGCCTCCCGTCAGGCGGCCCTCGATTGGTACAACGATCCGGACTACGCGCCCGTCCGCCAGCTCCGCCTTGACGCCACGGCCAACGCCCGCATGTCGCTCGCCGACGAATTCCGCATGCCTGTCTAACTCCCTAACGCGCCTCCCGCAGGATCACCGCCAGCGCCCGCATCCGCTTCGCATCGGCCGCCGGCTTTCCCGCCGCCTCCTGCTCCAGCCGCCCCGCCAGCGCGGTCCACTGTCCGTTCCGCGCCCCGGCCATCGCCGTTCGCAACTCCCCGATCCGCCCCGCCCCCAGCGCCGCGCTCCGCTCCAGTTGGTCCACATACGCCCGGCCCACAATCACATTCACCGGCCAGGTGATCTTCGTCTGGTTCTGCACGTTCAGCGACTCATACCGCACCTGGTTCGCCGCGTCGATCTCGTTCTGTGTCAGATGCCGGCTCGGCGTCAGTTTGAACACGTCCACCCCCCGCGCAATCTCCGCCCCGTAGATGTACCCGTTGTACCAATACGTCGACCACTGCCCGCCCATCCCGCGCCGCTCCCCGTCCGTCGGCCCGCGGTCGAAATAGGCGATCTCAAACGGCCGCGCCGCGTCCGTGAAGTCCAGCACCGACACCCCGCCCTGATACCACGCCTGCACCATCACATCCCGCCCCGGCACCGGCACCAGCGATCCGTTATGCGCCACGCAGTTCTCGTTCTCCGTCTGCGCCGCCGGCATCTTGTAGTAGGAGGCCAGCGTCAGTTTCCCCTTATCCAGCGTGAAAATCGCGTTTGCCCCCCAGTGCATCGGGTCCGTCGCCCGGCACCGCGGCTGCGCGCCCCCGCCCCATTCATCGGTGAACAGCACCTTCGTCCCGTCGTCGTTGAATGTCGCCGAATGCCAGAACGCGTAGTTCGGGTCGTTCACCGCATCAATCCGCTTCGGCTCCTTCGGGTCCCGTATATCCAGCAGAATCCCGTTCCCCGAACACGCCCCCGCCGCCAGTCCCACCGCCGCATACACCGTAATGTCATGGCACCGGTCCGTCACCGACGTCGACTGCAGCCCGTCCCCGTGGCTCCCGCCCTTCCACAACCCCGCAATCGCCCCCGTCTTCGGGTCCGCGAAAATCTGCGGCCGGCTCACGATCCGCGCCTGCTCCGGATGCGCCAGCGGGACTTTCACAATCTCAATCCGGAATCGCGCCGTCTCCGGGTTCTTGTCCGGGTCCCCGTCGGAACACCCCGGCAACTCCTGCCCCTGCCGTACCGGCCCCGTCCCGGAAATGTAGACGTAGAGGTTCTCCTTGTCCCCCGGGTCCTCCACCAGCGTATGCGTGTGCGATCCCCGGCACGTCTGCACCGCCGCCACCTGGCGCGGCCGCGCCATGTCGCTGATGTCGAAAATCCGCAGCCCCCGGAACCGGTCCGGACTCGGAGGCGGCGGTGGCTTCGTCGGCTTTGCGCTCGCCCCTTCCTTCCCGCCTTCCTTCGCCGGTTCCACCGGCGCCGCCTCCGGAGCCTTGTATCCCGGCGGCGGCGGCACGCCCTGCGTCCCGCAGTCCGTCCGCCCGTTCATCGCCTCGGCCGACATGAATAGCAGGTTCCCGTGCACCGACACGTCCCCCTGCCCGCCCGGACACAGCAGCGACGTCCGCAGCTTCACCTCCGCCGGATTGTCGATGTCGTAAAAGTTGATCCCGTTGTAGTTCCCCACAAACAGGTGATTCCCCCGGAACGCCAGGTCCGAATTCGTTGACCCATACGTCAACATCTTCGGCTTCGGCGGCTCCTTCCCCTGCTCCTTCTTCTCCGCCGCATCGTCGTCCGAAGGCGGCTCCACCGCCGCCGAATTCCCCGGCGCAAACCCCGGCGGCTTCGGCAGCGTCGCAATCCGCACCATCCCGAACGCCGCCTCCCCCGCGTCGTGCAGCCCCGCCTTCAGCCCGATCCGCGGATCCTCCGCCCCCGCCCGCGGGTTCGTATACACGCTCGGCGGGCGCGGCGGTACCGCCGCCGGCTTCGCCGCCTCCTGCCCCTGCCCCGTCCCGGTCCACAGCGCCACCGCGCATCCGATCTCCACCATTGCTCGCTTCATAGCTAACGGATCTCCTTCAGCATTCCCCGCATCGCCTCTATCTCGGCTCGCTGCGTGTTGTCGATGTCCACCGCGAAGTCGTACAGCACCGCGTCCTGCCCTGCCCCCGGCGTCCGGAACAGATCCTCCACCATCACCAGCGCCCCGATATGGTGCTGAATCATCCCCGTCAGAAACAGCCGGTCGAACGCCGTCCCCCGCGCCTTGGCCAGCGCCGCCATCTGCTCCTTCGTCAACATCCCCGGCATCATCGGCATCCCCCCATGCCCAGCCATGTGCGCCGCATGGTCATGCGCCGGCGCCTCCGGCTTGCCCCGCTCCCGCAGCCACCCCTTCATGAACTCCATCTCGTCGCTCTGCGAAATCGTGATCCGCTCCCCGAACGCCTGCAGCGCCTTGCTCTTCCCCCGCGTCCGCAGCAGGTCCACCATCTCCACCGCCTGCGCATGATGGTGAATCATTCCCTGCATGAACTCCACGTCCGCCGCCGCCACCTCCCGCTTCTGCGCCGCCGCCTCCGCCGCCGTCAGCGTCCTCGACGCCTTCCCCGGCGCACCCGGCTGCACAATCGGAGCCTCCTGCCCGCCAACGGCCCCCACCGTCAACAGCGCCAGCGCGAAACCAATCCCTCTTCGATTCGCAATGCGCCACTATACGTCTTCCCTTTTTCTCCCGTCAACACGCCCCCGCCCGGTTATATCAGTCCCCTGAACCCCCTCCCTGCGCTCCCTCGGTTTCTACCTAGCCCTTCTCCCTCTCCTCTCCGCCGCAGAAATCCCCCGCGCCTGGACCGATGCCGCCGTCGCCTCTTTCGAACTCCCCCTCGCCACGCCCATCACTCCCCCTTACTACCCCTCCGAAGCCGACTACTACCGCATCCCCGTCCGCACCATCTACAAGTCCTATCCCGTCTACCATCCCCGCCACGAACCGCCCGGTTACATGGACTGGCTCAAACAACAGGAGCCGCAAGTCGCCTTCGATCCCTCCCAACTCAAATCCGATGCCGACTGGATCAAGGCCGGCGAAATTATCTTCAACAATCCCGTCTCCTTCGGCCCCGTCTTCTTCGGCGCCGCCCAACTCCGCGATCCCGCCTTCTACTCCCAAACCGCCATGCCCGTCGCCGCCAACGGCGTCGTCCCCTTCGCCCGCTGGGTCGTCCGCCGCAAGGGCGAAGTCGAACTCGGCTCCATGGGCTGCAACACCTGCCACACCCGCGTCATGCCCGATGGTTCCATCCTCCCCGGCGCCCAAGGCAACAATCCCGGTGACCGCCAGGGCGCCTGGATGCTCCGCCAGGCCGCCAAATTCGCCCCGCCCGCTGAACTCCTCAAGCGCGTCCACACCTTCGCCAGACAGTTCGAGGTCCACGGCCTGCCCAACGATCCCAATCGCCGCGCCCAGTCCCTCTCCCTCGACGAAATGATCGCCGCCGGCGCCGCCATCCCCCCCGGCGTCACCGCCCGCTCCCACACCAGCATGCTCCTGCCTCCGCAGATTCCCGACATCATCGGCGTCCGCGAACGCAAATTCCTCGACCACACCGGCCTCGTCCGCCATAACTCCATCGCCGACCTCATGCGCTACACCGCTCTCGTCCAGGACGTCATCGGCATCACCCCCGGCGCCCGTCCCGGCGTTCGCTACAGTGACGAGCAACTCTACGCCCTCTCGCTCTACATCTACTCCCTCCAGCCCCCGCCCAATCCCAATCCCTTCGACCAGACCGCCGCCCGCGGCCGCAAAGTCTTCGAACGCGCCCGCTGCGGCAGTTGCCACACCCCGCCCCTCTACACCAACAACAAACTCATCCCCGTCGATGGCTTTCAACCTCCCGCCGCCCACCGCGCCTCCCTCCCCATCGCCAACCGCCGCCTCGGCACCGATCCCCGCTACGCCCTCCAGACCCGCAAAGCCACCGGCTACTACAAGGTGCCTTCCCTCAAAGGCCTCTGGTACCGCGGCCCCCTTGAACACCACGGCTCCGTCGCCACCCTCGAGGACTGGCTCGACCCCGCCCGCCGCCGCCCCGCCGACACCCCCACCCCCATAGCCCGCCCCGACGGCCACGCCCGCTCCGTCCCCGGCCCCCACATCGGCCTCAAGCTCTCCCCGGATGACCGCAAAGCGCTCATCGCCTTCCTCCGCACCCTGTAACGCCGTCTCCTACCAGCCGGGGTAACGCTCCCCGCTCCCAGCGGTAAACCCGCGTCCCCGTCCCAACATCCGCATGTCCCAAGTGCGGAACCCCGCCAGGTCGTCGGCCACCGTGCCAATCGTCTCCCGCAACTCCAACCCCGCCAGCCAGTCCGGGGGCAGGGAACTCTCCCCTCCTGCCGCCCCCGCCAACTGTCCCGCCAGCAATCCCGCCGTCCTCGAGTCTCCACCCCGGTCCACCGCCACCCGCACGATGTTTCCAAAACCCTCCTGCGTAAATGCGCTATGAATCGCCACCCCCAGCGACTCCGGCGCATCCCCTGCCACTCCCGCCTCCGCTCGTTCCACCGTCTCCAGCGTCTCCTCGCTCCCTTCTTCCTGCTCCAGCAGCGTGCGGGCCCGCGCCACCCCCGTCTTCAGCGTCTCCCCCCATAGCAGTCCGTGTATCATCACCGCGAACGCCGCCGCCGGCAGGTAGCCGCTCGGGTGTCCATGCGTGATCCAAGAAACCGTCTTCGCCAGCTGAAACACCTCCGCCGCCTCCGCCGCCCGCCCCGCGCTTCCAATCAGCGCAACCGGCGCCACACGCGCCAGCGCCCCTCCACACCGGCCCGCGTTCCCAGCCCGCTCGGCTGAAAACTGCCGCATCCCGGCCAGCGCCGCCAGAGACGTCTCGTCCGGTTCACTCCGCCGGTGCAGTCCCCTCACCCCCCACAACCATCCATCTGTCGCAATCCGCAATCCCGTCTCAGACGCCACCCCCTGCGTCAGCATCCATCGCAGGTAGGCATGGCTCACCACCGCCGGCACCGAACAGATCCCGCGCAGCGACTGCCGCACATACGCCCGCAGCAACCCCTCCGCCGTGAACAGCGTCATCTGCGTGCGTCCGGTAATCGCACCCCCCGCCGCGTCCCCCATCGCCCCGCCCAGCAGGCACCCGCGCACACGGCTCCGAAAATCGGTCTCCGTTTTCATCGCTCCCTTTCATTGCTGCAATACGTTTGCATAAGTTATCAGCTCTCGCCCGTTCTACGAATCCCAATATTCTTCCAAAAACTCTATTGACTGCCCGACCATTTTGGTCGTACTCTCGTAGAAGTTCTGCAGTTGCAAATATAATGCAACTAGAAATAGCAGATCCCGCGGGACGTTCTTGGCGGAGCACCCACGGGACCTGTGCGCAAACCACCGGAGCGGCCTGCGTTTCCCAGCATACAGGAATCCAGGTTTCCTCCGCCAATAGGAGACATTTCCATGGATTTTCCGCATGACGCAGCCGTGCCTCGCCCCGGCGCCCCTCGCCTCAAAGACGTCCTCGCCATTGACCCCGCCTTTGGCGCCGTCTTCACCTGCAATCGCTGCTCCCACATCCACCTGCAACTCGGTGAACTCCACGTCCGCACCGATCTCGACGGCTTCCAAAGCCTCGTCGCCCTCCTCAACCGTGCCGCTGCCAACTTCGAGCTCTGGGCCGAACGCCAGCGGAGCGCCGCATGAGGTTGCTGTCCGCGCTTCTGGCCGCCTCGTCCGTGTTTGTCTCCGCCGCCCCCGTGGAAATTCGCGCCGTCGATGCCTCCGGTGCCCCTGTCGCCGGCCTCAACGTCGAAATTCGCCATCGGTCCACCGGGAGCGTCGACACCTGCACTACCGGCTCCTCCGGCGCCTGCCTGCTCGAAACCAGTCCCGGCTTCTATCTCGTTGAAGTCTCCAGCGACTCCCTCGAAGGCCGCACCGAACTCGACCTCCGTTCCCTCCGGCCCTCCGTCGACGTCACCGTTCACCCCCGCAACCTCCGCACGTCCATCTCCGTTGTTAGTGCCTCCCGCACCGAAGAGCTGCAGGAGGAGTCCCCCGCCAAAGTCGAAGCCGTCACCCGCGCCCAGATGCTTTCCACCGGCTATGAACGCGTCTCAGATGTACTCCAGGAGATCCCCGGCGTCCTTGTCCGCCGTGGCAACACCTCCACCGTCGGCGGAGAACAGATCCAGGGCCTCGACTCCCGCCAGGTCCTCGTCCTGCAGGACGGCCTTCCCATCATCGGTGCTCGCGGCATCAAGTCCGGCGCCCTCAACCTCAACCGCCAGACGTCGGACCGCCTCGCCCGCGTCGAAGTCGCCAAAGGTTCCGGTTCCGCCACCTACGGTAGCGATGCCATGGGTGGCGTTATCAATATGCTCACCCGTCAGCCCACCTCCCACTTTGAGGCTGGTCTTTCCGCCTCCGGTGGCTCCCTCGGTATGGTCGATACCCGCGGCGATTTCGGAGGTCGCCGCGGACCCTTCTCCTACTTCCTCAACCTCGGCGAAGGCCGCCTCGACTCCTATCGCCTCATCCCCAACAGCGTCACCACCGTCGGCCCCGATACCCGCCGCCGCGACGGCCTCGCCAAAATCCGCTACCAGTTCCACCCCAGGTTCGCCCTCGGCTTCACCGCCAACGCCTATCACAATCGCGACATCGGCCGGAACCTCTCGGAAACCGGTCCCGTCTCCGGCGTCGCCAACGACTCCACCCAGACCTACGCCCTCGTCGGCGACTGGATCCTCGACAACGCCACCACCCTCCAGTTCCGCGGCTACTCCGCACGCTACGACGAAAACAACCTCACCACCCCCATCGGCCGTCCCGGCCCCGCCTCCCCCGCCAATCTCAACGAGCGACTCAACCGCCTCGACGCCACCCTCTCCCGCCAGTTCGGCTCCTCTCACTTCACCCAGGGCGGCGTCGAGTGGAGCCAGACCCTCTATCGCGGTGCCAATCGTCTCGTCGGCGACAACGTCGGCCAGCAGGTTACCGCCACCGACGCCTGGCTCCAGGATAAGTGGACCGTTAACCGCATGCTCACCCTTACCGCCGGCGGCCGTATCACCTCCCACTCCATGTTCGGCTCGGCCGCCGTCCCCAAGGCAGGCGCCATCCTCAAGCTCAACGACAACTGGATCCTCCGCGGCTCCTTCGGCCTCGGCTTCCGCGCCCCCGACCTCGGCCAGCTCTACTTCCGCTTCGCCAACCCCGCCACCTTCTATCAGGTCATCGGCAACCCCAATCTCAACCCCGAGCACTCCCGCACCTTCCAGGCTGGCGTGCTCTACCGCCACCGCCGCTACCGCGCAGGCCTCACCCTCTTCCGCAACGACGTCCGCGACCTCATCGATAGCCGCCTCGCCGGAACGCCCCGCACCGCCGCCGAACTCAACTCCATTCTTACCTTCTACGGCATCCCGGCCTTCTTTGACCCCCTCCTCAACCGCCAGACATTCCTCTACGTGAATCAGTCCCGCATCTTTACCCAGGGCGTGGAACTCGATGGTGAGTTCGCTTTCCATCGAAACCTCCGCCTCAGCGGCGCCTATACCTATCTCAACGCCCTCGACCGTAATACGCGCCTCGGTCTGCCCCAACGCCACCGCCACCACGGCCAGACCCGCCTCGATTACTTCATCCCCCGCTGGGGCATCACCTCCAATCTCCGCGGCTCCTTCTTCAGCCACTGGCTGCTCAATGCAGTCGCCGGCACTCGCGGACTCCCGTTCCAGATCTGGGACGCCTACGTCGGCAAGGACTTCCGCCGCGGCTTCCAGTCCTTCCTCGCCATCGACAATCTCAACGACAGCCGCGACGCCAAACTCCGCCTCCCCACTCCTTCGTTCGATCGTCCCGACTTCGGCCGTACCTTCCGCATCGGCCTCCGCTATCGCTTTCAACCCGAATAACACCAATCGAAAGGAACTCTCTCCCGCATGAAACTACTCCTGCTGCTCTCGCTTGCCACTGCCTCCTACGCTCACTTCACCTACATCCTTCCGCTCCCGGGCGAAAAGGGCGCGGAGATGATCCTCGGCGAAACTCCCTCCACCCGTGACACCGTCAACCCCTCCATCGCTGCCGGCGCACAACTCTTCATCCGCGATGCAAATGGTGCCGTCACCAGTCTCCAAATGGAACTCGACGGCTACCGCTTCGTTCTCCCTCTCCCCGGCGCCGGCGATCGTGTCGTCTACGGCTCCGCCAACCTCGGCGTCGCCCAGCGCGGCAAGGACGCCACGCCCCACCTCCTTCTCTACTACCCCAAAACCATTCTCGGCAACCCCTTCGTCCCCACCGCCACCGTCGGCGGGGATCAGGCCGTCGAGCTGGTTCCCCTCGGCCAGCCCGGTAATCTCCATCTCCGTTTCCTCGCCCACGGCGCGCCCCTCTCCAACGCCGAGATCGTCGTCACCTCCCCCGATGGCGAACAGCATAAAGTGAAAACCAATCAGGACGGCATCGCCGGGCCTTTCTCCCAGCACGGCCGCTACGGCGCATGGGCCCGCTTCTGGGAGGACAAGCCCGGCCAGCACGGCGGCAAGGATTTTGTGCAGACCCGCCACTACGCCATCCTCGTCTTTGACTCCCTCGCCGCTCCTCTCGCGGCGCCACCGCTCCCCGAAAAGACCTCCAGCTTCGGCGCCGCCGTCGCAGACGGTTGGCTCTACGTCTATGGCGGTCACATTGCCCGTACCCATTCCTACTCCACCGAAGCCGTCTCCGGCCGCTTCAGCCGCCGCCCCCTCGCCGGCGGACCCTGGGAGGAACTCCCCTCCGCTACCCCCCTCCAGGGCCTCAATCTCGCCGCCGCTGCCGGCCGCGTCTGCCGCGCCGGTGGCATGCAGCCGCGCAATCCTCCCGGCCAGACGGCCGATAACCACTCTGTCGATGAGGTCGCCTGCTTCTCCACCTCCTCCCGCTCCTGGCAGACCCTTCCTCCACTCCCCTCGCCCCGCTCCTCCCACGATCTCGCCGTTGCCGCCAACCACCTCATCGTCACCGGCGGCTGGCACATGCGCGGCGCCGAGTCCTCCATCTGGGCCAAAACCACCCTCCTGCTCGACCTTGCCAATCCCGCCGCCGGCTGGCGCGAAGTCCCCCAGCCCTTCGAACGCCGCGCCCTCGTCTCCGCCGTCTGGAACGGCCGCCTCTACGTCATCGGCGGCATCACCCCCTCCACCAAGGTCAGCTCCGATGTCGATATCTTCGACCCCGCTTCCAACTCTTGGTCCAAAGGCCCAGCCCTCCCCGGTTCCGGCCAGACAGGCTTCGCCCCGGCCGCCGCCAACCTCGATGGCCGGCTCTACGCCAGCACCGGCGACGGCGCCCTCTACGTCCTCGACCCCTCCGGCGCGAACTGGCACCGCATCGCCCGCACCTCCCAGCGCCTCGCCCATCGCATGGTCCCCGCGCCCGGCTCGCTCGTCCTCCTCGGCGGCGCCGCCAGGGGGGGCAATCTCGACCTCGTCGAAACCGTCGCCGTTCGCTGACCCGGCACGCCCTCAGAACCCCGGTAACCTGCTATGCATATAATCGGCTATCCCGACATGCGAGTCCGCGTGCATACCTGGCTGCTTCCCCTCGGCCTGCTCGCCGCCGCCCTCCCTGCCTATCGGCTCGCCATCGAGAGTCCCATCCTCGCTGCCACCCCCGGCGAGTGGGACTGTGCCTGCGGCGACTGGTACATCATGACCTCTCGCACCGTCCTCTGGAACCCGTTCCGGGATCGAGCCCCCGAACAGGCGGCCGAGTCCTTTCTGGTCTGTCTCCGCGCCAATACCTGTACCGCGGACAGTGGCCTGTGTGCCTCCTCCCTCCCCACCCTGCGTGTCTCGGAATGGAAACTCGGCTACCGGGAGGACGCCGGCGCCCACGTCACCCTCTACTACAGGTTGACCAAATTCGATTCGACAGACGGTGACGCCCTTTCCGGCCAGGGCGCCATCACCGTCTCCCGCCAGGTTTCGGGATGGGTCGTCACAGGCTACGACGCCTACTTCTAGCGCCCTTCCCTCAAGCCTCCGTCCCGAACCAGACCTCAAAGTGGCGCGGTCTTGCCCTGGCCCCGCTCGCCGGCGGCACATACTGCCGCCGCACCTTGATCCCGCCTTCCCGCAGCGCCTTCTCGATCCGGTCCAGGTCCGCGTCCTGCTCGTTCCCTCGCTGGAAGTAACGCAGTTGCGTTGGCTTTGGCGCCTTCCTTCCCACGTTCTCGATCTCCGGCACCAAAAAACCGGCTGCCCGCATCCGCGCCGCCGCCGCATCCGCCGCCTTTCTCTGTCCCTCATCGGCGATGTGCAGATACACTCGCGCCGGCAGCTTCTGCGCCGCCGCCACATGGCCCGTGATCGTGCTCTGCATCTGCGTCTTCGGGATCAGCCGGATGAAGTCGTTCAACTGGTCCCGGTTCGCCTCCAGCCGGGCGATCTCGGCCTGCTTGTTCTGGATTGCCGCATCCAGCTTCGCGCTCTCGTCCCGCTTCGCCTCCAACTCCCGGTCCAGCGTCTGGATCTGAAACATGCTGAACCCGAGCGATCCCAGCACGATCAGCCCGGACACCAGCGTCAATACCGCCGCCCGCCTCGACGATTGCCCCATCCGCTCCAGGTTTATCTGCAATGGGTCGCTCATAGTCACTGCTTCCCGAACACGCGGTTCATCACGTCCGTCCACATCACCAGCAGTCGGTTGGACGTAAACCCGATCAGCCCGCCCGAGCCGCAAATCAGCGCCAGTTCCCCCTTGTCCGCCTTCTGGTTGTAGATCACCAGCCCCGCCGCCACCAGCAGCAGCGCGAACGTCAAAGCGTTCAGCAACAGGTGAACACGGCGCTCCCAGTCAAACATCTTGAAGATCTGTTCGGCCAGTTTCAGTCGCGCCTCCATCTCGGCGGAGGCGTCCGGCCCACTCGCGGGCACAGCGCTTGGATCTGACATCGGCAGTTCCTCTAGGTCAAAATAAACCGTGCGGATAACCCTTCCCGGCATCCGCTCCCGCCACAGTATACATCCAACGCCAATGCCTTCGGACTTTTACGCAGGCGACGCTCTCAACTCCCGCAATCGATCAGGATCTTCATCACGTCCGCTCCCGATTCCATCTGCAGAAGACCTCGTTCCAGTCCCTCCAGTGGGTAGACGTCCGTGATGAGTTGCCGGAACGGAATCGCCGTGTTTGCCAGCAGGTCGATCGCTTCGTCGAAATCCTGCGGTTCATAAACCCGCGTCCCGATCAGTCGCATCTCCCGCCAGAAAAACTTGTGCAGATCCACCGGCACCGGCTTCGGAAACACCGCCACCATCACCACGCGGCCGCGCACACCCGGGAGTTTCGTCATCAACTCCGCCCCGGCCGCCGCGCCGGAAACCTCGAAAACCACATCGGCTCCCGCCCCGCGCGTCTCGGCCGCCACGATCTCCGCCACGTCCGTTTCCCGTGGGTCATGCACTTCCAGCCCCAGTTGCCGCAGCAGGCGAATGCGGAACGGGTTGACTTCCGTCACCATCACGCGCGCTCCATGATGCTGCGCCACTAGCGCCACCAGCGCCCCGATCGGTCCGCCACCGATCACCACCGCAAACTCTCCCGCCCGCACCTCGCCCAACCGGACATCGTGGCACGCCACCGCGATCGGTTCCACCAGTGACGCATCCTGCAGCGTCAGCCCCTCCGGCAATCGGTGCAGCGTGTGGGCCGGCACTGTCCACAGCCCCTGCATCGCGCCAGGCGCGTCGATCCCGATGAACTGCAACTTCTGGCACACATGCCCGTAGCCGCGGCGGCACGCCGCGCACTCGCCGCATGGCTCCAGCGGACGTACCGTCACCCGGTCGCCTGGCCGCCATTCGCCCGCCCCGTCCCCGACCGCCGCGATCACCGCGCTGCTCTCGTGGCCGATCACCTGCGGAAACTTCACCCGGTGGTCCATGTTGCCGTGGAACAGGTGCAGGTCCGTCCCGCAGATGCCGCAATGCGAGACCCGCAGTTGCACTTCCCCCGGTCCCGGTTCCCGCTCCGGGCAATCGCCGATCGAAATGGTGCGATTGCCGTGGTAGAAAGCAGCGCGCATATTGGCTTAGTCCTTATCGCGGAGGCGCGGGTAGAACTGCACGAAGACGTTGTCCTTGGCCCCGTGCTCGTTGTGGCAGGACCAGCAGCTTTCCCGCGGATTCGCCTTCGCCGTCGCCCGGTCCCGTCCGTTTTCCCCAATGAAGTTGTAGTAGGCCCATCCCTCCTCGACGGCCGTCTTGTCTTTCACGGCCACCTCGTAGCCCACGTACTCCCCTTCAAACTGCCCCTGTTTGGCCGGTTCCGCGTTACTCGCCGGCTTGTAGATCTCCATCACCACCATGGTTTTTTCTGGGAAAACACCGGTTTTCTTGAAGCTCTCCGCCGCCGAGCGTTGGATGTAGATGTTCTTGAAGAAGTTCTCTTTCCCCGGGTTCACAGAGTAGGAGATGCCGAGGTTGGAGCCGACAAAATACCACTCGCGATACCCGGCCGGGGCCTTCAACTCGGCCTTGGAGGCATACTGCGGCTTCTGGGCAAAAATCGCCGTCGCGGCAGTCAGCAGAAGTAGGGCGAATCGTTGCATGAGTTCATGGTAGCCGCAATCCGCCCTCCGATGCTATAATTTCCCATGAG
>CAZWDD010000101.1:0-16851 GCA_964632345.1 uncultured Solibacteraceae bacterium | reverse complement strand
CGCGGCGGAGCACATCACGGACGGGGGGAGGTTGGTTCATCGCCGCGTCGAAAGTCCGGGCGGTCTCCACCGGCGGGTTCGTTTTGGCGGGAGCCGGCAGGAACTGAATGGCGGCGAAGAGGGCGGCCGCGCCCAGGAGCAGTTTGTTTCGCATGGGGAAAAGCATAAAGGGCAGGCCGGTTGGCCTGCCCTTTCAGTTTATGGTTTCCGTATGGTTTAGAAGAAGTACTTCAAACCAAACTGGATGTTACGCGGAGCCTGCACCTGGCTGCCGATGACGCCGAACGTCGCCGGGTTGCCGATGTTAGCGCCCGGGGGCGCCCAGCTCACGTTGTTGAAGGCATTGAAGAGTTCCATGCGGAAGTCGATATAGCGGGACTCCGACATGCTAAAGCGCTTGCCGATCGACATGTCCGTGGAGAAGAACCCAGGACCGCGCTCGGTACCGATGGAGGAATTGCCGAAGCTCCCATCGGCCGGCTGACCGTAGGCGCAGCTGTTGTTGTCCACGCCGGCCGGGCAGAAGAAGGCTGCGCGCGCCGCAGTGTCGGTGGGAAGACCGAACCAGTTGTCGACGTTGCGGGCCGACTCGTTGACGGTGAGCTCGCGGTAGCGGTTTGCACGGACGTTGCCACGCACGGCCTGACCGGTACGGTCGATGGCGCGGACGGTGATCGGCAGCCCGGTGCGGGTTGCCACCGAATAGTTCAAGTTCCAGCCGCCAACGATGAGGTCAGCCGCCTTGCTCATGCCACTGCCGAACTTCTTGCCCTGGCCGACCGGGACAAACCAGCTGCCAGCGACGGTCAGGTTGCTGCGGACATCGAAGAAGGCCGGGCCGCGGTTGGCGCGACGGTCATAGGCATTCTGCCAGTACGCGCCTTCCCCGGCCGTGAAACCCGAACCATAGTAGCCCAGGTTGTCGGTGAGGGTCTTACCAAACGTATAGGAGGCCAGGAAGTCAAAGCCCGAGGCGAACTTGCGACGGCCAACAACCTGCAACGAGTGGTAGTCCATGGTAGCCGACGACTCGGTGCGGGCGATGTTGCCGAGGTTCGGCAGAGCATTGATGAGGGGACGGCGGAGGTTCAGGTTCGTCCAGGTGGAGAACGGACCAACGCCGGGGAGCGGCTGATTCGCTTCCACCGGGGCCACGAGGTGGGTACCCTTCTGCCCGACGTATCCTGCCTGCAGCGAGGTGGCATTATCGAACTGGTATTCCATCGTGAAATTGATCTGTCCGGTCGTCTGCGGACGGAGGTTCAGATCCCAAGCGCGACCTTGCAACTGAGGAGTCGAGGCGCCGGCCGGACGGGGCATGTCGAGCGAGATGTTCGCTGCAACCACGTCGGAGAAGCCGGTGCGGATCGAACCCGGCGTGCGCGGGTCATACGAGAAGTCGGTTTCCACGAAGAAGGGCGGGTTGAGCGGAAGCCGGAGGTTGGCGCCGGTCCCTTCCATGAAGGATTGATAGGCATATCCACCACGGAAAACCATTTTGTTGTTGAAGGCGCCAGGCGTCCACGCAAATCCGATGCGCGGCATGTACTGCCGGTTGTATCCGCGGTACAGCGCGCGGCCGAATTCGCCGCCGGGACGGACCAACTGGCCGGTAAACGTATTGACGTTGATCTGCCGGTCGTCCTTTTCGTAGATCGGCTGCATGTATTCCCAACGCAACCCGAGGTTGATCGTGAGGCTCCGGGAGACTTTGTAGTCGTCCTGAATAAACAGAGCCGTCCGCCAGAAGCGGTGGCCCCACGGATCGGTAACGGCGCCGCGGCCCTTGCTGTTCAACGAATCGGTGAGGAAGTCGGCGAAGTCCAGGCCGGTATAGGTGCCGGTGTAGCGGAACACGCCAAGAGCGCCGTTGTTGCCGGCGTAGTAGCGGTCCTGGTTGTACTTCATCAACTGGGTCCCCATCTTCAGCAGGTGCTTACCCTTCTGCCAGGTGAGGTTGTCGTAGATGATGTACTTCGTGTCGGTGGTGTTGGAAAGGTTAGCCGTCGAACCCAGACCGGTTAGACCGCCGCCGACCGTGATGGCGCTCAGGCCGGGAATCGGCTGTCCGCCGGGAATCCCGAACTTCTGGTTTCCATCGGCTCCCAGTTGGCCACTCCAGTCGAGCGTCACGTCGTTGATCCGAATCCGGGAGAAGGAGAAACGAGCCTCATTGACGATGGACGACGAGATCGTCCGGTTCCAGTTGCCGACCCATGAGATCGTCGGACCTTCCTGGCCGCCGGTCATCTGCGTGGGCAGCGCGGCGCGGGCGCCGAGCGATTCGTAGCGCCCGATCGACCAGCGGGCCATCAAGGCGTCCTTGTCGGTCGGACGGAAGTCCACCTTTGCATCGGCCTGATGGTTGTTCTGCTTGGAGGCCGTGCCGCTGGCGTAGTTGCCACCAACACCGAGCGGACCGGTGCCGGTCTGGGTAGGCAGAGGATAGAGCGAGGGGTTCGAGAAGAGGAACTGAGCGACCGGGCTGAACCGCGAAACCGGCACCTGCTTGCCGGGGAAGGGCTGGCCGTTGGTCGGGTCGGTGATCTGCGCGTTCGGGAACTGGCTCAAGTCGCCATTGCGCCACGCTTGCGGCGCGACATTCGCCGTCGCCGGGCCATCGGTACGCGTCAGCGTGCCTTCGTAGTCCACGAAGAAGAACAGCTTGTTCCGCTTGATCGGACCGCCGAGCGTGCCACCGAAGATGTTGCGCTTGAATCCGGTGCGCTGCGCGGTGTTGGCGTTGCGGTTCCGGAAGAAGCCGTTGGCGTTCAGAACGTTATTTTGCAGGAACTCGAACACATTGCCATGGAACTCGTTCGTACCGCTCTTCAGGGTCATCATGACCGTCGCGCCGCCGGAGTTGCCGTAGTCGGCCGCGGCATTGCCGGTCAAAACCTTAACTTCCTCAAGCGCGTCCACGTTCGGCGAGTACCCGACGCGGTTGTCGATCGAGTCATTGACGTCCACACCGTCGAGCATGAAGTTGTTGGTCTGCTCGCGGTTGCCGTTCACATACGGGCGGGCGCCGAAGCGCGAGTTCATGCCTTCCGGATTTGGAGAAACTGCCCCCGGGATCAGCAGCGTCAGCGCCACGAAGTTGCGGCCCTTGAGGGGGAGTTCGGTGAGCTGTTTGGACTGCAGGGATTCGCCGGTCTGCGTCGATTCGGTCTGCAGCACGGGCGCGGCGGCGGAGATCTCCACCGACTGCGTCGTTTCGCCGACTTCCAGCTTGAAGTCGATACGGGCCGTCTGGTTGACCTGCAGGCCGAACGGGCCGGCGGTGGCCTTCTTAAAGCCGGTCACCTCGGCAGCGAGATTGTAGCTGCCGACAGGGAGGAAGAGGAGGTTGTAGACCCCCGCGTCATTGCTCTGCGCGGAATAGGTCACGTTAGTGCCGACATTGGTTGCCGTAACTTTGGCGTTGGGAACTACGGCGCCAGATTGGTCGGTCAGCGTTCCAGTGAACGCGCCGGTAATGGTCTGCGCTGATGCCGAGAGGGCCAGCAGCGCGCTAAGGGAGGTGATTATAGTCAGTTTTCTCATAGGTTAGAGACACCTGTGCACTCTTATTCTAGAAGCAGGGGGCTACGCACTGCAAGCTGTATCTAATTGATTTGATTGGAGTTAATATTCCGGATTTGGAACTCCGGTCTATGAAAAAACGGAACTGTAACAAATAGAAGGAGATAAATGGCTCCAAATTACAGGAGCGTGGTGTCGATAGCCGTGTGCTCGTCCGCGGGAGACTCAGTTCCTGCCGCTGCCGGGGCATCCAACCAGTGCCGCAAGGCCTCGCGCGAGCCGCCGAAGTAGTCCCGCACAAACTCGCCGACCGCGATTTCCCGCAACTCGGCCGGGTCCTTGGCCGGGGCGTAGACGAATCTGCGCCCCACCTTCCGCCGTTCCAGGTGGCCGCGGCGCACCAACCGGTCGAGCAGCGTCATGACGGTAGTATAGGCGAACTGCTGGCGCTCGGCGAGGGCCGACGCCACGTCGCGTACCGTGGCTTCCTGCAAGGTCCAGATGACGCCCAGACAAGCCATCTCCAGCGGTGGGGGCAGGGAAGGCTTGTTGGACCGGCGCGCCATGGGGTCAGCCTTCGTCCCCGAGGGCGGACAGCAGCTTATCGCCGAACAGGGACCCGGTGACGGGGCCGCCGGAAGGCTTGGCCGGCTTAGCCGCCGGTGCTGGCCGCGAAGGTGGCGGCTCCTCGTGCAGAAACCGCTCCTTCTTGAGCAGCGTCCGTTCGAGCGACGGGGCATAGCTGGTAAAGTTGCCATCCATCAGCGCGTCGCGCGCGATGATGGTCCGGATCGTCTCCATCTTGGAATCCAGGTTGTCGAGATGATGCAGCAGCATCGCCTCCAGGAAGCAGGGCACCTTGGGCGAGCCGTACTCCAGTTCGCCATGGTGGCTGGCGATGAGGTGCTCGACGAGCAAGCGCAGCTTCGGCGGGAAATCGGGTACCTGGCGGATCTTTTCATCCACCATGCGAAGGGCGATCAGGATATGGCCGATCAACTGTCCTTCATCCGAGTAGCCGAACCCGCGCTCGTAGGTGAGTTCATAGATCTTGCCGATGTCGTGCAGGACAACGCCGGTCAGCAGCAGATCCTCGTCGACCTCCGGATAGTGCCGCGCCGTGAACCGCGCCAGGGTGAGCAGAGAAAGCACATGTTCGATCAAGCCGCCGATCCAGGCGTGATGGATGGACTTGGCGGCGGGCGCCGTCTTGTACCGGCGGGCGATGTCGGCATCGGCGAAGAACGCTTCGAGCAGCGCTTTCAATTGCGGATTGCGCATCGTCTCGATGTAGCCCATCAGTTCGGCGTACATCTCGTCGCGATCGCGTTTTGAGGCGGGGAAGTAGTCGGCCGGTTCGATGTCCCGCTCGTCGGCGCGGACCAGGCGGTCTACGCGCAACTGCAGCTTGTTCTGGTAGACGGTGGCCTGACCGCGGATTTTGACGTAATCGTTGCGGTCGAAAGTGTCGACGATCTCCGCAACGCCATCCCACATCTTGGCGTCGATATCGCCGGTCTTGTCGCCGAGCAGCAGCGAGAGATAGGGCTCGCCCGTCTTTTTCTGGCGAACATCTTTGTTCAAAACCAGAAAAGTCGTCTGAACAGTCTGGTTGGGTTCGAGTTGGTTGGCGAAGGTCTTCATCCGATGGAATCGGATTTCAGGTTATCAGTCCCGGCTAGGACTTGGAAGTAGACACGTTGCCGGTAGAGGTGCCGGGAACGGGGAAGAACAGGAGCCGTTTGCGCCGCGTCTGGCTGGCGACCTCGGCACGGGTGACGGTTTCCGGCTTCAGTTCCAGCGGGTCCGCCCAGCGGGTGGACTTGCCCGCGGCGGCAGCCGTGTCGACGTAGCCCTCACGGATTTCCAGGAATGCCTCGCTGCGGAGTTTGGTCAGGTACTCGCGGACCGCCGGCTGCATGCGGGGTTCAAACAGGCGGTTCATAATTTCGCCTTCCACCTCTTCGTACTGGGCGAGTCCCGCGGCGTGGTGCTCCTCCACCTTCAGGATCAACCAGCCGTTGGGGAATTGAATCGGCTCCAGGACTTCGTTCCGCTTGGCGGCCCAGACTTTCTCCTCGAGTTCCTTGCGTAGCTCGCCCTTTTTCGAAGGGGGCAGTTCGCCGTCATTCCGCGCCGATTCGGCATCGGAGTTGTCGCGCGCCAGATCGCCGAACTTCTCGCCGCGGCGGGCGCGGGTGGCCAAGTCCTTGGCCTTCTTCTCAATGGCCTCTTTCTCGGCGTCGGTTTTGCCCTCGATGGAGAGGAAAATCTCGCGCAGGAAGACGCGCTCCTCGCGCATGAAATCATCCTTGTGCTCGTCGTAGTACTTGCGAACGTCGGCCTTTGGAATGATGATCTTGGAGCTGACCTCCTGGCCGATCACGCGGCGCGTCATCATGTTGTTGCGGACCTCGGCGCGGTAATCCTCGAACGTCATGCCGGTGTTCTCGCGGACATACTGCTGAAACTTGTCGGTGTCGGAAATCTGCGACTGGCGCTGCAGGCCCGCGATGTACTTGGTGACTTCGGCGTCCAGATTGATGCTCAGGTCGCGACCCTTCTGGACCAGCAGCATGGAATCGATCTTTTCGCGGAGGAAGTCCTTCTCCCGGCCGGCGACCATCTTTTCGATCTCGGCCGCCGAGGCGCCGCGGGCTTTCATGTCCGCGATCAAGTCGGTCTTCATCTTCTGCAATTCGGAACGGGTAATGATCTCGCCGTTCACCTTCGCGACGATTTGTTCAATGACGACAACGTCGGCGGCGGGCGCGAGGCTGGCGGCGGCAAGGCAGAGCAAAAGGGCGCGGTGCAACATATCTCCTCCTATATTACTCCTAGCAAGCCCGTGGCCAAAAAGCCCTGTCAACGGGTTACGGATGTTTCGCCTGTGGCGGCCGGGACACGGTGTGGCCCTGGAATTGGCGCCGGGTCCAGTCGTAGCAATGTGGTTTGCAGGTAGGTGAGCATAGCGTCCGGCCGGCTCGCGGGCCATGGGTCCGCGGGAAGCCGTAGAACACCGGCGGGCGTGAACTGGCAGCAAGGCGTCTCGGCCACCAGCGCCATCAACTGTTCGGGGCTGATGCGCGCCTCCGGGTGGATCTTGATGTTGAAGAACCCCTGGCGGCGATCGATTGACTCCATACCCAGACGCTGGGCTACGGCGCGGAGCAGCGAGAACTCCGCCAGCAGTTTCACCGGCTCCGGAACTGGACCGTAACGGTCTGCAAACTCGTCGAGCAAGCGCTGCTGCTCGGTGGCGTTCTCGACGCCCGCCAGTTTCTTGTAAGCGCGCAGGCGTTGGATCTCCTCGCCGATGTAATTTGACGGGATACGGATATCGAGGCCGAGGTTGATGGTCGACTGAATCTCCGGCGGCACATCCTCGCCTTTCAACTCGCGGACCATATCATCGAGCAGCTTCAGATACATATCGAAGCCGACCGATTCGATGTGCCCGTGCTGCTCTCCACCTAGCAGGTTCCCGCAGCCGCGCAGTTCCAGGTCGAGCGCGGCGATCTTAAACCCGGCGCCCAGGTCGCTGAACTCCCGCAGCGCCGCCAGGCGTTTGCGGGCCACCTCCGACAGTTCGGCGTTCGGCGGCACCAGCAGGTAGGCGTAAGCACGCCGGTTAGACCTGCCCACCCGGCCGCGCAGTTGGTACAACTCGGCCAGGCCGTGGCGCTCGGCGTTTTCGATGATGATGGTATTCGCCAGCGGGATATCGAGGCCGTTTTCGACGATCGTGGTACAGACGAAGACATCGTACTCGTGCTTCATGAAGCCGAGCAGCACCTTCTCGAGTTCCGCCTCCGCCATCTGTCCGTGCCCGACCCCGATGCGGATGTTGGGCATCGTCTGCTGCATCCACATGGCGCGGGAGTAGATGGTCTCGACGCGATTGTGCACAAAGTACACCTGGCCGCCGCGCAGTACCTCTGTTTCGATGGCGGCGCGGATCATATCCTCGTTGAAGTGGGCCACGGTGGTCTGCACGGCCAGACGGTCCTTGGGAGGCGTCTCGATGACGGACATGTCGCGCAGGCCCAGCATCGACATGTGCATCGTCCGTGGGATGGGGGTGGCGCTCATCGTCAGAACATCCAGGTTCTTGCGCAGGTCTTTCAACCGCTCCTTGTGGCGGACGCCGAAGCGCTGCTCTTCGTCAACGATCAGCAACCCGAGGTCGGAAAACTCGATGTCCTTGGACAGGATGCGGTGGGTCCCGATGACGATATCCACCTTGCCGAGCTTCAGATCCTCCAGCACCTGTCTGGTCTCGGCCGCCGTTCGGAAACGGCTCAGCATCTCAATTCGAACAGGAAAGCTGGCGAAGCGGCGTTTGAAGGACTCATGGTGCTGAAAGCAGAGCACCGTGGTGGGGGTTAAGACCGCCACCTGCTTGCCATCCCCCAGCGCCTTGAAGGCGGCGCGCATGGCGACTTCGGTCTTGCCGAAGCCCACGTCTCCGCAGAGCAGACGGTCCATGGGCTGTCGTCGTTCCATGTCCCGCTTGATCTCCTGCACGGCCTGCAACTGATCCTTCGTGGCCGCGTACTCGAAGGCATCCTCGAACTCGCGTTGCCAGTTGGAGTCGGGCGAGTAGGCGAACCCCTCCGACATTTTGCGGGCGGCATAGAGCTTCAAAAGCTCTTCGGCCATGTCGCGCATGCGGGCCTTGACGCGCGACTTCGTCTTAGCCCAGGTGACGCCCCCAAGGCGGTCCACCGACGGCTTCTGCTCGCCTGCGCCGCGGTACTTCTGCACCAGGTCGAGCCGCGTCATCGGGACATAGAGGCGCGACTCGCCAGCGTATTCGAGCAGCAGGAAGTCGCCCTTCTGGTCCCCCTGCGCCAGTTCCTTCACGCCGAGGAACTTGCCGACCCCGTGTTGGACGTGGACAATGTA
This sequence comes from uncultured Solibacteraceae bacterium, assembly GCA_964632345.1. Lineage (GTDB taxonomy): Bacteria > Acidobacteriota > Terriglobia > Bryobacterales > Bryobacteraceae. The sequence continues at coordinate 8,418 of CAZWDD010000101.1, read as the reverse complement.
GTCGCCCGGTTTCAGGTCGGCGATGTCGGCGGCGAAGGTGGCGGCGGCGCCGTGGTTGATGGCGGGCGCGGCTGCCAGGTCGGAAGGGTCGAAGAGATCTTCACTGCCAATGAGAGTGACCCTGGCGTCGAGGAATGTGGTTCCGCGGCGGATGTGTCCGCGGGCCAGCATCGTGCTCGCGCTGGAGCCGAACAGGCGCGCGCGTTCGGCGAGGTAGGGCGATGGATGGTCGGCCGGGTCCAGCGCCAATTGAAACGGGACCTGATACTCGTGGAGAATGTCGGCCAGCCGCTCCACCTCGCCGACGGCGGGCGCGAAGTAGACGACGCGGTGCCCCTGTTCGACAAGGTTGCGCGTCTCGCCGATCGCCGCCTGCAGGTCGCCGTGAAAGGCCATCGACGGGCGCGTGGGAATGTAAACGGGGTTGGCCGCGGAGGACTCGCCGATCAATTCCAACTGCCGCAGGGCGAGCGTTGCGCGCCTCTCCTGCAGTAGCGCCCATTCGTCCACGGAGAAGTAGATGGCGCCATTCGGGACCGTCTCCTGCCGCACGTTCTCGGTGAGCCGCTTCCACAGCCGCTCCGCTGCGCCGCGGATCTGCTCGGGCTCGTCGAGGATTATCAGGGCATCCATCTGCAGATCGAACAAGCTGGTTTCGCGCGGCTCCTCGAGCGCGCGCAGGAACTCCCAGCCCGGTAGCGGCGCCGGTGGGACGGCGTGCTCGGTGAGCGGCAGAATGGTGGCCTCCTTCACCTTCAGCACGGAGCGTTGCGTTTGCACGTCGAAGCGGCGCATCTCCTCGATCGTGTCGCCAAACAATTCGATGCGGACGGGCGTCTCCGAGGCGGCCGGGAAGATGTCGATGATGCCGCCGCGCACGGAGAACTCGCCCACCATCTCCACAGGCTCCCGCTGCTCGTAGCCGATCCGCCGCAGGTGTTCGGCCAGGTCGTCCATGGCGATGTCCTCGCCGGTGCGCAGGTCGAGCGAAAGGTGGCGGTAGCGTGCCGGCGCGTAGGTGCGGGGCAGTGCGCCGCCCACGGGCGTCACGGTGATGGTGGCGCGGCCGGTGGCCAGCCGCCACAGTCCGACGGCCCGTTGCGCGCTAATTTCGCTGTGCGGCGATAGCCCTTGCGAGGGCAACACGTCGAGCGCGGGAACGCTCTGCGGTGGTTCCGGGTTCTGGCCGGCGGTCAGGACGTCGAAGAACGTTCCAATGGCCTCGAACAGCGACTCGGCTTCCTTGGCCCCATCGGTGACGACGATCACCGGGCGGCCCGTCTGCTTCCAGAGCAGCACGGTATAGAGGGCCTTGGCCGTCAGTGTGAGGCCGGATAGCGATTGGTGCCGGTGCGCGCCGAGGCCGGCGATGATCTGCCGCAAGCCTTCCGATCCGGCGAAGGATAGGAACAGATCGCGGACTGCCGGGTGGGTCATGGCCATAGAGTTGCGCTACTGCGGTGGACGGGCCAGGATTTCCTTTTCGATGTTGGTCGTAGAGTGGCCGGGTTCGAGCGGAACCAGCACGACGCGCCCGCCGGCGCCCTCCACCTCTTCGCGGCCGGCGACGAAGTGGGACCAGTCGGCGCCCTTCACCAGAACGTCCGGCAGAATTTCGGCGATCAGTTCGCGGGGGGTGTCTTCGTCGAAAAACGTGACGGCATCGACCGACTCCAGGGCCAGCGCCGCGGACGCGCGCTGCTGTTCGGAAAGCAGCGGGCGGTGCGGGCCTTTGTACCGCGCGACGCTCGCGTCGCTGTTGAGCGCCAGGATCAGTACGTCGCCCATCGAGCGGCACTGCTCCAGGAGCCGGACGTGGCCCGGATGGAGCAGGTCATAACAGCCGTTGGTGAAAACGACGGTTTTGTTCTCGCGCTTCCACTCGGCGCGGGCGGCGGCCAGTTCTGGCCGGGTATATACGGCTGGCATTGCTCCCTCTATTGTCGCCCGATTCCCAGGAAAACGGCAGTACGCTGCCACATTTCCTCCAGCACCTCGGTGAGTTCATGCCCGGCGTCGAACTCCTCCAACGTGACGTTGGGATGCGCGCCGGCGTAGGCACGCGATGCGTCGATGGGGACCGTCGGATCATTGACGCCATGGAACAGCAGCGCGGGCTGGCCGAAGATAGGAACGGCGGGCCATTGCGCAGCGTCGGCGGCCAACTGCCAGCCTACCTTTCGCGGCGCCTGATCCGCATAGTGAAATACCTCCAACGCCCCGGTCTCCTGCCAGGCGCGGAACTTATCGTCGCCCAGCATGGCCGGCCAGCGCGACTGAAAATCGAATGCCGGCGCCATCAGCACCAGTCGCTCCACCTCCGGATGGCGGGAGGCATAGAGCGCCGCCAGGTAGCCGCCCATGCTGGACCCGATCAGCGTCACCGGTCGGCCGGCCGCCTCGCGCTCCAGGATTTCGTACTGGCCGCTGATGGTGAGCGCCGAAAAATTTCCGCCGTCCAGTTGCGGGACCGCCACCGGGAGGCCGGCCGCCGTCAGACGTGATTGAAATACTTGGGCTTTTCGCGATCCGGGGCCGGAAGCGAAGCCGTGCAGATAGATGATTCGCAAGTGCAGTTTCCCTCATCTCTACTTTTGCAGAGTTGCGGCAGTAGGGATGGTATGGCTAGGATAGGGAAGTTTGAAGGAGACACAAGGGAACAAGTATGTCCGTTGAAGCAAAAGTGAAGCAGATTATCGTCGAGCAACTCGGCGTCGATGAGGCCCAGGTTGACGGCACGGCTGCTTTCGTCGACGATTTGGGCGCAGACTCGCTCGACCTGGTGGAACTGGTGATGGCTTTTGAGGAAGCCTTCGACCTGAATATCCCCGACGAAGACTCCGAGAAGATCAAGACCGTCAAGGACGCGATCGACTACATTGAAGCCAAGGCGAAGAAGGCCTAAGGCATTACCGGCCCGTCCGCTGCCGCATCCAAACTCTCTAGCGGAGGGGAGATAGCATTGTCTGATACACAACAACGCAGAGTCGTTGTCACAGGCATTGGACTTGTGTCCGGCCTTGGCATCGGCACCGAACAGACCTGGGAAGGGCTGCGAGCCGGACGATCCGGCATCGCGCCCATCACCCTTTTCGACGCTTCCGAATTTGCCTGCCGGTTTGCCGGCGAGGTGAAGGATTTCGATCCCTCGCGATGGATCGAAAAAAAGGAAGTGAAAAAACTGGCGCGCTTCATGATGTTTGCAATCGCCGCCAGTGACGAGGCTCTTGCGATGGCCGGTCTCCGGATTGATCCATCGAATGCCGAAGAAGTGGGTGTATTCATCGGGAGCGGTATCGGCGGCTTCGAAGCCATCGAGCGTGAGCATAAGAAGTATTTGGAGGGTGGTCCTTCCAAGATTTCTCCGTTCTTTATTCCTGCCGCGATCGTGAATCTGGCCAGCGGGCACATTTCCATTCGCACCGGCGCGAAGGGGCCGAACTCGGCCGTCGCGACTGCCTGCACGACCGGCGCGCACGCCATTGGCGATTCCTTCAAGATCATCCAACGCGGCGACGCAGTGGCGATGATCTGCGGCGGCGCGGAGGCGGCCATCACCCCGATGGGCGTTGGTGGTTTCGCCGCTTTGCGCGCGCTTTCCACGCGGAACGACGAGCCGGAGCGGGCGTCGCGTCCGTGGGATAAGGACCGGGATGGGTTCGTGGTGGGTGAAGGCGCCGGCATTCTGGTGCTGGAAGAGTACGAGTACGCCAAGCGGCGCGGCGCGAAGATCATCGCTGAACTCGTCGGCTACGGCATGAGTGGCGATGCCTTCCACATGACAGCGCCCTCCGAAGATGGGGACGGCCCGTATCGGGTGATGCGCAACGCGATCCGCGACGCGCGTATCGATCCATCGCAGATCGACTACCTCAACGCGCACGCCACCTCCACCGACCTTGGCGACAAGATTGAGACCGTGGCCATCAAGCGTGCTTTCGGTGACCATGCCTACAAGTTGGCCGTCAGTTCCACGAAGTCGATGACTGGCCATCTGCTGGGCGGCGCCGGTGGGCTTGAGGCTGGCATCACGGTGCTCGCCATTCGGGACCAGATTGCGCCGCCGACGATCAACCACGAAACGCCCGACCCGGCTTGCGATCTTGACTACGTGCCGAACGTGGCGCGTCCCATGCGGATCGACTATGCGCTGTCGAACTCCTTTGGGTTTGGCGGTACGAACGGTTCGCTGATCTTCAAGCGCCCCACCGAGTAAACCGGGCGGCGCGGCAAAGGACCGAGCGATGAAAATTGTAGTTGCTCTGAAGCAGGTGCCCTCGCGCGACTCGGCGCTACGTGTGCCGCCGGGCGAGCCGTGGATCGATGAATCGGATCTGACCTACGAGATCAACGAGCCCGATGCGTATGCGCTGGAAGCGGCGCTGCAGTTGAAGGAGCAGCACGGCGGAGAAGTCGTTGTGCTTTGCGCGGGGCCCGAGGGGGCGGGCGCGTCCATTAGAGAGGCGCTGGCGAAAGGCGCCGACCGGGCGATTCATATTGAGGATGACTCTCTACAGGACACCGATACGCTGGGGCTGGCAAGCCTGCTTGCCGCGGCGGTGCGCGGCGAGACGCCGGATCTGGTACTGACCGGCCTGCAGTCAGACGACCTCGGCAGCGGGCAGACTGGCGTTGTGATGGCGGAGTTGTTAGGCCTGCCGAGCGCGACGATCATCATGGCCGTTGAGAAGCAGGACGGCGCGATTCGGGTGAAACGGGAGTTGGAGGACGGCTGGTTTCAGCACGTCACACTGCCACTGCCCGCCGTGCTGACCATTCAGAGCGGCATCAACAAGCTGCGCTACGCGACGCTAATGGGAATCAAGAAGGCCAAGACCAAGGAGGTGCGTGTAGTTGCGGCGGCGGACCTGGGTGGAGTTCCGGCGGCGCAGGTAAAGCGGGAGCGTGTTTACCTGCCGGGCCGCGCCAAGCAGACGCAGATTCTGGAAGGGGATGCCGCGGCGGCCGCCGAGGCGTTGGCTGACAAGCTGAAGTTTGAGGTGCGGGTGATATGAGCGTCCTGGTGGTTCTCGAGCAGTCCGGCGGTCAGTTTCATCGCATGGGATGGGAGGCGGTGGTGGCGGCCGGGGAACTTGGTCTGCCCGTGTCTGTCGCCACGATAGGGCCCGCCGGGGAGGCGGCGGCGAAGGCTGTCGCGACGGTCTTCGCCATTCAGCATGCATCGTTGGAGACCTACAGCGCCGATGGATATACCGCGGCGCTCGAGCAGTTGATCCGCCAGGTGAATCCGCAGTTTGTGGTGCTGCCGCATACCTATCAGGTGCGGGATTTCGCGCCAAAGCTGGCGACGCGGTTCGGGCGGAATCTGGTCAGCGACGTGGTGAAACTCCGTGTCGATGGCGACCGCGCGGTGGCCGTCCGGCAGTTGTTTCAAGGGAAGTTGAACGCCGATTATGCGCTGCCTTCCGATGGTCCGGGCTTCCTGTCGATCCAGGCCGGCGCCTACCGCGGCGACACTTTGGCGGCGGGTTCCCCCGCCGTCGAGAACTTCGTGCCGGAGATCGGTCCGGACGTGATCCGAGTGCAGGCGGAGTCTCCGTTCCGCGAGTCGGGCCGGGCCGTGGATCTGACGGCGGCGGATATCATCGTCAGCGTTGGACGAGGGATTCGCGAGCAGGAAAACATTGGACTGGTCGAGGAACTGGCGGCGGCGCTGGGCGGGGAGATCGCGGCATCGCGCCCGATCTGCGACAACGGATGGCTGCCCATGGAACGGCAGGTTGGCAGTTCCGGCCAGACGGTAGCGCCGAAGGTCTATATCGCTGTCGGTATCAGCGGCGCCATTCAGCACCAGGTGGGAATGAAGGGATCAAAGACGATTGTGGCGATTAACAAGGACCCCGACGCGCCCATTTTTGAAGTGGCCGATTACGGCATTGTCGGGGACCTGTTTGAAGTCGTTCCAGCGTTGACTGAGGCGGTGCGGAAGCGGAAGGGCTGACCGGCGGGGGCGGGATCAGTCCACGAGCGCCGCGCCGGCCATCTGCATGAAGCCGTACTTGGCGGAAGCGTCGATGCCTGTCATCTGAATCAGATAGACGCCCACCATGTCCTTCTTCCGGTCCACCCATCCGTGGGTGCCGAAAGCGCCCCCATGGCCGAAGGTGCCGGTGGAGAGGTAGGTGACCTCGCTGCGCGGGTCGTCGTGCACCTCCCACGTCAGTCCGAAGGCGGTGCCCGGGTTATGGCCGGAGCGGAGGTCGCCCGTATGCTTGCGGGCCATCAGGTCAATGGAGGCGCGGGAGAGGAGCCGTTTGCCGCCCGCCATGCCGCCGTCGAGAAGCATCTGGTAGAAAGCGGCCAGGTCCTGCGCCGTGGTGTAGAGGCCCCACTCGGGCGCGGAGTACTTCGCCCCCTTTCGGTAGTTGAGCGCATAGCCGCCCAGAGTCTCCGACCCGGCTTTTACCAATCCGTTTTCACCCCTACGGTAGATCGCCGCCAGCCGGGAGTGCTTTTCGGCGGGTAGGAAAATGTGGGAGTCCTTCATGCCCAGCGGTTGGAAGATCCGCGTCTCGAGAAACTTCTCAAACGGCATGCCGGAGCGGACTTCAATGATGCGGCCGAGGATGGCGATGCCGAGGTTGGAGTACTGCCACTTGCTGCCGGGTTCGAACTCCAGCGGCATCTGGGAGTAGAGCATCACGGCGTCGGCCAGGGTGCGGTCCATATTGGTGTTCAACTCGCGAATTCCGGCCGGGGGCAGGTAGCTCATCCCGGAGGTGTGCGTCATGCAGTCGAATATGGTGATGGGCCGCGCTGGTTTTCGGATGACAATGCTGCCGTCGTCGTTCTTCCTGGCGATGACCATCTGGCCGCGAAACTCCGGAAGGTGCTTCTCAACCGGGTCCGTGATGCTCAGTTTTCCCTCTTCGGCGAGCATCATAATAGAGGTGCCGGCGAAGGGCTTGGTCATCGACATCACCTGAAAGATGGTGTCCGGACGCATCGGCTTGTTCGCTTCCTTGTCGGCCCAACCCACCGCTTCCAGGCTGGCCACGGCGCCGTGGCGCTGCACCAGGGTGACGGCGCCGGATAGCACGCCCGCATCCACCAGTTCCTGCATGCGCTTCGGAATACGGGCCAGGGTGGCCGCATCCATCCCTGCCTTCTTGGCGACGGGGGGATCCACCGGCGGCGCGGCCGCCAGCGTCAGGGACGCAATGAACAGCAGGAAACATACCTTGGAATTCACGATCATCGTCCTATATAATCACGAACAAAGTTATGAAATCTCCGTCGCTTGCGATTTTTCTGACGTTCACCATCGCCGCGCAACTAATCGCAGAGACGACGGCGCCCCTGGGAACCTACACACCGGTAGAGCGCCGCCACTGGGCGTTCCAGCCCCGGCAGAATCCAGCCGTTCCCTCGTTCACCGATCCGGCCGGCCAAGCCTGGGTGAAGACGCCGATCGATGCGTTCGTCCTTGCGCGGTTGCGGAAGGAGGGGCTCAGTCCGGCTCCCGAAGCCGACCGTGCCACACTGATCCGCCGCGCGTCTTTTACCCTTCGCGGATTGCCGCCGACACCGGAAGAAGTGTCGGCCTTCGTAGCCGATGCGTCGCCGCAGGCATGGGACCGGGTGGTGGACCGCTACCTGAACTCGCCGCAGTACGGTGAGCGTTGGGCGCAACGCTGGCTGGATGTGGTGCGTTATTCGGAGACGGATGGGTTTGAATATGACACCCACCGCAACGGAGCGTGGCGCTTCCGTGACTATGTGGTGAAGTCGTTCAATGAAGACAAGCCATACGACCGATTCGTGATGGAGCAACTGGCCGGCGATGAGTTGGACCCTCGGAATGAGTGGCTCCGTATCGCGAGCGGATTTCAGCGTCTCGGGCCGCTGCGCAAGAATGCCGGGAACCAGGAGGTGGCCAGTAGCCGGTCGGAGGTTCTGACCGAGATGACCAACATCGTGGGCGCCGCGTTTCTGGGCGTGACCATCGGTTGTGCCCGCTGCCACGATCATAAGTTCGACGCCTTCCGGCAAGCCGACTACTATCGCATCCAGGCCTATTTTGCGGCCACGCATGAGAAGGACGTGCCGCTGTCCTCGGAGGCCGAGCAGGCGGCGTGGAAGGAAAAGGCGAAGGCCACCGAAGCTGAGATCAAGCGAATTAAGGCAGCCATGAAGGGAAAGGAGGGGCCGGAGGCGCTCGCGCTCGAAAAAGAGTTGGAAGCGGCCAACGATCAACTGCCCGCCCCGCTGCCGGTGCTCTTCAGCGTGGAAAACGACTTCCAGCGGGCGACGCCGATTCACATTCTGGAACGAGGAGAGTATACCCGGCCTACGGAGAATGGGGGGGCGCGCCCGCTCGGGGTGTTGCGGCCCGCTGGCGCACCGGAGCGCACGGCCCTTCCGGAGAACCCGCGTACCAAACTCGCCGAGTGGGTG